>JABDRL010000107.1 GCA_013041765.1 Dactylosporangium sp. | reverse complement strand
GGCGCAGGCCGCCGAGTCCGACGCGCGGCGCGCCGCCGGCACCCCCGCCTCCGCCCTCGACGGCGTGCCCGTCGCGGTCAAGGACGTGCTGGCCACCACCGGCCTGCCGACCACCTGCGGCTCCAAGATCCTCGAGGGCTGGCTGCCGCCGTACGACGCCACGGTCGTCACCCGGCTCAAGGCCGGCGGCCTGCCGATCCTGGGCAAGACCAACATGGACGAGTTCGCGATGGGCTCCTCGACGGAGTACTCCGCCTACGGCCCGACCAGGAACCCCTGGGACCTCGGCCGGATCCCCGGGGGCTCCGGCGGTGGCTCGGCCGCGGCCGTCGCGGCCTACGAGGCGCCGCTGGCGATCGGATCCGACACCGGGGGATCGATCCGGCAGCCCGGAGCGGCGACCGGCACGGTCGGCGCGAAGCCGACCTACGGCGGCAACTCCCGCTACGGGCTGGTGGCGTTCTCCTCCTCGCTGGACACGCCCGGGCCGTGTGCCCGGACGATCGAGGACACCGCGCTCCTGCACAAGGCGATCTCCGGGCACGATCCGCTGGATTCCACATCCATCCCGGCGCCGGTGCCGCCGGTGGTCGAGGCGGCCCGCCAGGGCGCCAGCGGCGACCTGCACGGGGTGCGGATCGGTCTGGTCAGCCAGCTCGCGGGGGACGGGGACGAGCCCGGTGTCGCGGCCGCCGTCCGGGACGCGGTCAACGCTCTGGCCAAGCTGGGGGCGGAGATCGTCGAGGTGTCCTGCCCGCACTTCCAGTACGCCCTGCCGGCCTACTACCTCATCGCGCCCAGCGAGTGCTCGTCCAACCTGGCCCGCTTCGACGGCGTCCGGTACGGCCTGCGGGTCGGTGACGACGGGCAGCGCGCGCTGGAAGAGGTCATGTCGATAACGCGGGACGCCGGCTTCGGGCCGGAGGTCAAGCGACGCATCATGATCGGGACCTATGCGCTGTCGTCCGGTTACTACGACGCGTACTACGGCCAGGCCCAGAAGGTGCGGACCCTGATCACCCGTGACTTCACCGCCGCGTTCGAGCAGGTCGACGTGCTGGTGTCGGCGACGACCCCGTTCGTGGCCTTCCCCCTGGGCGCGCGCACGGCCGACCCCTACCAGATGTACCTCGCCGACCTGTACACCATCCCGGTGAACCTCTATGGCGGTCCGGCCATCTCCGTTCCCTGCGGGCTGTCCGAGGGGCTGCCGGTCGGGCTCCAGATCGCGGCGCAGACGATGGGCGACGACCAGATGTACCGGGTCGGGGCCGCCCTGGAGACGGCCATCGGGACGCTGGCTCCACCGGACCTGCCGGTCCGCTGATCAAGATTGCGCTGGGGCCGTCGCTGGGGCCGTCGCTGGGGTTGGCACACCGGCGACGGCGTGCCGGACCGCGCGACTAGGCTGGGGTGGTCTGTCCGCAGAACTGTGCCTTGGAGCGTTGATGAGCACCACGGTGTCGCCCACATACGATGATGTCGTTGCGCGCTACGAGCCCGTGCTGGGCTTGGAGGTGCATGTCGAATTGGGTACGAACACCAAGATGTTCTGTGGCTGCCCCACGGGCTTCGGCGCGGTGCCCAACACCCAGGTCTGCCCGGTCTGCCTCGGCCTGCCCGGCAGCCTGCCGGTCGCCAACCGGGCCGCCATCGAGGCGACGATCCGGATCGGGCTGGCTCTGAACTGCTCGATCGCGACCTGGTGCCGGTTCGCCCGGAAGAACTACTTCTACCCCGACATGCCGAAGAACTTCCAGATCAGCCAGTACGACGAGCCGCTGTGCTCGGAGGGCTGGCTCGACGTCGAGGTGGACGGCGAACTCGTGCGCGTCGGCATCGAGCGGGTGCACCTGGAGGAGGACACGGGCAAGTCCCTGCACCTCGGCGGGGCCACCGGCCGGATCCACGGGGCCAGGGAATCGCTGGTCGACTACAACCGGGCCGGCATCCCGCTGGTCGAGATCGTTACGAAGCCGGTTCCCGGCACCGGCGCGAAGGCTCCGACGGTCGCCAAGGCGTACGTCGCCGAACTGCGGGACGTGGTCCGGTCCCTGGGGGTCTCTGATGTCCGGATGGAGCAGGGCTCCCTGCGGTGCGACGTCAACACCTCGCTGAACCTCCCCGGCCGGCCCTGGGGCACGCGTACCGAGACGAAGAACGTCAACTCGCTGCGGTCGGTGGAGCGCGCGGTGCGCTCGGAGATGCTGCGGCAGTCGCTGGTCCTCGACGCCGGGGGTCGGATCACGCAGGAGACCCGGCACTTCCACGAGGACACCGGCGAAACCACCTCCGGACGCAGCAAGGAGACCGCAACCGACTACCGCTACCTGCCAGAGCCCGACCTGGTGCCCCTGGCGCCGGACCCGGCCTGGGTCGAGCGGCTGCGGGTCGCCCTCCCCGAGGCGCCACGCCTGCGGCACCAGCGCATTCGGGCCGAGTGGGGGCTGACCGAGCTGGAGATGCAGGCCGTGGTCAACGCCGGTGCCGTCGAGCTGATCGAGGCGACGGTCGCGGCGGGGGCAACCGCCGATGGCGCCCGCAAGTGGTGGCTGGGCGAGCTGTCCCGGCGGGCCAACGAGTCCGGGGTCGAGCTGGGGTCCCTCGGCGTGCGCCCGGTCCAGGTCGCCGAACTTCAGCGGCTGGTGGACGAGGGCAAGATCAACGACAAGCTGGCACGGGTCGTGCTCGACGGGGTGCTCGCGGGGGAGGGGTCTCCTGCCGAGATCATGGTGGCCCGTGGCCTGGAGGTCGTCTCGGACACCGGAGCGCTGGCGGCGGCGGTCGACGCGGCCGTCGCGGCCAATCCCGCGGTCGCCGAGAAGATCAGGGACGGCAAGGTCGCCGCGGCGGGCGTGCTGGTCGGTGCGGTGATGAAGGCCACCCGGGGTCAGGCCGATGCCAAGACCGTCCGCGACATGATCCTTTCCCGGCTCAGCGCCGGCTGACGGATCGTCCCGGCCGGAGAACGTGATGGTGCCCGGAACGGGCGTCAGGACGTCGGCGAGGGCTGCTCCCCGTTGATGGGGGCGATCGAGCCGGGCGCCGACGGAGCCGGAGTGGCCTCGTCGTCCTCGGGCTCGTCCGGGGCGACGATGTGCCGCTCCAACGACACCTGGCTGAGTCCGGTGCCACCCACCGTGATGTCGTCGTAGGCCTTCAACGAGCGGTACTCGTCGAAGTAGAGCACGGAGAAGGCCAGCGACAGCGGCTCGGAGCGTTCCAGCCCGCGCAGACCCGCGCCCCCCGTGGAGCCCTGCACCATCAGCATCGTCCGGTCGAAGGTCTGGGTACCGGTCGGACCGTCGATCCGGCTGACGGTCCGCTTGTGGGTGTGCCCGGCGAGGACCAGCGGGCAGGAGAAGGCGAGCAGATCCGCCGAGGCGGGATCGTGTACCAGCGCGACATCCACGGTCACATCGCTGGCCCGGATCCGGCCGGCGAGGCTGGCTCCGGTGTTGCGGACCAGGCGCAGATCGGCCCCTGACCCTACGGTCTCCTTGTCCGGGGTGAAACGGGGATCGCCGATGCCGGCGAAGGACAGCCCCTCGACCGTGACCACCGAGTTGGTCAGCACGTGCGCGTTCGGCTGCCTGGCCACGGCCGCTTCGGTGTTGGTCGAGTCGTGGTTGCCCCGGATGTACAGGTAGGGAACCTTCAGCTGGGCGATCGCGTTGACGTAGGAGTCCTCGGGCTCGCTGCCCCAGTCGACGAGGTCTCCGGTGTCGACGACCATGTCGACGCGGAACTGCTGCACGACCGTCTGCACGACCGACCAGGCCGCCGGGTTGAGGTGCATGTCGGAGATGTGCACCACCCTGGTGGTCTTGGTGTCCGGCTCGTACACCGGCAGGGTCGAGAACGTGCCGTAGAGCCGGCTGACGTTCTGGACCAGGCGCTGCAACTGGTCGCGGTACTCCTCGTACTGGTCGGCGATGCGTTTGACGTCACCGACGACCGCCGGGGCGTTGATCAGCAACCCCTCGTAGCGGGGTTCCTGGATCGCGTCGGGGCGAAACGTCGCCGCCACCAGGCCTCCGCTGGCGACCAGAACGCCGAGGGCGATGCCGCCGGCGGTGGCGACCCGGCGCATGGAGCGGTAGACGAGCCCGGCCAGGATCATCGCCCCCAGCAGCCCGGCCCCGGCCACCTGCATGGCGAGGGTACGGACGCCAGCGGCCAGGTCGTCGACGGCACTCTCACTGGCGGAGACGATGCCGTTGGGGTCGCTGACGAGGTCTCGGGTCTTGGCCTCGTCGAGGGATTCCAGCTGGATCCACAGGTGCGCCGGGCCGACATGGCTGTCGATGTGCAGCGACCCCAGCGGCGGGATCGAGACCTCGCTGCCGCCGGACAGCGAGGGGACGATCGAGTACCGGGCGTGGAAGGGGCCGATGTCCATGACGACGGACCCGGCGAGCAGGACGCCCAGCGAGAGCCCGATGAGCGTGATCGTGAGCAGTCCCAGGACGCGACCGGCGGCCCGGGCCGCCGGGTGGCGCCGATACCGGTGCTGGGCGACCCGGTGCAGGGCGGACGCCAGCCGCTTCGGATCGAAGAAGCGGAGCTTCATCATGTCTTCCCCCGGTCTCCGACGCTGCCGAGGACGATCCGCAGGATCTGGTCGTCCTTCGGGGCCGGCGTGCCCCTGCCGTCCTTGTTTGAAGTCGTGATCCACAGGCTGCCGTCCGGAGCGGCCACGACGGATCGCAGCCGCCCGTGCGTGCCAGCGAGCAGGGGCTGCGGGGCTCCCAGGACGCTGCCCGTGTCCGTCAGCTGCGCCAGCCAGAGCCGTTGCCCCCGCAGGCAGCCGAGGACGAGCACGTTGGCGAGGGTCGCCGCCCCGGAGCAGGAAGCCTCGGCGACCGGCCAGGTGAGGATGGGATCGGTCAGCTTGGGATCGGTCCCCTCGCCCTCGACGATCGGCCAGCCGTAGTTCTCCCCGGGCCGGATGAGATTGACCTCGTCGACGGCGTTCTCACCGAACTCGGCGGCGTACAGCTTCCCGTCATCGCTCCAGGCGAATCCCTCGACGTTGCGGTGGCCGTAGCTGTAGACGAGGTTGCCGAACGGATTGCCGGGAGCGGGCTTCCCCTCGGCCGTCATCCGCAGGATCTTGCCGGCGAGGCTGCCGGTGTCCTGCGCCAGCCGTCGATCGCCGCTGTCCCCGGTCGAGGCGTAGAGCAGACCGTCGGGCCCGAAATGCAGCCCGCCCCCGTTGTGCGTGGTCGACGTGGGGATGCCGGTGACGATCGGCTGCGGGGGAGCACCGAGCACCAGCTTGGCGATCCGGTTGTCCCGCGCGGTGGAGTAGTAGACGAAGACGGTCTGGTCGGTGGCATACGACGGGGAGATCGCGATGCCCAGCAGGCCGGCCTCGCCACCGGAGACGGCCTCGTCGATGGTCTGCACCGGCGTGACGGTCAGCAGATCGTCGGTGCTTCCGCCCGTCGGCGGGGACCCGGTTGCCGGGGACGGCGGAGCCGATGGGCCGGGATTCGGCGTGGCCTGGAGAATGCGACGGCTGTCGCGTTCGGTGACCAGCGCCGAGCCGTCCGGGAGGAACGCGATCCCCCACGGGACGGCGAGTCCGCTGGCGAGTCTCGTCGTGACGACGCTGGCCGTCGGATCGCTCAGGGTCTGGGACATCGAGGGCCGCGGGAGGTTGGGGGGCTGGCCGGTCTCGTCGGGCGGGGGCTGTCCGAAGCTGCATCCGGACATCGCCAGGAGACCGAGGAGCGTGCCAGCGGCGACCGCACGCGGGCGCAGCCGCGAGGGCGTGCCGGATCGCGGGCGAGGTGCGGGGGCAGTCACGTATGCAAGCCTAACCTTCGGCGCTCCGGCCGCTGCCCATTCCTGTCGATCGTGGAATGGAAATGCGCCCCTTGCTGTGAGCCGACTATGATCATCCATCGGTCCATTTCATCCCTCATCCCCTCGAGGAATGCCTTATATGATGCGAAAGATTACCGTTGCCATGGCGCTCGGCGTGGCGCTGGCCACGGCGCTGGCCGGATGCGGTTCGGCGGACGACACCGCCTCCCCGTCGCCCGAGCCGGCTGAGAGCCTTGCCACAGCGGTGACCCAGACCTCCGGAGTGAACCTCACCGCGGTCATCGCCAGCGACGTGGACGGTGAGGACGCGACGGGTCTCTACAACAGCACGAGCAAGCTCGCCCGGTACACCGTCCCGGTCAGCGGCGAGACCATGCAGATGATTTTTGCTGGCGAGGCCATGTACGTCAGCGGGCTGTCGGACCTGGCCGGCCAGACCATGCGGATGCGGTACTCCGAGATGTCCGACGAAGCGTTGTGCGACCTGACCGGCAACGAGCCGATGCCGCTGGCGCTGCTGGCCGCCGCCACGGAGGTCAACTCCACCGGTGCGGGATCGTACGGCGGCAAGCTCGACCTGACGAAGGCGCGGGCGTCCTCGGCCGGGGGGCAGCGGAGCCTGACGGTTCTGGCCGCCGCCGCCGGAGACAGGGCCACCGCGGTCGCCTTCGCCGCGACGGTCAATGCCGACGGGTACGTTTCCCGGGCGACCTTCACCCTGCCCGGGGCCGACGACGGTGCCGACGTCCAGTACGACGTCACCTACTCGGACTTCGGTCTTGCCGCCGACATCACCGAACCGACCGGCGCCGACGTGATCGACGCCCCCGACGAGGCATACACCAGCTGACCGAGCGTGGGGCTCGATTCCGGTCGAGCCCCACCTACCGCCCGGCGCCGGCCGCGACGATCTCCGCGAGGAGCGCCTCGACGGCCGGCGGGCGGGGCCGGGCGGCCACGGCGGCCCAGACCCGGCGGGTGCCGAGTTCCGGGGCCTGGAGGCGCACCACCCCCGGCTCGTGGTGCAGGGCGAAGGCCAGCGCGGGCAGGGCCGTCACCGCCAGCCCCCGGGACACCAGCCGTTGCACGGCCAGGTGATCGTCGGTGGCGTACGCGATCAGGGGTTTGATTCCCGCTCGGGCGCAGGCTTGGACGAGGTTCGCCCGGCACCGGTCGCAGCCGGCGGCCCACGGCTCGCCGGCGAGGGCGCTCAGCCGCAC
>JABDRL010000064.1 GCA_013041765.1 Dactylosporangium sp. | reverse complement strand
GCCGCCGACGGATGGTGACCGCCTCCTGGGTAGGGGCCAGCGCCTCCTCCCGCCGCCCAGCCTCCGACAACCGGTTCCCGAGATTGTTCAGCGACATCGCCAGGTCGGACAGGAACGCACCGGGGCTGGCCTCGGCCAGCCGCCGACGGATGGTGACCGCCTCCTGGGTAGGGGCCAGCGCCTCCTCCCGCCGCCCGGCCTCCGACAACCGGATCCCGAGCGTGCCGAGCCGGGCTGCGATGTCGGCGAGGCGTTCGGCGTCGTCATCGGCCGTGGGCGGGGTGGGGCGGGTGCGGAGTGCCGCGTGGAGGGCGAGTCCGCGCAGCGCGGCGTGCCCGAGGGGGATCTCGGCGGCGAGCTGGCGCAGTGGCAGCGGCGTGTCCTCGCGGGTCGCGAGGTTTTCCAGCGCTGGGGTGAGCACGCCGCCGCGGTGCAGGGCGACCGCGTACGCCTCTTCCCACAGGTCGGGGTGCTGGCGCAGCGCGGTGACGGCGAGATCGCAGATCGCCGGATCGCCGGATGGGCCGCCATCGGGCTTCTGCGCGGCGGGTTCGGCGGGTGGGGTCGCCGGTAGGCGGGCCCCGGCGCGGTCGAGGTTGTCGCAGAACCGGCCGATCTCCGAACGCAGGTGTGGGCTCGGGGGCGGGGCATGGCCGCCGGACTGCTGGCCGGCCAGGTGGTTCAGGCATGCGGTGTACAGGGGCGGGTCGGCCGGGAACACCGTCGCGATCAGGTGATCGGCGATCGGGTCCGGCCGGAGGTTGAGGGTGCCGTCGGCCTCGGCCAGCAGCGCCGCCAGGCCCTGGGCGACCTTGCCAGGCGGATCGCCGTATGCGGTGGCCATGTCCGTTGCGGCCAGGGTGGTCGCCAGGCACCGCTCGGTCGGGCTGAGCAGGCTCACGCAGGCGGCGGCGACCTTCAATGACTGCTCCGCCGGGGTGAAGCCGGCGAACCGGGCGTTGATCGTTTCAGCCCAGTGGCCCAGCTCCCGGTCGATGACCTCCTCGTACAGGTCGTGGCGGCGCTCGGGCAGGTCCGGGCCGACCCGGGCGGCGAACCAGGCGAGCATGACCAGGTCGAGGGTGGTCCACCGGCCGTCGTCGGTGGGCTCGACGGGGTGGTCGACCGCGTCAGCGCCGGCCAGGCGACGGTAGGTCTTGCGAAACAGGGTCACCGGGTTCGGGTGCCGCGCCGCGAGGGTCAGCTCACCGAAGACCGACACCGCCACCCCGGCCCGTTCGAGCTTCTTCTCGGCCCCCTGGGCGCCGTGCCACCACTGGCCCCGGGTCCGGGCGGTACACAGCACGACCGTGCGAGACCGGCGGGTCGCCAGGGTCTGGACCAGTTTGACCAGGGCCTTGGTCGGCTTGGCCTCAACATAGTCGATCACTACCAGCAGGGGGGCGACCACGGTGGTCAGCCACCCCACCGCCTCGGGATCCGGGTCGGAGTCCAGAAACCCGGTGTGCCAGTGGTGCGCACCGGCCAGCCGGTGGGCGACCTCGGCGGCCAGACGGGTCTTACCGCAACCGCCGACGCCTTCGACGATCGCGATGCGGACCGGCGCCGTGGCCGCGCCGCCCGGAGCACCGGTATCGGGGGTGTCCTCGGCGAGCGCCCACACCAGCAGGGCATCCAGCTCACGGCGGGGCAGGAACGGCACCACCCCGGTGCGGGCCTTCAACTGCGCCAGCGGCGAGGCGCTCGTCGAAGCCCGCAGCTGGTACGGGCGGCTCAGCGCGGGCACGTCCGGCCGGTGTGGGGCGGGCAGCGCAGTCGTCGTGCGGAACCCCACCCCGACGTCGACCCCGAACCCCCACCGCCAGGCACCCGCCGGATCGTGGCAGGCGGTGAGAATCGCGGCCCCGGCCGCGACCGCTTCGACCAACGGCTCCGCAGCCTGATCACCCCGCCGGCTGGCGCGAGTGACGTCGATGGCGACGAACGCCCCCGCCCCGTCCTCGCCCGCGCTCGCCCGCAGGGCGCCCGGCCACCGCGGCTGGCCCGCCAGCACCAGCGAGGTACCGACCTCGTCACCATCGCTGCCGGCATCTTCGGAGGGCAGGCCGGGATAGGTGCGGTGGCCACCGATACCGGTCCACGGCCCGCCGATCCACACCACGACCAAGGCGTGCGCCGGGCCACCGGCGGCCGGGTCGCACACGACGATCACCGGGTGCAGCCCCGCGGCCAGGCAGGCCCCGGCGAAGGTCACCGACAGGTCCAGGCAGTTGCCCTGCCCGGGCACCTCAGGACGGCCAGGCACGTCTTCCTGGCCGAGGACCTGGTCGGGCGGCCGGATCGCCTGCGCACCCTCGCCGCTGGGCAACGGCTCGTCGCAGAACACGATGCCCGCCGCGGCGAACACCTCATACACCCGGCCCAGCGTCGCGAACGGCTCACCGGCCAGGCCCTCGGCCCGTGCCGGCAGCCCCGGCAGCAGGTGCCCAAGCGCATCGGGCTGCGGATACTCCAACAGCCGGTCCGGGGTACTGCGATGCCACTGCGGCCACACCACCGGGTTGTTCACGCGGCCTCCTCGCCGTCGCCATCGACGCTGTCATCACCGTCGTCGCCTGCTGGGGAGCCCACCGCGACGATCACGGTCTGGGTGCGCATCGTGACGCCTACGGCCGGGTCGTGAACTTCGACAGACACCTCGTGCCGTCCGGCCGCAAGCGGATCCAGCTCCCCACGCCACTGGCCCGGTATGCCGGTTGTGGCTGCGGCCAATCGGTAGCTGCGGCTGATCGGTGGACCGTCCTGCGGCGTCACAATAACCATCGCGCTCGCCCGCGCACCCGGTGCAACCTCAGCGCTGCCGCCGGCGACCATCTCCGGACGGCAAACGCTGACACCCACCGGCACCGGTGTACCGGCGAGAGCGAAGTCGTCACAGTCCAGCCCCAGCCACGGTTGGGCGGGCTGCGAACCTCCCCGGACCGGCACCGGGTCCCCGGCGTAGGACAGCAGATCCTGCACCGGGTCACCGATCGACCCGAGCGGCCCATGCCGGTCCGGGCGCACCCGCCACCGATCGGGCGCCTCGCCCAACTCGTGCGGGATCGCCCCCAACGCAGGCACCGTGCCGTCACCGGCCCAGCCGACACTGCCCCGCCACGGCGGATCGTCCTTGGTCACCGTCAACGCCGTGCCATCGAACGTGGCCAGGTTCGCTGTGGCATGCCCACGCGCCAGGTACGGGATGACCGCCGGCACCTGATCGGGGCCCAGTTGCGCCCACCCGTCCCACATCGCCTCGTGGACCCCCCGAGCGGCCTCGGCCATGGTCTGGTACCGCTCGGCGTATCCGGCCAGCAAGGGTTTCGCCGCGACCAGCGGGGCAGGCAGCCGCGTCCACTGCGTCACCGACCCGGTCGTGGCGTCCCACACCGCCTCGTACTGCGGCAGCAACTCGTACACCGACGGCCACCCCCGAATGACCCTGGTGCTGCGCGCGTCGACCACCGGCCCCACCCGAACCCCGTTGACCAGCCAGTCCAACGCCTTCGGGGCGCCCCGGAACGGCGTACCCAGCGTGATCAACGCCTGGCAGCGCCGCCACCCGCCCAGCACCGCGATCCAGTACCGCGCGACCAGACCCCCCATCGAATGCGCCACGATGATCACTGGCTTCGCCGCCACCTCGCCCCGCAGGGACAGCGCCTCATCCACCGCGGCATCCAGCCGCCGCGCGGCCTCGACGATGGAGCGGCGGAAGTCGTAGGGCAGCAACAACACATCGGTATCAGGGTGGATCGGTTCCGCCGGCCGGTAGGTGGTGATCCCCAGCGGATCGAAGGCGTTGCGCAGGTGCTGGTACCACCGCCGATACCCCGGCAACGTCAGCAGCAGCGGCAACACCGTGAAATCCCGAACCAGACCGTCCGGTTCCAGATGCGGGTTGCGATCCAGGTCCAGCCGCCGGGGCACCGCCAAGGTCCGGGCCAGTCCGGCAGCGGCCAGCCCATAGTGTCCCTTCAGGACGCTCCCGCCGATACCGGGAACCATCACCACTAGATGCCGCAGCCGCGCCACCCAGCTCACCCCCCACGGTCCCGCCGAGCCCACCCCCATAGGCCAACCTCCCATGGAGTAACGCGCATGCCCACGCTAGGTCACGGCCACCCCCATACTGTTGGATGACATCCGATCAACCCGCACCGGATCAACAACGGCCCGAGCGGGCGACCCCGGACGACGGAACCAACCACACCGCACGATTCATCGCATTTGTACAGCTACACCCCAATGAGAATGCCGCTCCTAGCGCATGTCGACCGCATCCGCGCCTCGGACACCCCCCAGCGATGAGCCGTCAGATGGCGCGAAAACATAGAGATCGATAGATGTTAGCCAACGAAACGCGACATGATCCGGCCTTGACGGAACTGCACAGACGACCGTCGCCGAAACCACCGCGGCCCCGCCCTCGCGCCTTCAGCCGATAGGCGACCCCGCTGGCGGCAGATCAGACGGCGGAGAACGTCAGCTCGCTACTCGTCGGGACCATGTGCCACATCCTTCGCAGCAGCGGTTGCTGGTCAAGGTCACTGCGGATCGTCAGCAACGCTGCGGCCCGTTGCGAACCGATCTGGTCAAAGCAGAAGTCGGTGTTCACGGTGCGCAGGCTGGCGAAATCGATTGGATCGGACCGGTCGTCGAAGCTCATCTGTAGGTCGAGTTGCCAGAACTCAGATTGCCCGTCGGGGTCATCGCGGTCACACGTCTCGGCGATGGCGAGTTGCCGAGTAAGCGGCAGTGAGGCCAACGCGCGGTTGGAGAAGCAGCGGCCCCATTGCACGATGAAGCCGTCCCCGTCGGCAAGGAGGTCTGGGTCGATGCCGTCGATGCCGACTTGGACGAATCAGCAACGACCGTGTACCCGACAGCCATCCAGCCGAGGCGGCTCTGGCTATGGGTGCTGCCAGGGCCGTCCTCGTTGTTCCACCACGCGTCATGCCGGTACGCGCTCGGCGGCAGGCCGCCTGGGACCAGGTCGCTGATCTCGTCGAAGGACATCCGTATCTCCTGCTTGCCGGAGGTACGAAGCCGATCACGAAGCGCAAAGTACTTACTCGCCCCCCCGCAGTCTGCCGGGCACTTGGCCATCGACGCAATGCGCTGTTCGACGGACCCGGTGGTCGGTCGAAGCTCGCCGCCTGCGGCTGCCGTCTTCCGTGGATCGGCACCCGATGACAGGCACCGCGACCGCCCATCAGTTGTCAAGATCGGATATCTGTTTCTGCCGCATTGACGGACACGGTCACCTCATGGCTGCGGTTACGGTTCATACGAAGCTCCACTTCAAAAGACCATCGTCAACAAGGAAGGGAAACAGAGCGCAGCATGCCCGCTTGCAGGGCGGCGCCCAATCCGAACACGCCGCGACGCGAGTCGCGCTGGGGGGCGCGTCCCGTTCAGATCTCGCGGGGTGACTCCGGCTTCTGCTCCCGCATGGTCAGGGCAAGGGGTCGGCAAGCTGGTACAGGGTCTTACCGTCCGGGGTGCAATACCAGGTTGGCGGCCATACCTGGGCTTGGGGCGGCTGGCCGGTGGCGGTTTTGATGATCATTCGGATCAGCTCATGGGCTGCGTATCGCTGTCCGTCGGCGGCCCACTCCACCGGCCTGGTGGCGTCGTTGTGCCAGCGGACACGCGCCCGTTGGGGGTCGTCGTGCAACCACGCGCGGATCTTGTCGCGGTCCTGGCCGACCTGGGGGGGGACGCGGATGGTCAGCTCGGCGTCCTCAGCGAGCACACCGTGCTCGACAATCCGCACGACGGTGGCGGCGCGCCGCTCACTGGCGGTGCGGGTGGCGGCCTGAGTGCTGGCGACCGACCGAGGCCTGATCATGTAGTCCTCGGCGTCCGGCACCGGCAGTAGCTGGGCCACTGACAGGACCTTCTCGCCGGCGGCTGTGCGGTAGAGCTGGTAGCGGACCAGCCGGATATCGATGCCGGCCTCGTAGAGGAACAGCGCCGTATTGGTGACCGCCGGGCCGAAATCCGCAGCCATGAGCACGATCCGCGGTGGGCAGAGCGTTTCGTCGGTGACGGCCTCGGCCCACTCCATCAACTGCGCGAGCGCCTGGTCTTTGGTGGTCGACCCGCCCAGGTGTACTGCGTGGACTTCGGCAAGCAAGTCGAGGCTGAACCGGCTCGCCATGGCGGCATAGTTGATCGCCTGCATGGTCACCGTGTCCGGGGCACGGTCCCGCTTGAGCTCCACGACCACCAGCCGGCCGGTGCGGTCCAAACCAAG
This sequence comes from Dactylosporangium sp., assembly GCA_013041765.1. GTDB lineage: Bacteria > Actinomycetota > Actinomycetes > Mycobacteriales > Micromonosporaceae > JABDRL01. The sequence goes on along the minus strand of JABDRL010000064.1, from coordinate 3,828 downwards.
CACGTCGAGCCGATCTGCTGCCGGCCCGCTCGCGGAGATCCACCTACCGTACTCGAACGTGACGACCTTGACGCCGTCGCCGATCAGCTCGGGATGATCGATGACCCACTGCTGGAGATGCTGGCGTTCCAGTAGGCCGGACTTTTCCAGCAAAATCCGCTCTGCCGCGACCGCATTCGCCCCGTCTACAGTGAACAGCAGTTCCTCTGCCATGGCGCACCTCCGCCAGCGACCGTACACGCTTATCGCACGGCCCAGACCGTGCGCTCTCACACCGACGCCGCAGCGCGTTGCGGACCTCGACAGCGCAGTTGCCCCGCGTAGACGATTATCTCGTCGAGCAATCCCAGCGTCCTCGCCCGTGCTCAGACGCGGAGCGGTGGGCGTTGGCCGCCGGACGGTGGATGTCCGCAACGGGGTTGCGCGCGGCGAGATCGTCGTCGGGGGACAGCGGATCGCGGTACCGGTTGGAGACCTCGGCCATGGTCCGGGCGCGGGAGGACGCGACCGGGTTCTGGCCCGTGGCCGGGGTGGGCCCGCGCCGCGGGCTCGGGGCCCGTGGCGCGGGTCAGGTGAGGTCAGGCCGTGGGGGTGGTCGCCGGCGTGCGCGGGGTGAGCAGGTCGGCCAGGTCGATGCGGTGCAGGTACTCGCCGCGGATCCGGTCGGCGACGGCGCTGACCACCTCGCTGCCGTCGTCGAGTGGGTCAACGTGGACGCGGAACGGCCGCCGGCCGGGCGGGGTGTCGACGATGGTGACGATGGCGTCGGCGACCTGGGTGACGTCGGCGTCGGGTGGTGTCATGGCGGCCAGGGCCCGGCCGATGTGGTCTGTCAGGCCGGCGTACCGCCGCGCATAGTCGGCGACGGTAGCGGTGTCGATGGGGGTGCCGGCGTTGGCGAAGTGGTTGGTGCCGGACGTGAAAGCGCCGGGCACCACGATGGAGGTCTCGATGCCGAAACGGGCCAGTTCGCCGGCGTAGCTGACCGCCAGGGAATCCATGGCGGCCTTGGCCGCGAAGTACGGGCCGAGGTAGGGCGGGGTGCCGCCGCGGGTGCTGCTGCTGCCCACCCATACCAGCAGGCCGTGGCCGCGCGCCCGCAGGTGTGGCAGCACGGCGCGGTTCACCCGCTGGGTGCCCAGGACGTTGGTGTCGTAGAGCGCCGCCAGCTCCTCGGGTGTGAACGCCTCGGCGGGGCCGGTGACCAGGTGCCCGGCGTTGTGGACCACGACGTCCAGGCGGTGGTGGGCGTCGAGGATCGTGGCGACGGCGTGATCGACCGACGGCTGGGAGGAGATGTCCAGGTCGACGGTGCGCAGGTCGACGCCGTGCTTGGCGGCGTAGTCGGCCGCAGCGGCGACCGCGGGGGCGTTGCGGCCGGTGGTGTGCCGGATGCCGGCGTAGACGGTGTGCCCGGCGCGGGCGAGGGCACGGGCGGTCAGCGCGCCGAAGCCGCTGGACGCCCCAGTGATCATGATGACCTTCGTCTGCATGGTGTGGATCCCTTTCCGGGGGTGCGCGACGGCGGGGGCCGCTGGGGCTACTCGCCGTGGGGGTCTGCCGCGTTGAGCGTCGCGACGGCCTGGTCGTATGCGCCACGGGCTTCGGCGTAGCGCAGGGACTTCACCCGCTCGACCTGGATCTCGGTCGCCGCGGGCCGCGACCGCAGCAGCGCGAGGACCTCGGCGATGAACTCGTCGAGTGGCATGGCGAACGCGCTGTGTTCCTGGCCGGGCAGCAGCGCGGTGCGCACGGCCGGTGGTTCCAGCTCCACGACCCGCACGGTCGTGTCGGCCAGTTGCAGCCGGATCGACTCGCTGAGCATGTGGATCGCCGCTTTGGACGCGTTGTAGCTCGGCGTCGCCCGGAGTGGCACGAACGCGAGTCCGGAGGAGACGGTGACGAGGGTGGCGTCCGGCCGCGCCCGCAGGTGCTCGATGAACGCGGCGATGAGGCGGACCGGGCCGAGCAGGTTGGTCGTGATGACCGCCTCGGCCGAGGCGAGAAACGACGCTGGCCGGTGCCAGTCCTCGACCCGCATGATGCCGGCCATCATCACCACGACGTTGAGGTCCGGATGCGCGGCCAGCACCTGCCGGGCTGCGGTGTCGACACTCGCCGCGTCCGCGGTGTCGATCCGCACGGTGTCAAGGCCGGGGTGCTCGGCGGCGAGGCGTTCGAGCACCCCGGTGCGGCGGCCTCCGACGATGACGGTGTTGCCCTCGGCCCGCAGCGCCAGGGCGAGAGCCAGGCCGATGCCGCTGGTGGAACCGGGGATGAAAATGGTGTTTCCGGAGATGTCCATGTGGCCGAGTCTGGCCGGCCGGCCGGGCCGGGTGCAGAGACCGCTCATCGGAGGACCCACGATCCCTGGTTCCGGGGGCACAGCCGGGGACACTGGAAACATGGACCGTCTCGGACTCGCCGACTTCCTGCGCCGCCGCCGCGAGGCACTGCGACCCGAGGACGTCGGGCTGCCACAGGGCGCACGCCGCCGGGCACCCGGGCTGCGGCGAGAAGAGGTCGCGGCCCTCGCCACCATGTCCACCGACTACTACACCCGCCTGGAACAGCAACGCGGCCCGCAACCCAGCGAGCAGATCCTGGTCTCGCTCGCCCGGACGCTGCGGCTGACCGGCGACGAGCGCGACTACCTGTTCCGGATCGCCGGACGCAACGCCCCCTCGCCGGTGTCGAGCGCCGCGCACATCGCCCCCGCACTGCTGCGGGTGCTGGACCGCCTCGACGACACCCCGGCGCTCATTCTGTCCAACCTCGGGGAGACGCTGGTGCAGAACCGGCTCGCGACCGCGCTGCTCGGCGACAGATCCGGCCACACCGGCCTGGCCCGCAGCGAGATCTACCGCTGGTTCACCGATCCCACCGAACGGATCCGCTACCCCGAAAACGATCGGGACCGGCACAGCCGGGCCCAGGTCGCGAGCCTGCGGGCCGCCTACGGGTCGATGGGCTCCCGCTCCCGCGCCGGCGAACTCGTGCGGGCGCTGCAACAGACGAGCACGGAGTTCGACGAGCTCTGGCGACGGCACGAGGTCACCCGGCGGTTCGAGGACCACAAGACCCTCATCCATCCCGAACTCGGCCCGATCGAGCTGGACTGCCAGGCGCTGTTCACCGAAGACCAGTCCCAGGCACTGCTCGTACTCACCGCCCGCCCCCGCACCGAGGGCTACGAGAAGCTCCAGTTGCTGGCCGTGCTCGGCCAGCAACAGTTCGCCGCAGACCCGGCCGGCCCGTCATGACCTCCCCAACGGCGTCGGCGGTGGTGGGCCCAGGGCCGCCATCGCGGCCAGACCATCGGCGGGGATGCCGAACACGACCGCGCATACGGCCAGGAACTCGCCACCTGCGGCTGCCGCCTTCCGTAGATCGGCGCCCAAGGCCAGACACTGCGAGCGCCCACCAGTTGTCAAAATCGGATGTACGCTTCTGCCGCCTTGCGGTGTGCAGGTCCTCGCCCGGCCGCAACAGTGCCTCGGGGCGATCGGGGCGATGGGACGCCTGTCTCTTCCCGCTTGCACCGAGCGTCGACTCTCGCCTGCGGGCAGATCAGCCGTCCGCCGATGATGGCCAGCGGTCAGTGAGTCAGCCCGGGTTTCGTGGAGGCGGGTTCATCCCGCGTGTTCGAGGGTGCGGGGGTTGATGTCCCGGTTGTTGTCCCGGCGGAGGTACCGTCCGTTGGTTCCCCGGAGCGTCTGGTCTTCGGCCTCGTCCCGGAGTTGGGGACGTTCGCCGTCGTACCAGGCCCGCTCATACTCCACCGGCGTGCGGTCGCCCAGACTTGAGTGCGATCTCCGGGCGTTGTAC
>JABDRL010000053.1 GCA_013041765.1 Dactylosporangium sp. | reverse complement strand
GGCCCTGACCGCGTGCGGGGAGAAGACCGACGACTCCTCGGCAACTCCCGGCGACGCCTCCCCGGCGCCCAGCGTCGCGGTGGACCAGGCCCTGGCCGACCGGGTCCCGGATGTGATCAAAGCCGATGGCCAGCTGCTCGTCGGCGCGGACATCTCCTACGCCCCCAGCGAATTTCTCGACACCGATGGCAAGACCGTCATCGGATTCGACGTCGACCTGTTCGACGCCGTGGGCGCCAAGCTCGGGCTGGCAACCGACTGGCAGCCCGCGAAGTTCGACGACATCATCCCCGGGATCCAGTCCGGCAAGTACGAGGTCGGGGTCTCCTCCCTGACCATCAATGCCGAGCGGGCCCAGCAGGTCCTGATGGTCAGCTACTTCACGGCCGGCACCCAGTGAGTCGCGGCCAAGGGCTCGACCGTCGACCCCGACGACGCGTGCGGCAAGAAGATCGCCGTGCAGACCGGCACGGTCCAGGCCGAGGACATCGCCGCCCGCAACCAGCGGTGCACCGACGCCGGCAAGCCGGCCATCACCATCGACCGGTACCAGGCCCAGAGCGACGCGACGACCGCCGTGGTCAGCGGCAAGGACGACGCCATGCTCGCCGACTCCCCGGTGAGCGCCTACGCCGTCAAGCAGACCAACGACCAGCTGACCCTGGTCGGCGACATCTACGACTTCGCGCCCTACGGCTTCGCGGTCAACAACGACCAGCAGGCCCTGGCAGAGGTGCTGCGGGACGCGACCAAATCGATCATCGCCGACGGCACCTACGAGGCGATCCTCGCCCGGTGGGGCGTCGGCCACGGCGCCATCACCACCGACCCGGCCATCAACCCGTAGCCGGTGGCCATGACGCCCGACAGCGTTTCCGAGCCGGCACCGCCCCAGGCCATCAAGGCGGTGCCGGTCCGGCACCCGGGACGCTGGGTGATGCTGGCCGTCGTCGCGGTGCTCGCCGCGATGTTCGCCCACATGCTGATCACGAACGACCGCTTCCAGTGGACGTTCATCATGGACAACGCGTTCCGCCCGCCAATCATGGAAGGTCTGCGCGGCACCATCCTGCTGACCGTCTTCTCGATGCTCATCGGGGTGTCCCTGGGCATCGTCGTGGCGATGATGCGCCTGTCGCCCAACCCGGTGCTGTCCGGGCTGGCCTTCCTCTACACCTGGTTCTTCCGGGCGGTGCCCCGGCTGGTGCTCGCCGTGCTCTTCGGCAACCTGGGCATCCTGTGGTCCCGCGTCGAGCTGGGACTGCCCTTCGACCGGCAGCTGGGGGCGTTGTTCGGGTTTCCGCACATGACGGTCCTGGCCAACGTCACGGAGGCGCCGCAGCGGGTGCTGCGGGAGTCCCGGGCACAGGCCCGCGACCGGGCCGGTGCGCTGCTGGAGCGGGTCGGACTCGGCGACAAGCTGGACACCTACCCCGTCCAGCTGTCCGGGGGCCAGCAGCAGCGGGTGGCGATCGCCAGAGCCCTGGCGATGCGCCCGAACCTGATGCTCTTCGACGAGCCGACCAGCGCGCTGGACCCGGAACTGGTCGGGGAGGTGCTCGACGTCATGCGGGACCTCGCTGGCGACGGCATTACGATGATCGTGGTCACGCACGAGATCGGATTCGCCCGCGAGGTCGGCGACACGCTGGTCTTCATGGACGCCGGGGTGGTGGTCGAGTCCGGCGTGCCCCGGGAACTCATCGCGGCTCCGCGGCACGAGCGGACCAGGGCCTTTCTCGCCAAGGTGCTGTGAGCGACCGGCGCCCGCCCGCCGTCATTCCGGATGATCGTGGTGGGGGTGGGGGCCGGGGAGCCCGATGGCGGTCACGACCAGTCCCCGGCCGACCAGCCACCGCCCGGGAAACGCGGTGACCGTCGTCCCCCCGATCAGCGGTCCCGGCACCAGCAGCCGGGCCAGAAACGTGCCGCCGGCCGGGTCGATCGTGATCTCGGCGGCCTCGAAGTCCAGCCAGCGCCGCGTCAGCGGGAACCAGGTCTTGTACACCGATTCCTTGGCGCTGAAGACCAGACGGTCCCAGTGCGGGGCGTCCGGCCCGGACGGTGCCGGCAGGGAACGCAGCTCCCGGCGTTCCCCGCCGGTGGTGACGACCTCCAGCACGCCGTCCGGCAGCGGCCCGTTGGGCTCGGCGTCGATGCCGAGGGCCGCGATGTTCCTGGCCCGGGCGACCGCGGCCGCCCGGTACCCGTCGCAGTGGGTCATGCTGCCCACGACCCCGGCCGGCCAGCGGGGCGCCCCCCGGTGGCCGGGCGGCAGCGGCACCGGGTCGAGGCCGAGTCGTGCCATCGCCCTGCGGGCACACCAGCGGACCGTGGTGAACTCCTGGCGCCGCTTCGCGATCGCCCCGGCGACGGCGGGCTCCTCCTCCGGCAGCAGCCGGGCCTCCGGGGGATCTCCCGTCACCGCGACGGCGGAGACCCCCGGTGGCAGCATCAGCTCGATCACCATCATCACCCCGCCCGGGGAGTCTTCCACCCCGGAACCCCGCGACGTCACGGGATCGCGGCGGTTCCGGTTGTGGCGTGTCCTGGGTCATTGTGATCAGATGTCCGGTTGGTGCGTCGGCTGCTTGCGCGGCGCGGGGCAATCCCGCAGCCTGGTGCGGTGCCAGCGGCCCGACCGGAGGGATCTCACCGTGAGCCTGCGACCAGAGCGTCCACGTGCGCACCACTACGAGTTCGCTCACCGGCAGCTGCCGCAGATCCTGCTTCGCCCCGATGTCGACCTGGTCGGTCTGGCCACCGCCGGGCGGCTGGTGCGAGCGCTGGAGGGCGGCTGGGCGGCGGCGGGCGCCCGGCTGCCGGCCGACCACCGGCTGGACTGTGACGGTTTGGACGCCGAGCTGACCGGCCATGGGCCGGGACGGATCCTGCTGATCATCCCGCCACCGGCCGAGCACAGCCCCGAGGCGCATTTCATCGCGGTCGCCCCCTGCGCGCCGGCGTCCGAACGGCGGTACTTCACCCTGGAGCGCGCCCACGGGCTGGACGGTCAGGTGCGCACGATGGTGGGGGAGTGGCGGTCGGGAACGCACGTCAATCTGGGCTACGGGCCAGAACCCGAACCCGGGGCGTTCCTGCATGCGGTGCGGCGACACCTGGAGACCGGCCCGTAGCCGCGGGGTGCGCGGGCTCGGCCGCGCGGGGGCACGACCTTGATATATAAAGATCAACTTTATAAAATGTCGAGTATGGTCCGTCATGCGCTGATGCGAGAGCCGACATACTTCATCCTTGCCGCGCTCCTGGACGGGCCACTGCACGGGTACGCGATCATCAAGCGCGCCGAGGACCTTTCCGGCGGTCGGGTCAGGCTGGCAGCGGGGACGTTGTACGCGGCGCTGGAGCGCCTCACCGCCGATGCCATGGTCCGCGTGGCGGACGAGGAGACGGTCAACGGGCGGGCCCGCCGGTACTACATCCTCACGGAGACCGGTTCCGTCGCGCTTCGTGAGGCCGCGAGCCGGATGGCCGAGGCGGCCCGGGTCGTGACCGGGCATGCCGGCCCGGAGCCGCTGGCGTCGCCAGCATGACCGACCTCCTGGAACGTCGCTACCGCCGGTTGATGTTCGTCTACCCCAAGTCCCACCGCGGGCGCTGGGAGTCCGAGATCCTCGGCACCCTGCTGGAGCTGGCTGGCCCCGCGCAGCGCATGCCGGCGGGGCGGGAGGCCGCGTCGTTGTGTCTCGGCGGG
>JABDRL010000039.1 GCA_013041765.1 Dactylosporangium sp. | reverse complement strand
TATCCAAGCTTCCGTCAGCAAGCGCAGCGGCCGTTTCGTCGATCGAGTGGCCTGATTTGAAGTGGCTACCAACACTGTCTTGGGTAAACCGCGCCTCGTTCGGATCGATGGTATTGCAGTTGTGCACCAGTACCGGCTCGTTGCCGGCTACCACATAGTACGTGTGGCAAAGTCGCGGCCGTCACGGTGCGTGAGCTACGTTGTCATGGCGTTGACCTGGCCTTCCTGTTTGGCCGAACAGTATCCGGATCGACGGTGGTCGGTGTTGACGGCAACGGTGACGGCAACCTGGACAGACTACGGCGCACGGGAGGCGACCGATCACGGTCGCAGCGGCTATCCGAGGTATGGGGTGTTGCGGTGTTCGGCGTGGTGGCGGAGTCGGAGCCGGACGGTGTCGTGGATGGGGATGTGGTCGAACTCGGCGGGGTCGACGAAGCGGACTTCGGTGGATTCGTCGCTGACGGTGATGGTGCCGCCGACGACGCGTCCGAGGTAGGTGATGTTGAACTCTTGGCGGACTTCGCCGTCGGCGTAGGCGATGACGTGTGCTGGGTCGGTGTAGATGCCGAGGAGCCCGGTGATCTCGATGTCGAGGCCGGTTTCCTCTTTGACCTCCCGCACGATGCACTGGCCGAGGGTTTCGCCGATGTCCATGGTGCCGCCGGGCAGTGCCCAGTTGCCGGAGTCGGCGCGGCGTTGCAGGAGGATCCGGCCGTGGTCGTCGACCACGAGGGCGGAACCGCCGGGGACGAGGCTGTTGGCCGGTGGCGCGGCCGGGTCGTGGTAGTGGTCGCGGCGCCTGGTCACCGGGGCTCCCTGCTCGGGTAGGGGGTGGTGGTTTGCCAGACCTGTTCGAACTGGTCGGCGAAGGAGGCGAAGATGCCGTGCTGGGAGAGTTCGCGCAGGTGCAGGGCGGGGTGCTGGTAGCCGCGGGCGCGGTACAGGTGCGGGGTGACGATCATCTGGTGGTCGAAGCGGAACACCGAGTTGTACAGGTGCACGGTGTGCAGACCGATCTCCACGCCGGGGACGTCGTGTAGGGGTTGGCAGAAGTTGAGCGCGTTGCGGATCCGGCCGGGCAGGGTGCCGCCGATCTGTTCGAGGGCATCGCGTTCGCCGACGTGCGGGCAGTCGGGGTCGGCGAACGCCAGCCGGATGCGGGCACCGGCGGCGGCCTTGTCAGCCAGCCGGGCGGTGGCGTCGGGCAGGAGTTCGAGCACGAACGGGTAGGCGTAGCCGAGCAGGTCGATTCGTTTCGTCGCGCCCGAGAGCAGACCGGTCCACAGGTGGCCAGGGATCTCGGCACGGTGTGCCCAGGCGCCGACGACCTCGGCGGTGGCCTCCCCGCCGGGGGCCTGGTCGGGGCGGGTCTGGGGCCACAGCGCGGCCTCGGTCTCGCCGAGGGTGTCGGCGACGGCCAGGCGGGTGCGCTGGTGGGGTACCCGGCCAGCCAGCCACCGGTTGACGGTCTTGGTGTCCACGCCGACGGCCGCCGCGAGCGCGGCGGGGTCGAGTTGGGCGCGCAGCATCGCGGTGCGCAGCCGGTGGCTCATACCTGTTCACGGTAGTGGACGCGGCCGGGACGTTTCGAGACCGCAGAAGTGTCCGTCGTCGTGGTGTTCGGGACGTTCTGGCGTCCCCGGCTGGTTCGTAGGTTCGGACGGCAGTTGCCCCGCCGGTCTGCTTGCCATACGCGCCGGGTCGGCGGGTTGCCAGGGGGTGGGGGCCGGCTCGAACGACGCCTGTCGGTGGCCCTCACCCCATCCACCGGCAGGCGACGGGAAGCAGGGGCGAAGGTGTCGATGCATCGGGCGGTCCGACCGGCGTGGACCTGCGGCGGGTGCGGCCTGGACTGGCCGTGCCCGACCCGCCGGCAAGAACTGGTCGCCGAGTACGCCGGGGCGGGAGTGTCGTTGATGTTGTATCTGGCGGCGTGTTTCGTCGATGCGTGCCAGGACATGCCGGCCGCGATCGCGGGCAACCTGTATGGACGGTTCCTGTTGTGGCCGCACACGGCCGCGTCCGATGCGTGGAACCGCCCCCGCTCGGGGGTGGATCCCGGGCGGGGGCGGTGACCAGCGTTCTGTCAGTGGTCGGGTTCGGTGTCGTCGTTGGAGTCTCCGGAGCCGTCGGCCTCGTCGTCGACAGGGTCCGCGTCGTCGTCGGGTTCCAGGGCGTGGTTGAGGGCTTCGATGGCGCCACGGTGCAGTCGGGGCCGGACGTGGGCGTAGATGTCGGCGGTGACGTGCAGTTGGGCGTGGCCGAGCAGTTCCTTGATGGTGATCAGTTCGACGCCCTGTTCCAGCAGCAGCGTGGCACAGGAGTGTCTCAAATCGTGGAATCGGATGTAGCGGACCTCGGCCAGGTAGCAGATCGTCTCGTGTTGGCGGTGCACCATGGCCGGGTCGAGCGGTGCACCGGTGGTAGTGGCGAACACCAGGTCGAGGTCCTTCCAGGTGTCGCCAGCGGTGCGGCGGTCGAGCTGCTGCCGGCGGCGGTAGCAGGCGAGGGACGTCATGCAGGCGGCCGGGAGCAGGATCCGCCGGGCGGACGCCTCGGTCTTCAGTGGCTGGAACACCGGGCCGCCCCGGACCCGGGCGAGGGTGCGGCGCACCGTGAGGTAGCCGGTGTCCAGGTCGAGATCGCCCCATTGCAGGCCGAGCAGTTCCCCGCGGCGCATCCCGGTGCGGAGCGCGAGTTCGAACAGGGCGCCGTGGCGGTGGAACGCCGCCGCGTACAGGTACTTGCGCGCTTCCGAGGCCGTGAACGGCTGGTTGCCGCCCCGGCGGGGTGTGGGTAGGCGGACCACGGAGGCGACATTGCGGTGCAGGATCTCCTCCCGGACCGCGTGCGCCAGGGCCGAGGACAGCACCGCCCGGATATAGCGCACCGTGGCCGGCTTGACCGTATGCCGGCAGCAGACGCCGACCGCACAGCACCGGGGACGCCGATCCTTGCGCCGGTGGTTCGGATCGCGGGCGGCGTCCCAGCCCCGGGCGCAGCACTGGCACACCGCGCCCAGGTTGTCGAGGAACGTACGGACCTCGGCGACCGTCAGCGCGGCGAGCGGCCGGTGTCCGAGGGCGGGGATGAGGAACTGCCGCACGTAGCCGTCGTAGGTCGCGTACGTGGTCGGCCGCAGCCGGTGCACCACGACCGTGGTCAACCACCGGGTCAGCGTGATCGTGGCGTCGGCGGGCACCGGGCGGCCGTGGCGGGAGTCGGCCAGCCGCTCGGCCAGCTTGTCGGCCGCCTCCTTGCGCGTGGCCCCGTAGACCCGGACCCGTTTGCTGGTGCCGTCGGCGGCCAGGACATAGCCGGCACCTTCCCACCGGCCGTCGGCTCGTTGGTAGACGGTGCCCTCACCGTTGGCGCGTTTCCTACCGGCCATCGCAGCTCACCTCCCCGGACAGGTGACGCAGATAGGCCGCCAGCGCCGTGGCCGGGATGCGCCGGCACCGGCCGATACGCACCGACCGCAGCCGGCGAGTGCGCAGCAGGTGGTAGACGGTGTGCTTGGACACCTGCAACCGGGCCATCACCTGGCCCACCGTGAGCAGATCGGTACTCATGTTGACCCCCGCTGGTCGTCGGGGCCGGTGTAGTGCCAGTCGGGCACCACGACCACGCTCGCCGGATCAACCCCGGCCCGCAGCACCTGTTGAAGGACCATCCACTCGCGACGCTCGCCGCGCAGCGCTCCCATGGTGGTGGAGTAACTGCGGGACTTGGTGACGAAGTGGCCCCGGAACCCGAGCGTGTGCGCCCAGCGACGTAACCGCAGCCCGGCGAAGGACGGTTGCCCGCCCAGCCACCAGCATGTCTGTACCAGCGCGCGGGCGTGCCCATTCAAGTGCCGCAGGCGCACCCCGGGCCGCAGGCGCACCCCGGGCCGCCGGCCCGTACCTGCGCAGCGCGAACACAGCCCGATGCGCGTTCCGGCAGGGCCGGGGCGGGTACCCGACCCTTCACAGGTCCGGCAGAAGATCGGGCCGACCTCGACCCCGGTCGTCTCGGCGGCCTTGGTCGCGTACTTGGCCACGTAAGCGGCGACCGCCTCCAGCGGCGTCCCAGCGCCGGAGATCGGACGCACGTCGAGCTGCCGACCCCAGCACAGCCGCCGGGCCGAGACCCGGCGGCACCCGGGAGTAACGGCCTGTACCCGGGCCGCTGCGATGCGGATCGCCTGCTCCAGCAGCACGGTCGTCGCCCACGGTGGTGGGTCCGTATCCGCGCCGTCGGGTCCGTCCAGGCGGATGATCGCGTGGAAATGGACCACGCCGCGGGTCTGGAACTCGGCGACCTTGGCGAACACCACCCGCACCCGGCCAGCGGCGACCCGACGGGGCAACCGCACGGCGGCGGCCAGCGCCCGGCGGGTCTCGGTAGCGAACCGCGCCCACAACAGCCCAGCGTGGGCGTTGAACAACACCTGCCCCGGATAGTCGTAGCCACCCGGGTCCAGCGGCGTACCGATCGCCGGATGCCACCGGCCACACCCCCACCGGGCCGGACAGTGACGGGACCGGGGATGGCAACAGCGGAGCTGGCCGTCACGGTCCGGGCCGAGATGCACCGGCCCGAACGACGGCGCAGTCAGCGTCACGAACAACCTCGGCCGATCAGCGACCTCGGCCGGGGTGTCCTTGCCGCCGCGCAGCCCGGCGGCGATCAGGTGGTAGGCGTCCAGCCGGTACAGCGCCGAACACGACGGGCACACCGAGGAGCGGCGGCTACGACAGCGCAGCGCCACCACCTGGACCGGCCAACCGCTCGTGCCGGGGTGGTTGACGACCCGGCCGGTGCCCCGTTCGACCAGCACGCTGCGGCCGGTCAGCAGGATCGGACGCGTGCAGGTATCGACCCGGCCGGCCAGCCCCGCGACGGTGGCCATGCGCAGCAGCCGTCCCGTATCCGCCGGTTCCGGCGTGGGTGACATCATCACAGGTGGTTCCTGCTCAGCCGTGAGATGGGGACTCGAACCGGGCAGCGCGGCGGGGTGTTCTTGGCGGAATGAGCCGCCGCGCTGCTCGGGGGTCTGCTCACCGGGGTACGTCATGGCCGCACCCCCGCTCCGGTCAGCAGGGCGAGGGGATCGCGGACCAGATGCGCGGTGTCGCGGGCGATGCGGTCGGCGACCACGTCCGGCACATACGGGGTACGGACCAGAGTGAACCCGGGCCGACCCTCGGCGACCATCGACGCCACCCCCACATAGGCCGGGTCCTGCAGCCGACGCGGATGCTCATCCGGTGCGCCGGTGATGTCCGCGCCGAGCACGGCGGTGGCCGCCTCGCTGGTGCGCTGCGCGAACGACACCGCGACCTGGCAGTTGTCCCGGATCTTCGTCGGGATCGCGTCCCCGGTCGCCTTCTGGGTCGCCAGGACGACCTGAATCCCGACGTTGCGGCCCTTACGGATCAACTCCTCCACCAGCCGGGCGGTCTCCCGCACCAGAGCATCGAGGCGCTTGGACTCGGCATCGGTGCCCTTGGTCTCGTTGAGGAACGTGTGCGCCTCATCGATCACCACCAGGATCAGCGGCCAGGCCGGCGACGGGCCGAGATGCCACAGGTTCTTCACCCCGAGCACCGCCCGGATCCCCTGCTGGCGAGCCACCATCAGCTCCCGCACCGCGACCAGGTGATCGCGCACCAGCTCCGGGGCGTCTTTGGCGTGCAGCCACGCGCGGGCGAACAGGTCGTCGTAGTCCGGGCCGCCCTTGCCGTCGATGAGCACGAACTGCACCGCCGGATTCTCGGCGCGAGCTGGCAGAACCGGGCGTTGAGGAACGAGGTCTTGCCGTAGCCCGCGAGCCCGGCCACCACCACCCCGGACACCCCGGAACTGCGGATGGTCACCGGACGGCCGTCAGCGTCGATCCCGGCCGCCCACACCATCGGGCCAGCCGGGCCGGCCGCCTGACCGGTCCACGGTGTGGGGTTGGTGAGCGGGTCGACCAGCAGCGCCCGCAGCCGCACCAGCCCGGGACGGACCTGTTCGGCCCGCACCAGCAGCACCCGCCACAGGTCAGCCAGATGCCCGGCGGCGTCGGTGAACGCCACCAGCCCCAACCTGCCCACCGTCGACGCGTCGACCCGTGCTCCGAACCGCTCAGCCGTCACGGTGACGGCGGGGATCAGCTCGCGGGTGACGATCGTGCCCGGCGGCCGGTTGGACCACCACGGTGGGCGGGTCCGCTCGACCTGGACCAGGCCGACCCGCCTGGCCGTACGCGGCCATGTGTGCCGGATTCGCCACGCCAGGCGCGGCATCGGCCGCATGGCCTTGTCTGCCATCAGGTAGCGGATGGCGTGGGCGGCCAGCCACACCACCGTGGCCAGTGCGGCGGCGGTGAGCACGACCGCCGGCACCAGCATGATCAGGTGAGGGTCGGGTGGACGGGTCATCCGGCCTTCACCACCGTCAACGACACCGCCCGGAAGATCTGCCAGGCCCGGCCGTTGGTCTCCCCGGTCACGAACGTCAACCCCGACGCCCGCACCACCTGCCCCACCCCGAGATCCTTCGGCACGCCCGGCTGCGGCAGCGACACCCGCAACACCTGCGGCTGCCCGCCGTCGACCGTCAACGCCAGGGGCACCTCCACCAGCGGCACGCCCGTGACCCGATCGGTCGCGACCACCCCACTGGCCTTGTCCCCGAACCGCGGCACCGGCACGGCCAGCACCAGCAGCGTGTGGCTGCCCCCAATCGGCAACACCAGCATGATACGAACTCCTTCATCACGGTCCACGCCACCCTGACGTGCGTCCCGTGCGCCATAGGTGTCACGTGACACCTATGGCAATCAAGAGCCCGGTGGGACAAGCTTCACGTGACACCCGTCTCGCCTAGCAGCCACGGGACGGCTACGATCAGCGCATGGCCCACGACCCCGACGACAAGCGCGCCCTGTTCCAGCAGGTCGTCGACGACATCCTCGACCAGATCCGCGACGGACGCCTCAACCCCAACGATCCCCTACCGTCCGCCCGCAAGATGGCCGACCTCTACGGCGTGGCCTCCATGACCGCCCAACGCGCCCTGCGCGAGCTGCAACACCGGCGCATCACCTACAGCGTCGCCGGCAAGGGCACCTTCGTCCACCCCGACGCCTTCGACCTCCTGCGCGGCGCAGCCCTCCGCGAACCCATCGACGACCCCGACCTCAACCGGCGCGTCGCCGCCTACCTCGCCGACCAGCAGACCATCGTCACCCGCTACCACACCGCCCGCACGGTCGACGACAAGAACACCGCCCTCGCCGACCTGCTCACCCACGCCGAGCAGCACAACCGCCTCATCGACGAAGTCATCCGCTACCAGACCGACCGCGGCAACTTCGCCAAACCACCCGCCAACACGCCCGCCGTCAACGATCACGAGCAGCCGCCCGCGAAGCGCGGCAGCAGGCCCAAGCGCACCCGCGCGACCAAGACCGAGTAGCCCAAGATCAAAGTTGGGCTCAAATCCGCTATACAGGATCAAGACGGCCCGGCTACGCCGGGCCGCGCGCACGCGCTACGGCCTACGGCCCCGCGCGCACGCCCACCAACACCGAACCATCACCCAGCAGTACGGCCGACCCGCCAGCCGAGGCCGTGACGATCCCTCCACCGATCACCCTCGGCAAGCGGTCCCGGGGATCGACGCCGCACCGCTACGCGGCACGCCACCGAACCGCCCCTCGCACCCGCTCAGTGCAGCCCCCAATCCGCCACGAAGTAGCCCTACAGTACGAGTCCGCGAGTCCACAGCAGCAATGGCCATCGAACGCGATGCATATATGGCAAAGCGTTGACGGCAACGTTGACGGCAACCCAGGCAAGCACCCACACTCGCCAGCACACTCCGACCACAGAGCGTAGTGGTCCATTTCGACGAAGAATACTCCCGCGGAGTCGGTCTACTCGGACCCATCCTCACTGCCGGCCAACCCCGGAGGGAAAGGTCGATAGGGTTCGTCATGGTCGTATGAATAGGTCCAATTCCCGCCGGGCGGAACGCGATCAACGCCTCTCCGGTACACGACGCAGCGATGGACGCCGCCCGCCTCGACAGGGATACCCAGCAGCCCAGATATCTGAATGGACTCAGGCGGCATACCACCTGAACCTGTTTCAAGCATTCGCCACTTGCCCGACAAAGGGCCATCCACTAGCAGTGCTCTTACCAATACTGCCATCCAACCCTCCTCATCGCAGGTCCGTAGCCGAACTCGTTCATCCCGCCTCCGTAAGTTGAGGCCGGCGAACAGCTCAAACTCATACCGCCTACGGCGCGCCGCGACTAACCGTATGCCGATTGAAGAGATCGATCAAATCATGAGGAATGCTTATCTCATGCACTTTCTTCCCATCAAGCTCGTAAATATCTTCGTAGAAGTCTGGATGCTCCCGAGCCGCCTCGAAGAACTTATTGTCAACTGTAAACCTGGTTACGTAGTTCTCTGAACTGTTCCCGGTTTCGTTGACTCCGGGTTAGGCGGCTTTCGGCCGCTGGGGCGCGTATGTCAGTTCGTATTCGGCTGGCGTGTGATAGGCAATGGAAGAATGCCTGCGCCGCCGATTATAGTACGACTCGATGTATTCAAACACAGCCACCTTCAGATGTGCAAGTGTTGGCCACGGGTGAAGGTGTATGAGTTCCTTCTTGATGGTCGCGAAGAATGATTCGGCGACAGCGTTGTCATAGCAGATTCCGGTCCGTCCGACACTTGGTCGTACACCATTGCGTCGGCAGAAGTCGCGGAACTCGTGGGAAGTGTACTGCGCGCCTCTGTCTGAGTGGAATATGACGCCGTGCGGTGGGTTTCGGTGAATGATGGCCATGCGGAGGGCGTCGATGATGAGGCTCGTACGCATGTGGTCGGCGATCGCGAATCCGACGATTCGCCGAGAATGGCAATCGACGACCGTCGCGAGGAATGCCCACCCGGTCCAGGTCTTGATGTAGGTGACGTCACCGACCCAGGTGCGGTTGGGTGCGCTCGGTGACCAGTTTCGGGAGACCAGGTCGGCCAGGCGGGTGTCGAACCGGTCGGGTGTCGAACCGGTCGGGTGTCGTGGAGCGCTTGTACGGTCGTGGGTGACGACTGCGCAGGCCCGCGGCCCTCATGAGCCGGTGGACGCGCTTGTGGGAGCAGACGACGCCGGCGTGGGCGAGCTCGACGCGTACCCGCCGGACTCCGAGCCGTCCCTTGTGGGCGGCGGCGATCTGTTTGATCCGGGAGGTCAGGGTGATGTCGTCGCGGTCATGCTGGGATGTGGGTCGTTTGCTCCACTGGTAGAAGCCCTGCGTCGAGACGTGCAACATTCGGCACATGAA
>JABDRL010000027.1 GCA_013041765.1 Dactylosporangium sp. | reverse complement strand
GCCGTCGTCGTTTTCGGCTTGTTGGATCTTGCGTGCCATTACCGTGCCAGCAGCTCGCTCGTCAGCCGGTCCGGGCCGGCACGCCGGCCGCTCCGTCGTCGCCACCGCCGCGCTTTGTGCGCCGCTTCTTCTTGCGCGGTTTCCTGGCAATCTTGGCCTTGCCGGCGTCCCCCACGATCCGCCGGTCCATCCCAGCGGCGATCTCCCGATCCCGCTCGCTGGTGGCATGCTGATAGATCAACGCGGCCCGCATGCTGGAATGCCCCATCCGATGCATCAGCTCCCGGGTGCTCGCCCCGGACGCGGCGGCCAGCGTGTTTCCGGTGTGTCTGAGGTCATGGAAATGAAACTCTCCCGCGATGCCGGCGACCTTGACCGACTCCGCCCACCGCACCGCCCGACGAAAGTTGCTCGACCGCAGCGCGGCGCCCCGTTCCCCGGTGAACACCAGCGCATCCGGATCATCGGCCACGTGGGCGACCAGGTGCACGCGCAGCGCGTCCACGGCGGCAGCCGGCAACGCCACCGTACGCGTACCGGCCTCGGACTTCGGCGGGCCGAACTCCAACCGGCCGCGCAGCGCCGCCAACTTGCGCGGCACCCGCACCGACCCCGCCGCCAGGTCGACATCACACCACCGCAGCGCAGCCAGCTCGCCCCAACGCAGTCCGGAGAACGCCGCAACGATCACCAGCGCCGCAAACCGGGCCGGCATCGCGGTGGCCAGGGCGTACACCTGGGCAACGGTTGCCGTCGGCCGTTCCGGGGTGTGGTAGCTGTCGTATCCCCTGATCCGGCAAGGATTCTCCCGCAGGATGCCGTCTTCCCTGGTGGCTGTGTTCAGAATCGACCGCAGCAGCCGGTACGCCTTGACCATCTGCGGTTCGGGGCGTCCCCCGTCGAGTGCCCGGCTACGCCATGAACGGATGGTGGCCGGTCTGATCGACGCAAGGGCGAGGGCGCCCAGGTACGGACGGACATTCAGCCGGAAAAGATCTTCGTACAGCTCCCGGGTACGCGGTTCGAGTTTGCGCTCACCGATCCATTTCGGCCCGTACTCGTCCAGCGTGATCTCACCCGATTCCGGGGCGACCCATTCCCCCTTGATGATCTCCGACTCGACCAGGGTCAGCCACTTCCGGGCCTCCCGTTCCGTGGCGAAGGTCGCGGGGGCCGTGCGTTCCATGGTGTCCGGACCGAGGTACCGCGCCTGGAAACGCCCGGACGGAAGCTTGCGGGTATTGCCGAAACGTCGACGGCCTTTCCTGTTCGCCATCACGCGGCCCTCCGCAGCTGTTGCCGGATCTCGGCGCGGGTCAGCGGAACGACCCGGTGACGACCGATGTAGTCAGCCACCGCCGAGGAAGGAATGCGCACAAGCCGACCAACCTTGACGTACTCGATGCGGCGTTCGGCGACGAGTCGACGCACGAACCGGGGGGTGGACTTCAGCCGGAGGGCGACCTCATCGCTGGTCAGCAGGTCCTCGCTGGTCACGACTCTTCCCTCCTTGCCTGGTCGTCGGGTGTGGTTGCTGAAACAGTTCCGAGCTCGGTCGCGGTTGCCTGGCGTTCTCGGGCCTTGGCGGCTTCGATGGCGGCGTGGTTCTGGATGCGGGCGGAGATGGCCCGCAGGAGTCGGTGTTGTGGTGGGGGTACGTCGGGGTCGTCGGGTCTGGCCATTTCCCAGGCGACCCGGGCGGGCTGGCCGGACTCGTGAGCGCCGCCCAGGTCGCTGGCCGGGTCGTTGGCTTGGTCGTGGCTGAGGCCGAGGGCTGCGCGGACCCAGGCTTTGGTGTCTTCTTTGTGGTCGGCGAGGGTCTTGCCGGACCATTGGCGGGAGACCAGGACGCGTCGGCCGCCCAAGCCGAGGGTCTGTTTCTGGTGGACGCGGGTCTTGCAGCGTCCGGGGCGCTGGTTGGGTCTGGCGCCCTTGGGCTGCACGCCGTAGCGCAGCCAGTTCGGGCAGCGCGGCGAGCACGGGGTGTAGCGGAGTTCGTGCCACAGCCGGTCGAGGTGCGCCGCTTGCCGGTCGGTGGTCATGGTGTGGCAGGCGTCGACGGTCTTGGTGAGGTATTTGGTGAGGTAGCCGATCAGCTTGTCGGCCTCGGGGGTGCCGCCGAGGACACCGGTGATGTCGGTCTGCCGGCCGAAGCGGACCACGTGCACCGCTTCGCCCCGGTCGCCCTGGTCGTCGTCGATGGTGTCGAGGGCTTCCGCCCAGGTGGGCAGTGGCTGCCGGGTGTGTGGGTCGACGTAGGTGCGTGCCTGGTCGTCCCAGACGGGTTGGTTGTGGTCGGGGTAGGCGATCGTGGTGGTGGCCGGCCACCAGATCTGGCGGTAGGTGGCGGCGATGACCTGTTTGAGGATCGTCCGGGGGATGGTGCCCCGGATGGCGAAGTGGGCGTGGGGGGCCAGGCGCCGTTGGGGTTCGATGGTGCCGAAGTACTGGGTGTTCCAGCCCACGCAGCGGCGCAGGTTCTGCCAGAACCGGTCGAGCAGGGCGGGGAAGTGCACCGCGTCCCGGGCGGCCCGCCGGTAGTCGTAACTATTCGGGTCAAGTGGGGTGCCGTCGTCGCGGACCCGCCCGTAGGAGTCCAGGGTGAGGGTCAGGAAGATCGACGGTCGTAGGGTCCGCCCGTCGGGGGTGGTGTAGGTGCGGCCGATGGTGCGTGGGGCGACCTTCTGTCTTGGCAGGTCCGGGGCGTCCTGACGCCGCCTGGTGGACCGGTGGCGGCGGGACCCGTCGGGGTTGTCGTCGTCCGGGTCGTCGACGATCTGCCCGTGCTCGTCACGCTGTGGGTGGGTGGGGGCCAGGCAGCCGCGCATGCCCGACTCGGTGATGGCCCGCTCGACCTCGCCGATCGCGGCGTCCAGTTCGGCGACCTGCCCCCACTCGGCGGAGGCCAGGGCGCGGGCGTGCTCGAACTCGAAGTGCGCGCGCAGGCGGACGAGTGATTGTTGCCCGTCGGTGGGTTCGTGTGGGTCGGGGAGGGGTTCGTCCGCGCGGTGCCAGCCCTCCCGGCACTGTTGCTGGCGCAGTCGCTTGGCCCGTTTGGCACACGAGGGGCATTTGTCCTCGCGGGTGGCCCCGCAGGGTAGGTCGATGACCTCGGTCTCTCCCGTGGTCAGGTCCGTGCGGCGTAGCGGGACCGGGTGCACGCAGACGCCGTACTCGATGGCGAGGGTGCGTAGCGCCTCGGCCGACCGGGGCAGGGCCAGCCGGGCGGCCCGGGAACCCGGCCGCGGGGCGGGCTCGGCCCGTGCGGTTTGCGCGAGGTCGCCGGCCGGGGCCGGGTCGACCAGGCCCAGGGGCAGCGTCGGGGCGGTCACGGTCATCGGGTCGCCTCCGCCCCGGCTGGTGCCACACCGTTGGTGCGGGTGAAGGTGCCGTTGGGGACGGGGACGAGTCCGGGACGGCCGTCCTGTCTGACCTGCCGGTGCAGGACGGTCGCGGTACTCGTACCCGTGCGCAGACCCGCGCGGAGTTGGTCGCGGGTGATGGGTCGGCCGTGCTCGGCCAGGTGCTCGGCGGCCAGGGCGCGGGCCTGGTCGAGGAGACCGGCCGTCTCGTCCCCACCATCGGTGTCGTCGGTGTCGTCCTGGCTTGTGAGCTGGGCCGGGACGGGTGCCGTCCTGGTCGTCTCGGGCGGGACCGGGGTCGTCCTCGCCGTCCCCGTCGTGTCGCTGGTGGGGGTACGGCTGAGGACGATCTTCACGAGGGCGAGGAACCCCAGGGCGGGCAGGGCCGCGGCCAGCCAGCCGACGATGGAGCGTTCGGCCTCCACGACCTGTGCCGACAGCGACAGGGCCACGGCGGCGATGAGGACCCCGAGGACGAATCCGGCTGGTTGCCCGGAGCGGTGCCGGCGGCGGA
>JABDRL010000022.1 GCA_013041765.1 Dactylosporangium sp. | reverse complement strand
CCCGCCGCCGGGGTCCGCTGTGGCAGGGCCGGCGCCGGCCCACCGACCCGGCCCCGGCCCCGGACCAGCCCGCCGGCCAGGCCCGGGAACAACCTGAGGCGGTTCCGGCAGACCCACCAACGCAGCGGCTGCCGGGCTGGGTCGACTCCAACGAGGTCGGTCACGAGGACCTGGACGAGACCAAACTCGACACCCCGGGGTTTCACCTGTACCGGCCCTCCGGCCTCGACGAGCGGGACAACACGTGATGGCATTCGCCGGCTACCGGCGCGTTCTCGTCATCACCGCCGTCGACGCAGAACGGGCCGCCGTGCTGTCCGGCGTGCACGATCACAAGAGCCCGCCGACGACCACCGTCGCCGCCGTCGGCATCGGTGCCGCCGCGGCGGCGGCCACGACGGCCAGGCTGCTGGCCCTGGCCGAGGCCGGCGGGGCGGCGTACGAGGCGGTGATCTGCGCGGGGATCGGGGGCGGGTTTGCCGACCGGGTCGGCGTCGGCGGCCTGGTCATCGCCTCGACCAGCATCGCGGCGGATCTGGGGGCTGCGGACCTGGACGGCTTCCGGTCCCTTGACGAGCTGGGGCTGGGGAGCACCCGGGTCGACGCTGATCCGGTCCTGCTCGCGGCGCTGGGCTCGGCGCTGCCGGGCGCGGTCACCGGGCCGGTGCTGACCGTCGGCACGGTGACGGGTACGGACGCCGCCGCCGATGCCATGCTGATCAGGCATCCGGATGCGGTCGCGGAGGCGATGGAGGGCCACGGCGTCGGGCTGGCGGCGGCCGCCGCCGGAGCGGCGTTCGGCGAACTGCGCGCCATCTCCAACCAGATCGGGCCTCGCGATCGGGCTGCTTGGCGGGTTCCGGAAGCCCTGCGTACCCTTGCAGGAGCGTTCGCGGCGTTGTAGGGGGTATGGGCGAATGGCACTGTCGATTGCTTTTTCGTCATGTCCGAATGACACGTTCGTGTTTCACGCGCTGGTGCGGGGGCTCCTTCCCGGGGTGCCGGCCTTCGACGTGACCCATGCCGATGTGGATGTCACCAACACCTCGGCCGGGACGGGCCAGTACGACATCGTGAAGGTCAGCTATGCGGCGCTGCCGTGGCTGCTGGACCAGTACACCCTGCTGCCGTGCGGCGGCGCGCTCGGACGCGGCTGCGGCCCACTGGTCGTGGTCCGGGACCTGGCGTCCGCCGGGCCGGCGGACGGCGACGGTGACCTCGCCGGCCGCACGGTCGTCGTTCCCGGGGAACGCACCACCGCGTCCCTGCTCCTGCGGCTGTGGTCGGCGTCCCGTCCCCCCGCCAGCGTGACCGTGCTGCCGTTTTCCGAGATCATGCCGGCGGTGGCCGCTGGCCGGTTCGACGCCGGTCTGGTCATCCACGAGGCGCGGTTCACCCACGCCCAGTACGGGCTGCGTGCGCTTGTCGATCTCGGGGACTGGTGGGAGGCGGACACCGGCCTGCCGATCCCGCTGGGGGCGATCCTCGCCCGCCGCCCGGCCGAGGCCGACGGTGGCGTCGACCCCGCCGCGGCGGCCGAGTGGATCAGGGCATCGGTGCGGTACGCCTGGGCGCACCCTGCGGCCAGCGACGAATACGTGCTGTCCCACGCGCAGGAGACCGCACCGGACGTGGTGAGCCAGCACATCGCCCTCTATGTCAACCGGTTCACCGAGGACCTGGGCGATGAGGGGTACCGGGCGGCGGAGACCCTGCTGCGACGGGCGGCCGAACGCGGGCTGGCTCCAGCCGTGGGCCCGCTGCGCTAGGGCGCGTCTCGTGGATCTCGCCGGAGCGGGCGAATGCTCTGGCGGCGATTTGCCGCGCGTCGCAGCCGGCCGGCGTCATGCCGGCGCATGACGGCGAGTCCCGGCAGGCCAAGGAGAAACCCCGCGAGACAGATCCACGGCCAGGATCCGTGGCCATGGTCGGCCAGCCAATCGCGGGACGCCAGGGTCAGTAGCCCCAGCAGCGCCCAGATGATCATGCCGCCGATGGCGAGGGGCGTCGTCGGTGGGTCGGGCGGCTGGGGCGCCTCGGCCGGCGGGGTTGCGTTGCGGCTGGTCGTGGCCGCCTCCGGCGGATCGTTCACCCGTTGAGCCTACCGGCTGGGAGCGCCCGTGATCATATTCATGTCGACGTCCCGCTGTCCTTGGCTACGCTAAACAATCGACGTGTTCTGGACGAAGGAGGCGCTTCGGGCGTGCGGGTGGGGCTGGGGACCATGTTCGGCTCGTTGCGGATTCGTAACTTCCGGCTCTTCGCAACAGGCCAACTGGTGAAGCTCATCGGCGTGTGGGCGCAGTTCATCGCCCAGGACTGGCTGGTGCTCCAGCTGACGGACAACTCGGCGACGGCCCTCGGCTTCGTCACCGCCCTGCAGTTCCTGCCCGTGCTGCTGCTGACGCTGTACGGGGGGCGGCTGGCGGACCGCTATGACAAGCGCACGCTGCTGATCTCGGTCAACGCGGCCTTCGCCGCCGCGGCCATCGTGCTGGGGGCGCTGGTGACGACGGGGTCGGTCGCCCTGTGGCACGTCTTCGGGTTCGCCGCGGTCATCGGCATCATCAGCTCGATCGAGACTCCGGTGCGGCAGTCGTTCGTCGCGGAACTGGTGCCCCTGCCACTGCTGCCCAACGCCTTGGCCCTGTCGGCCGCGACGTTCAACACCGCGCGCATCGTCGGTCCGGCCATCGCGGGGCTGGCCATCGGCTGGTTCGGCGTCGGCCCGGTCTTCCTCGCCGACGCGGTGCTGTGCACCGCCGTGCTGGTTGCCCTGGTGCGGATGCGCTCCGCGGAACTGCTCCGGGCCGACCATGCGGATGCCACCAAGCGAGATGCCCGGATCGTTGACGGACTGCGGTACGTGTGGCGGCGCCCCGACCTGCTCGTTCCGATCGTGCTGGTGCTCATCGTGGGGATGTTCGGCTTCAACTTCCAGCTGACCCTCGCGGTGATGTCCAAGACCGTGTTCCACACGGGTGCCAGTACCTTCGGCCTCCTCACCACGGCGCTGGCCGCCGGCGCGCTGGCCGGGGCGATGGCCAGTACCGGTCGGCGGGCCAGACCGCCGGTCACCCTGGTGCTCGCCGCAGCGGCGGCGTTCGGAACTTTGGAGATCAGCGTCGGCTTCGCGCCGACCCTGCTCGTCGCCGCGCTGCTCCTGGTGCCGACCGGTTTTTTCATGATCTATTTTGCGCAGGCCGCGAACCAGCGGGTGCAGCTGGGCACCGACGCGGCGTACCGGGGCCGGGTCATGGCGCTGTACGTTCTGGTGTTTCTCGGCACCTCGCCCATCGGCGCGCCGCTGGTCGGCTGGTGCGCGGAGAACATCGGGCCACGCTCTGGCCTCTGGATCGGCGGCCTGCTGTCCCTGCTCGCGGCCCTGGTCATGGCGGCGTTGCAGGTGCGCCGGGAACGGGCGGGCCAGCAGGCCGTCTGCGTCGGCGTGGGGCAATGACCGTGGCGTCAGCTTGACTCGCGCGCTGCGGGGCCGCCCCCGAAGAGCACGTCGTCCCAGCTGGGCAGGCGCTTGCGCGGCTGGTCGCTGGCTTCGCCACCGGCCGCGGTCCGCCGGGGCCGAAGCACGGCCAGCGACGGCACCGACGGCACGTCCTTGACCGGCTCGCCCGGCTCGTCGAACGCCGAGCCGCTCGGGGACCCGATGAGCGCCGCGGCACCGCCCCGCGTCGACCTGCCACCGGTCGGTTCCGGCGACTTGGCGGCCGCGGGAGCCGCGCCGGTCGGCGGCGGCTCGAGGCTCCGGCCGCTCGATCCCAGCGGCCGGTCCAGGGAAGCCAGCAGCGCGTCCCGGCCGGACCGGATCGGGTCGTTTGCCGGCCGTCCCGGCCGGGCGTCCCGGCGGGACGGCGGGTCGACCGGCGGGCGGATGGGCTCGTGCCCCCCGCGGCCGAGTTCGCCCCTGCTGGATTCGCCCCGGAGCGGGCTGGCGAGGCCATGGCCATGCCGGTCGGTCAGGTCGTGGCTGAGCTGGGTGGCCCGGTCGGTGCAGAGGTACTGGGCCATGTCGTCGAAGGGCGTGACGATCTGCCGCGCCTTGTCCAGCTCCCACATGGCCTGGGCGGTCGCCTTGCCGCTGGGCCAGGTGGCGATGACGCGCCAGGTGCCGTCCTCCCGGCGGGAGGCATCCCAGGAGATCTTCTCCGCATCGATGCCATGCTGGGTGAGTCGCGCGTCGACGACCTCCGCGAGCGTCGCGCCCTTGTCGGAGTTGCGCAGTTTGGTGCGGCGCGCGTACTGCGCGAGCATCGCCCGCTCCTGGAGCACCGGTCCCGCGTACCGCAGCACCCGGTCCACCGGCACGCCGGCGATTCTCGCGACGTCCTCGGCGGACTCGCCGGATCGGATGCGAGCCTGGATGTCCCGGGGCGACAGGATCGCCGCCGGTTCCACGGCGGCGCTGGCCAGGGCGGCCCGCTGCGGGCGCTCGCCGTCAGGGCGGAGCGCACCGTGGACCCGCTCGTCAACGGGTAGTGCCAGCAGGCGCCCGACCTCGTCAGTGAGTACCAGGGCCTGGCCGTCCTCGGAGAGGGCGACGAACCTCACCGGCCGCATCGCATGCCTCCGTCCCCCACCGACATCGTGCGCCACGTATCGGCGCTCATTTTGCCACAGTACGGCCTACTCTAGCTGCTCAGAGCCACGGCGCGCCGGGTCAGTGGAAAATGTCGATGCCCTAAGGTGTGGCGAAAGGGCCCGATATAGACCTGTTTGAGGTTGCCGGGAGTCTCTTGATCGCGGGTTCTGCGCGTCGACGCCCGCAGAACCCGCCGCTC
The DNA here is from genome assembly GCA_013041765.1 of Dactylosporangium sp. Classification (GTDB taxonomy): domain Bacteria; phylum Actinomycetota; class Actinomycetes; order Mycobacteriales; family Micromonosporaceae; genus JABDRL01. The sequence continues at coordinate 1,353 of JABDRL010000022.1, read as the reverse complement.
AGAGCGGGGCCGGAACCGTGGTGCTCTGGGCGGCGGGATCGATGATGCGTGTTGTGTCGGCTTTGTTGCTGTTGCTACCTGGGCTGGGGCTCCTTCGCGAGCTGGCCGACGACATAGTCGACGCAGCTGGTCAGCGCCTCGATGTCCGCGGGGTCGACCCCGGGGAACATGGCGATCCGCAGCTGGTTGCGGCCGAGCTTGCGGTAGGGCTCCGTGTCGACGATGCCGTTGGCCCGCAGCACCGCCGCGACCCGACCGGCGTCGACCTCATCGACGAAATCGATGGTGGCGACGACGGGGGAGCGCAGGGCCGGGTCGGAGACGAACGGCGTGGTGGCGGGCGAGCGCTCGGCCCACTGGTAGAGGGCCGCGGCGCTGGCGGCGCTGCGCTGGGCCCCGAACGCCAGCCCGCCGTTGGCGAGCAGCCATTCGGTCTGCTCTGCCGCCATGAAAACAGTGGCAAGCGCCGGCGTGTTGTAGGTCTGCTCCAGCCGCGAGTTCTCGATCGCCGTCAGCAGATCGAGGAAGGTCGGAATGTAGCGGCCGGACCGCTTGATCTCGGTGGCGCGGGCGATCGCGGCGGGCGACAGCAGGCCGATCCACAGCCCTCCGTCCGAGCCGAAGCACTTCTGGGGGGCGAAGTAGTAGGCGTCGACCTGGGTGACGTCGACGTCGATGCCCCCGGCCGCCGAGGTCGCGTCGACCAGCAGCAGCGAGTCCGGATCCGGGTCGACGACCCGTTTGATCGGTACGGCGACGCCGGTTGAGGTCTCGTTGTGGGGGGTGGCGTACGCGTCGACGCCGGCCTCGCCCACCAGCATCGGGGCCGATCCGGGCGGGGCGGACCGGATCGAGGGGTCGGCGAGGAACGGGGCTGCTGTGGCCGACGCCGCGAACTTCGCGCCAAACTCCCCGAATGTGGCGAATTGTGCCTTTTCCCGAATCAGCCCGAAGGTCGCGATGTCCCAGAACGCGGTCGCGCCCCCGTTGCCGAGTACCACCTCGTATCCCTCGGGGAGGTGGTACAGCTCCGCGATGCCGCGCCGGAGACGTCCGACCTGATCACGGACGGTCTTTTTCCGGTGAGATGTGCCGAGGTACGTCGGGGCGATATCGGCGAGCGCCGAGACGGTCGCCGGACGCACCTTGCTCGGCCCGCAACCGAATCGGCCGTCGGCGGGTTTGAGTTCTTCGGGAATGCGGATGTCAGCCATGCGCGGTCGCTCTTTTCAGATTCTGACGGGGTCGACGACGTGCGTGCGATCACCAGATCATTTCACCCCTACCGGGCGAGGCTCGCATCGTTATCGTTTGGCGCGGCACAGCTCACACCGGGAGCATCTGGAACCGACC
>JABDRL010000020.1 GCA_013041765.1 Dactylosporangium sp. | reverse complement strand
GCCGCCGCCGTCCGCCCGCGTCGGCAATCCCAAGCGGTTGGCCCGCCAAGCCGCTCGGGAGGCCGGCCAGCCTCGGCCCAGTACGGCGGCGCAGGAGGCGATCCGCCAGGACATCGAGCAGCGCGCTCGGGTCGCGGCTGGGCACGGCCGGCAGGACCGCGACGCGGAGAACGCGTACCGTCGCCAGGTCCGCAGGGCCAAGGCCAAGGCACGCCACCGCGGGCACTGAGATCGCGGAGGTGACGTAGCCGTCGACGGCGGAGCGGTCAGCTGGGGCCAGGCGGGGTCGAACCGGTTCCCCGGACGAGGTGCCGGCCGTTGGTGCGGACGTTACGGATGGCCAGCCCCCGGACATGCTCGACGACCTCGGGCCTCGCCGAGTGCTCGAACCGGATGTCGCTGAGGCTGACGTCGTGGATGGGGGCGTCCGGGTAGCCCCGGAGCATCACCGCCCGATGGGCCTGGCGGACCGTGAGGTCGCTGATGTGGATGTCGCGGAGGTCGGGGTTGAACCCGTGGCCGGGTCCCTCCTCGTAGTCGAGATCCATCTCGATGGCCGCGCGGGCCACGGCGTCGACCGTGATGGCCCGCAGGTGCACGTCGTCGATGAAGCCGCCGCGCATCGAGTTGGTCTTGAACCGCAGGGCCACGTCCAGCGCGGGACTGCTCATGTGCAGGTCCTGGGCGAACACGGCACGGACGCCCGCGGAGATTTCGCTGCCGAGGGTGACCCCGCCGTGGCCGTCGCGGAACTCGCAGTGCTCGATGAGAACCCGCTCGGTCGCAACGCCCAGCCGCCGGCCGTCGGCGTTGCGCCCTGACTTGATCGCGATGCAGTCGTCGCCGGTGTCGAAGCGGCAGTGCCGCACCACGACGTCCCGGCAGGACTCGGGGTCGCATCCGTCGCTGTTGGGGCCGTGGCTGTCGACGGTGACCCCTTGGACGAGCACCCGGTCGCAGAGTACCGGGTGAATAATCCACATTGGGGAGTTGCGGAGGGTGACACCGTCGATGAGCACGTCGCGGCAGCGGTAGGGCTGGACGAACGAGGGGCGCAGGTAGCTGCCCGTTGTGAAGATCCGGTTCTCGACAGGCACCTGCCGCTCGGCCGAGGCGAACAGCCGGTCGCGGGCTTCGGCCTGGTGCGGCTGGCCGGGCCGCCAGCCATGGGCCTCCTGCCCCTTCCACGGCCACCAGTGGTCCCGGTCGGCCTGGCCGTCGAGGGTGCCCTCCCCGGTGACGGCGATGTGCTCCTGGTCCAGGGCGTAGATCAGGGGGGAGTAACCCATGAGCTCGACGCCCTCGAAGCGGGTGCGGACCGCTGGAAGGTAGGCCAGCGGATCGGTGCTGAACGCCACCGTCGCCCCGGCGCTCACGTGCAACTCGATGTGGCTGAGCAGCCGAATGGGGCCGGTGGCGAAGCGCCCGGCCGGCACGGTGACACGCCCGCCGCCGGCTTCGGCCACCGCCCGGATCGCCCGCTGGAAGGCCAGGGTGCAATCGGTGACACCGTCGCCGACGGCCCCGAACGTCGTTACGTCGACCTGGTGGTCGGGGAACCCCAGCGGGACGACCGCCGCACGCAGTGCCTCGGCGCGAGCCCACGGCTCATGGTCGATCGTCATGCCCAGCACCTCCGTCAGCTTGATCAATGTACGCCACCCTGGCCCGGGACCGGCTGTCACCGTCGATGAGGCGGCTGGCCGGGCGACTGGAACCGGCGGGGCGCCGCGGGCGGACGCGTTCGGGTGACGCTGAGGTGCACCCCACAGCGGTGGGGCGGGAATCCGGCTTGACCACGTCGCGGGATGCGCTACCGTAGAGCTCAGAATACCCCTGGGGGTATATTTGAGGAGGGTGTACTGATGCGTGAGGTCGACCTTGCGACGTTCGCCGCGGCGGTTGCCGGGGGCGCCACCGTCATCGATGTGCGGGAGCCCCACGAGTACGCGGCCGGCCACGTGGAGGGTGCGCGGCTGGTGCCGCTGGGCCAGCTGCCCGGCCGTACCGGAGAGCTGCCCAGAACCGGACCGGTGTACGTCATCTGCGCCAGCGGGGCCAGGAGCCTGACGGCCGCGGAGTACCTCGCTCGGGCCGGCATCGATGCGCGGTCGGTCGCCGGGGGCACCGGCGCTTGGCGCCGGTCGGGCCGCCCGGTGGTCGCCGAGGCCCTCCAGCGGGTGTTCTGAGGTGGGGATCGGCAGCGCGCTCAAGCGGGCGTTCACCAAGCCGTACGCCACCGTGCATCCCACCGGCGTCGAGGCCCTGCTCGGCCGGAGCGCGATCGTGATCGACGTCCGGGAATCCTCCGAGTGGCGCGCCGGTCGCGCCCCGAAGGCCCGGCACATCCCGCTGGACCAGCTGGCGGTCAGGATGGGCGAGATCCCGCGGGGACGCCCAGTGATCACCGTTTGCCGGTCCGGGATGCGCTCGGCGCGGGCCGCCGGCCTGCTGGTCCAGCAGGGGCATGAAGTGTTCAACCTCGCGGGGGGCATGCGCGCCTGGGCGCGCGCGGGACTGCCCGTGACCGCGAACGGCGGCCGCGCGGGCCAGATCGTGTGAGCGGGAAATCCCGTTCAGTATCAGCGACGAGCGCGGAGGGTGGGATCGGGCGATGCGTGCGGGCATGGTGGCGCCCCTGACGGGCGTGGGCGCGGGGGAGGGCGTGACCGCCCTGCCGGCTGGAGCGAGTGCCTCCGGCGGGCGCGAAGGGCGCATCGAGTGGTTTCCGGTCGCGTTCTTCTCGGTGGTGCTCGGGCTGGCCGGCACCGCCCTCGCGTGGCGCCGGGCGGCCGACGTTCTGGGGTGGCCGGGCCTCGGCCCGGGGCTGGCCTGGCTCGCGCTGGCGGCCTACCTGGCGATCGGCGGGGGATACCTCGCGAAGATCGTTCGCTACCCGGCGGCGGCGCGGACCGAGTGGCGCAAGCCCGTCGCGCTGGCCTTTCTCCCCATGACCAGCATCGGTGCGCTGCTGCTGGCCACGGCGTTCGTCGGGCTGGCCGACCGGATGTCCACCGTGCTGTGGTGGCTGGGGGCGGCCGGTCAGCTCGGGCTGACCCTCTGGGTCCTGTCCACGTGGATCGGTGATCCTCGGATCCGCACCGAGCATGCGCATCCGGCCTGGTTCGTCCCCGTCGTGGGCAACCTGGTCGTGCCTCTGGCCGGGGCGGCGCATGCCCCGGCGGAGGTGTCCTGGTTCTTCTTCTCCGTCGGCCTGGTCTACTGGCTGGTCCTGCTGCCCGTGGTACTCAACCGGCTGTTCTTTCACGGCCCGCTGCCGGCCCGGCTGACGCCGACGCACGCGATTCTGCTCGCTCCCCCCGCAGTGGCCTTCCTGGCCTATCTGCGGCTGGGCGGGCAGGCCGCCGATCCGCTCGCCCGGATCCTGCTCAGCGTCGCGGTGTTCCAGACGCTGCTGCTGGCCGTCCAGGTGCGGTCGTTGCGGGGTATCGGGTTCTTTCTGTCCTGGTGGGCGTTGAGCTTCCCGCTGGCGGCGGTGTCCACTGCCCTGCTGGCCGCGTCCGGGGAGACCGGGTCGGATGCCGCGGCGTGGGCCGGCGGTGGGCTGCTGCTGGTGCTGACCGGCCTGGTCGTCGGGCTGACCGGCCGCACCGGCCTGGCGGTGGGCCGGCGGCAGGTGTGCCGACCGGAGTGACCACCCGCGTCGGCGCCTGGACCGCACCCGGCTGGAGCGGCTGACCCGGGTCTACGCCAGAGACAGGAACAGCTTCTCCAGCCGCTCCACGGTGTGGTCGTCCTCAACCTCCGACCCGGTGGCCAGGCAGTGGCGCAGCTGGCCGGAGAGCAGTCGGAACCCGGCCCGGTCGAGTGCCCGGGAGACCGCGGCGAGCTGGGTGACGACGTCCGCGCACTCCCGCTCGGCCTCCAACATGGCGATGACGCCGCGGAGTTGGCCCTCCGCCCGGCGGAGCCGGTTGATGACCTCTCTGGTCGCGGCTGGATTGACCCGCATGATCGCCCCTCTCGTCAAGGACTCCGTCCATAATACCCCTGGGGGTATGTTGGGTGTTCGGTCGGACGGCCGGTGAGGCGTGAGCCGCCCGGCTCGCGGGCTCCTCCCGGGGCGGCACCCGGTACGGTCGGGGCAGCACCGGGGGAGGAGGCCAACCGTCCATGCCAGCCGCGACCCCAGCCGACTCCCGGTGGATGCTGCGCGCCATCGACCTGTCCCGGCGATGCGTCCCCGCGCCCGGCGCCTACTCCGTCGGGGCCGTGCTCGTCGACGTCGACGGCGGCCCGCTGGCCTCCGGATACTCCCGGGAAACCGATCCGTGGGCGCACGCCGAGGAGGTCGCCCTGGCCAGGCTGGCACCCGGCGACCCCCGACTGCGTACGGCGACCCTCTACAGCACCCTGGAGCCCTGCTCGCAACGCACCTCGCGCCGCTGGAGCTGCACCGAGCGCATTCTCCGGGCCCGGATCCCCCGGGTGGTCATCGCCTGGCGGGAACCGAGCCTGTTCGTGCCGGACTGCCAGGGGTGCGAGCTGCTGGCGCGCGCCGGGGTCACCGTCGTCGAGCTGGCGGCGCTGGCAGCGCCGGCGGCGGCCGTCAACGCTCATCTGGGCGTCGGCCGGTCGCCAGGAGCCGCGGCTCGGTGACGACGGGATTCGGCAGCCCAGCGCCGCCCCGCCAGCCCGAACCGCCGCCGGCGTTGGTTGACGCCGGTCGATGGTCGCCGGCCCGGAGGGCGGGGGGCCAAATGCGCGGCGGCCGCTCTCTCGGCCATCGGTCACCGTCGTCGCCTGAACGGTCGGCGATCGGATCATATCGTTCGGTGACGTTTGCGTTCGTGGCATGTGCAGGCCGGTCCGGACGGATACAGTCGCGGTATGGCTCACCAGGTGTACGCGTTCGAGCCGCCGGAGCGGTTCGTGGCCGGGACCGTGGGTCCGCCGGATGACCGCGACTTCTTCCTCCAGGCCAAGGGCGGGGGGCGGCTGGTGACCGTCGCCGTGGAAAAGGTGCAGGTCGCCCTGCTGGCCGAGAAACTGGAGGAGCTGCTCGGGGAAGCCTCGCGGCGGTTCGGAGCCGACGTCGCCGATGCCGGCACGCCGAGCCAGGACAACGGGCCGCTGGAGAACCCGGTCGAGGAGGAGTTCCGGGTCGGCACGCTCGGGCTGGCCTTCGACATCGAGACCGATACCGTGATCATCGAAGCGATCGCGGTGGGCGAGGACGAGGCCGACCTGGACCTCGACGAGGCTACCCTCAACCGGGACCGGCTGCGGGTGCGGCTGACGCCCCAGGCCACCCGGGCCTTCATCGCCCGCGCCCGCCTGGTGGTCTCCTCGGGATACCCGCCGTGCCCGCTGTGCGGGCAGTCCCTGGATCCGCAGGGTCACCTCTGCCCGCGCCACAACGGCTACCACCGGTAGCGCGCAGCCCCCCGATAGGCTGGGCCCCATGGATTCCTGGTTAGCCCCCGCCGTCCCGGCCCTGCCCGGCTCTGGCGGCAACCTGGCACTGTTCGATTCCGCCCGAGGCCGGGTGGCGACGACGCTCGACGACCCGGCCGGCCGCGCCGCCAGGATGTACGTCTGCGGCATCACCCCCTACGATGCGACCCACCTTGGGCACGCCGCCACCATGATCACGTACGACGTGCTCCAGCGGGTGTGGCGGGACGGCGGCCACGACGTGCACTACGTGCAGAACGTCACGGACATCGACGATCCGCTGCTGGAACGGGCCGCCCGGGACGGCGAGGACTGGGTGCGCCTCGGCCTGCGGGAGACGGCCCTCTTCCGCGAGGACATGGAGGCCCTGCGGGTGCTGCCCCCCGGGCGCTACCTCGGGGCCGTCGAGAGCATTCCCCAGATCGCGGCGACCGCGGCCAAGCTCCTGGGGGACGGGGCGGCCTACCGCCTGTCCGATGGCAGCGGCGACATCTACTTCGCGGTGGACGCCGCGCCGCGCTTCGGCTACGAGTCTGGTCTGTCCCGTCCCCAGATGCTGCGCCTGGCCGCGGAACGTGGGGGGGATCCCGAGCGGGCCGGCAAGCGGGACGCGCTCGATCCGCTGCTGTGGCGGGGAGCCCGCCCCGGAGAACCGTCCTGGGACGGCGGCCCGCTCGGGCCGGGACGGCCGGGCTGGCACATCGAGTGCGCCGTGATCGCTCTGGAGACGCTCGGCGACACCATCGATGTCCAGGGCGGCGGCACCGACCTGAGCTTCCCCCACCACGAGTGTTCCGCGGCGCACGCGGAAACCATGACCGGCCTGGCGCCGTTCGCCCGGCACTACGTGCACGCCGGCATGATCGGCCTCAACGGGGACAAGATGTCCAAGAGCCGAGGCAACCTGGTGCTCGTCTCCCGGCTGCGCGCCGACCACGTCGATCCGATGGCGGTGCGTCTGGCGCTGCTGGCCGACCACTACCGCACCGACCGGCAGTGGACCGCGGACCTGCTGGCGGCGGCGGAACACCGGCTGGCGCGGTGGCGGACGGCCGTGTCGGCACGCCGAGGCCCCGCCGGCGCCCCGGTGCTCGCCGCGGTGCGCCGGTGTCTCGCCGACGACCTGGACACCCCCGGCGCCCTGGCTG
>JABDRL010000425.1 GCA_013041765.1 Dactylosporangium sp. | reverse complement strand
GTGCGGGGCCGCGCGAACCGGTCGGGCGGCGGGTCGTGCCCGGGCCGCCGACCCCGGCATCCGCCGTCCCGCCAGCATCGACGCGGGTGCTACCCTCCGCCCGGGGGTTGGAGGCCGGGCTGTCCTGTGGTTATCGATGAACGAAGTGCCGCTCCCCGCCGAACCGTCGCCGCCCAGGTCGGCCGCAGGCCGGGGGAGGGGATCGGGGGCACCCTCGCCCTGACCGGTGCGGCCCTGCTCGCCACGGCCATCCTGGTGACGGCGACGGTGTTCAGCTTCACCGCGCTGGCCGGGGGAACCGGTGCCGACCTCGGCGGAGCGGACACCGGTCCCAACTGCCTGACCATGCCCGGCAGCCCGGACGCGCTGCGCGCGGGGCTGTCGGTCGAGCAGGCCAGCAACGCCGCCATCATCGTCACCGCGGGCCAGCGGATGCGGGTTCCCTCCTCCGGGTGGGTGATCGCCATCGCCACCGGGCTGCGGGCGTCTGGTCTGATCAACCGAACCGCCGCGGCCGAGGACGGCACCCTGGGGCTGTTCGACCAGCGGCCGGCGCAGGGGTGGGGGACCGTCGACGAGATCGCTGATCCGCCACACGCGGCCGGTGCGTTCTACGAGGCGCTGCTGCGGATCGACGGGTGGCAGGCGATGGCCGTCGCGGAAGCGTCCCGGACCGTCCGGCAGTCCGCGGGCACGGACGAGCGGTTCGTGGCCCAGGCGAGATCCATGGTCGCGGCCTTCACCGGAGGCAACGCGGGCAACGATCCGGCCTGCGGCCAGGTGACCATCAGCGCCACCGGCTGGACCCGGCCCGTACCCGGGGAAGTGATCTCCGGATTCCGCACCAGAGAACTTCCCAAACACCAGGGGATTGACTTCGCGGCGGCTCGCTACACGATCATTCGCGCGGCCTCGGCCGGGACGGTCGTCACCGCCGTGTGCAACATCGCCGGACGCTTCTACCCGGTCGCCCACACCCCGTCACCGTGTGACACCGACGGCAGCCCGGACATCGGCGGATGCGGCTGGTACCTGGAGATCCAGCACTCCGGCGACATCGTGTCCCGGTACTGCCATCTGGTGCGGGCCCCGGAGGTCGCGATCGGGCAGACGGTGAGCGCCGGGCAACCCATCGGCCTCGCGGGGACGTCCGGCCATTCCTCGGCGACCCACCTGCATTTCGAGATCCACAAGGGATATCCGGCCGAGCCGCACAACGCAACGGAGCCAACCGCGTTCCTGGCGGACCAGGGCGTCGTTCTGGACCACTGACCGCCGGACCGGTCGTCTCCGGACGCCACCGCCAACGGCCGGGCTTCGATCGCATCCTGGAGACGAGAGGGGCACCCGGTGGTGGCCCGGGGGCGCCATCATGGGACAACATGAACACAGATCACGTTCGGCTCCTCGGGGCTGTGCTCGCATTCATCGGATGGCTCGGCCTGTTCTGTTACATCCGGCTCCGCACCAGTCCGTCCGTGGTGGTGCCGGTACCGGCGACCCCTGCGGTCGGTGGGCCCCAGCCGCCCGCCGTCGTCGGCCTGCTCGTCAATGACTGGCGACCGGCCCCGGCGGCGGTGGGGGCGACCCTGCTCGACCTGGCGGCCCGGGGACACCTGGAGCTGCGCCAGCGCCCACGCCGGCAGGCGGGCGGGCCGGCGGGCGACCCCGAGATAACGGTGCATCCCCGCCGGGTCGATCGGGCGGCGTTGACGTCGTACGAACGGCGGGTCATGAACCGGGTGAAGCGGCTGACCGCGCACGGCTTCGTGCCGCTGCCGGCACTGGCGTTCACCAACGAGGCCGAGGCCGAGGCATGGCGCGGGGCGTTCGACGAGGAGGTGATCGCCGATGCCCGCTCGGCGGGACTGTCCCGGCCCAGGTTCACCTCGACCGTGCGTTCCGTGGTCTCCGCCGCGGCCGTCGTCGCGGCGATCATCATCTGGCTGACGACGATGAGGATCTTGATCTCCGGATTCGTGCTCCTGGCGTTCGTCTGGCTGGCCCGCAGCCTGCGCGGGGAGCGGGACACCGCAATGGGACAGGAAGCCGCCGCCCGGTGGCTCGGGTTCAAGGCCCACCTGCGGGACGACGGCGGCTTCGCGGACCAGCCCCTGTCGGCGGTCGGGACTCTGGGGCGGCCCCTGGCCTACGCCGTGGCACTCGGGGCGGCCACGTCCGCCGAGACGGCCTGGGGCTCCGAGACGGCCTGGGGCTCCGAGACGGCCAGGGTCTCCGAAATGGCCACGGCTTCCGAAATGGCCGCGGCCTCAGGCGTGGGAAACCGGCGGGAGATGTGGTCGCCGTTCGGCGGCGGCTGGCACCAGGTCCGGGTCGGCTACCCGGCATACTGGCCGCGCTACTGGCGCCGGATACCGACCACGCTGGCGGCTATCGCCCTCGAAGCTTCCACCATTTCGGTAATCCTGGGCTACCAGGAGACGACGGCCTCCCCGACCCGCACCGAGGCCGCCTTCACCATGCTCGCGGTGCTGCTGGCAATACACATCACGTACACCGTCGTCTCCTGGACCGGCGGCATGCTGCTACCGGTGACCGTCCACGGCGCGGTCCTGTCCACAAGGGTCTACACCACGGGAAGGCCATGGGGGGTCGCCCATGGGCCGGAGATTCCGATCCTGCAGTACGTCGTCATCGACGATGGCCTGGGAGAGCAGCTCAGGGCGTGGGTGGCGCCGGTCAAGCGGCATTATCCGCAGGGCGCTGTGGTGACCGTCAGGGCGAATCGCTGGAACCGACGGATCTTTGGACGGGGCGACGTGGCCGATGCCGCCAGCGATAGCTTGCGCCCGTGATGCCCTGGGATACGCCGTGATGCCCCGGGACGCCCGACGGACACCGTGCGACGGCCGGCAGCCGGCGGCCCCGCGCCTCACCCGGCGATGATGACCTTGCCCCGGGCGTGTCCCCGCTCCAGGTACCGGATGGCCTCGGGAGTCCGGCTCAGCGGATACGTCCGGTCGATGACCGGGGTGATCGTGCCGGCCTCGAGGAGTTCCTTCAGGAGAACCAGATCCTCCGTCTGCTCCGTCATGCGTCCCGACACCGTCTTTCGGTCCGCGAACACGGATCGGACGGCTCCGTCGAGCAGCCGCCATGCCGGCCCGAACCACCGGCCACCAGCACCGTTGTTGAGGATGTGCTTCCCTCCGGGGGCGAGCATGCTGCGGAACTGTGCCACCGAGTGGTTTCCCACGTTGTCGAGGACGACGTCGTAGCGGCGCCGGTTTCGGGTGAGGTCCTCCCGGGTGTAGTCGATGACGTGGTCGGCGCCGAGCGATCGGACCAGGTCCACGTTCTTCGTGCTGCACACGCCGGTCACCTCGGCGTCGAAGGACCTGGCGAGCTGCACGGCGAACGTTCCCACCCCGCCCGACGCGCCGTTGACCAGGACCATCTGCCCCGGCCGCGGCCTTCCGACGTCGCGAAGACACCCCAGCGCGGTCAGCGCCGCCACCGGCACCGCTGCGGCCTGCTCGAACGTGAGATTGTGCGGCTTCGGCGCGAGCCGGCCCTCCTGGGTGCACGCGTACTCGGCAAAGGCCCCCTCTCCCGGATAGCACAGCCCGAACACCTCGTCACCCGGTCGAAACCGGCGCACGCTCGTGCCGACCGCCTCGACCCGCCCCGCCACGTCGACGCCCCGAACGCTGTTCTTCGGCCGGCGGAGCGCGAGCCCCATGAGGCGCACCAGATGCGGGTCGGCTCTCATGACGTGCCAGTCATACGGGTTGACGGCAGCCGCGTGTACCCGGAGCAGCACCGCATCATCATGGGCCACCGGCTGGTCGATGTCGCTGAGTTCGAGAACCTCAGGCGAGCCGTATGCGTTCTGGGTGATCGCCTTCATCATGTCTCCCTGAACGGTCGGGGTGTCATGCAAGGTAGCAAGTTCGATAAGGACAGTCAGGAGGGTTCACCCCGGGCTTTCCCGCACCCCACCGCCCCTAGGGGTTTCCCATTCGGGCATGACCTGACCCCTTCAATCTGGCCAGGGGAACTCGGTGGTTGAAGGCCACGGGTACGCGATGATCGCACCGCGATTCCCGCGGGCTGCCGGACTCGAACTCGGACCAGGGAAATCCCCACATAGGTTGCGCTGGACGGGCAGCGCGGCCGAAAGGGCAGGTCCAGGAACAACGCGGAGTCGCATCACCGGAGTGGGACATTGATGTCCCGTTGGTAATCGACTCGTGATTGACACTGTCTAGCGTCGCGGGAAAGGTTGGGCCGGGCTGTCGTATCCCAGGTTGGAGGAGGCGAATGAACGGTTTCGTATTCGCGTATGAGGGCTTTGATCCGGTCGAAGAGGGGCTACGTGAGGCACTGACCTCGACAGGCAATGGCAGCTTGTGTGCGCGGGGCACCGCGGAATGGGAGGACGCCGATCGGGTGCACTATCCGGGCACGTATGCCCACGGGGTCTACAACCGCGAGACGACGATCATCGGCGGTCTTCCCGTGCTCAACGAGGACCTGGTGAACCTGCCCAACTGGCTGGTGCTCAAACTGCGCATCGAGGGCGAGGACGCGATCCGGCTCAGCGACGTGAAACTGCTCAGCTATCGCCACGAGCTCGACATCCGCGGCGCGGTGGTCATCCGCGAGTTGCGCTTCCGTGACCACTCCGACCGGGAGACGATGCTGCGCAGCCGGCGGTTCGTGAGCATGGCCGACGTGCACCAGGGCGGTATCGAGTGGACGCTCACGCCGGAGAACTGGTCGGGTCGGGTCGAGGTCGTCTCCGCGCTCGACGGGCGGGTCACCAACAGCGGCGTGGCACGCTACGGGCAACTGGAGGGCCGGCATCTGGACCCGGGTGGGCCGAGGACGTTCGGGTCCGAGGTGATCGCGTTGAAGGTCGAGACGCGGCAGTCGAACCTGCACATCAGCCAGGCGGCGCGTACCCGGGTCTTCGACGACCGGGGGCCGCTCGCCGTCGACCGCGGCCTCTACCAGATGGAGGACTACATCCAGCAGGTCCTGGCCTTCGATGTCGAGGAGGGAAACGCGGTCCGGGTCGAGAAGATGGTGACCTTCTATACGTCGCATGATCGAGCGATCAGCGACACCCTGGTCAAGGCGGGGACCTCGGCGCTGCGGTGCCCCGATTTCGGCGAGGCGTTCGAGCGCCATGTCTCGGCCTGGGACGAGCTGTGGCAGCTGTGCGACATCCGGGTGCCCGGCAACGAGCGGGTGCAACTGCTGCTGCGGCTGCACATCTGCCACATTCTCCAGGTCTGTTGCCGGAACACGGTGGACCGGGACGCCGGGGTCCCCGCGCGTGGCCTCAACGGCGAGGCGTATCGGGGCCATGTCTTCTGGGATGAGATGTACGTCTACCCGTTCCTGAACTTCCGGCTGCCGGAGGTGACCCGGGAGTTGCTGCTGTATCGCTACCACCGGCTGGATGAGGCACGCGCCGCGGCCCGGCAGGCGGGGTTCCGCGGAGCGATGTTCCCCTGGCAGAGCGGCAGCGACGGGACGGAAGAGACCCAGCGGATTCACCTCAACCCGCTGTCCGGACGCTGGGAACCCGACCTGAGCCACAACCAGCGGCACGTCAATGCGGCGATCTTCTACAACATCTGGCACTACGTCCAAGCCACGCACGACGTGGTGTTCCTGCGAGAGCAGGGGGCAGAAATGATGTTGGAGATTGCCCGGTTCTGGGCCTCCATCGCGCATTTCAACCGCGATCGGGAGCGCTACGAGATCCACGGGGTGATGGGTCCGGACGAGTTCCACGAGAAGTATCCGGGCGCACCGGACGGCGGGCTGCGCAACAACGCCTACACCAACGTCATGGTGGCCTGGCTGTGTGGCGTGTGCCGGGAGGTGCTCTCGCTGCTGCCGGCGGCCCGCGCCGAGGCGCTGCGGGAGAAGCTCGGCGTCGATGATGAGGAACTGCGCATCTGGGACGACATGAGCCGGCGGATGTTCGTCCCGTTCCACGACGACGGCATCATCAGCCAGTTCGAGGGCTACGGGGAACTGCGGGAACTCGACTGGGCCGGCTACCGCACGAAATACGGCAACATCCAGCGGCTCGACCGGATCCTGCGGGCGGAGGGCGACGACCCGGACCGCTACCGGCTGGCCAAGCAGTCCGACACGGTGATGCTGTTCTTCCTGTTCTCCTATGAGGACCTCCGGCGGTTGTTCGGGCGGCTGGGCTACGCCTACGGCGCGGACACGGCCCGCCGGAACATCGCCTACTACGACCAGCGCACCTCCCACGGCTCGACGCTGAGCCTCGTCACGCACGCCGGGGCCCTGGCTGCGCTGGACCCGAAGACCTCCTGGCAGCGGTTCCTGGCCGCCCTGGAAAGCGATGTCGGCGACGTCCAGGGAGGAACCACGAAGGAGGGGATCCACCTGGGCGTCATGTCCGGGACACTCGACCTCGTCCAGCGCGGCTATGCGGGCGCGGGTATCCGGGACGGTGTCCTGTGCTTCGAGCCCAGGCTTGCCGATGAACTCGACGGGTTGTCGTTCCCGATGCAGTTTCGGGGCACCCCGATCCTGGTAACGTTCGGCGGCGGCCGGCTGACGCTGGACGCCCACCGGGAGGGTGGAAACTCGCCGATCAAAGTTGCCGTCCACGACGAGGTACGTGAGCTGCGTGCCGGGGAGCGCTGCACCTTCGAGCTCCGGCCGGAGTGGCGGTCCGAGCGGCAGGCCCAGGAATGAGTTCCGCCAAGCGGATCCAGGCTCAGAGAGGAGAACCCGTGCCGACACGGTTCCACGGGGGGATTTTCGATATCGACGGCGTGCTCGTCGACTCGCCCCACGAACAGGCGTGGCGGGTATCGCTGCGCGAGCTGATGGAACTGGACTGGAGCGACATCCGCGACCGCACAACCTGGTCGCCCGAGGCGTTCACGCCCCAGGTCTACCAGCAGCAGATGTCGGGCAAGCCCCGGATGAGCGGTGCGCGGGCCGCCCTGGAGTACTTCGCGGTACCCGATGTCGACGTTCGCGTCGAGCAGTATGCCGCTCGCAAGCAGGCGATGGTGGTCCGACTGATCGAAGCCGGCGATTTCACCGCCTACCGCGACGCGTTGCGGTTCATCATCGCCGTCAAGGACGCCGGCATCCGGGTGGCGGCCGCGTCCTCGTCGAAGAACGCCGGGCTGTTCCTACGCAAGATCCGGTTGGACACCTTCGTCCAGGAGCAGGGGATCACCTCGGCCTCGGTGCGGCCGGGCCTGACGCTGCTCGACTTCTTCGATGCCGACGTCTCGGGCCGGGACTTCGCCCATGGCAAGCCGCACCCCGACATGTTCCTCGCGGCGGCCCAGGAACTCGGGGTCGCGCCCGAAGCCGCGCTGGTCGTGGAGGACGCGACCGCCGGGATCGAGGCGGCCAAGGCCGGCGGTATGGCCGCGATCGGCATCGCGCGGGCACAGGACACGGACCTCCTGGCCGCCGCCGGGGCGGACATCGTGGTCAGCACGCTCGATGAGGTGGACCTGACGGCGCTGTCGGACGGGCGACTGTTCGCGGCTCCGGGCAGCCGGTAACGGTTCGGGTCAACGACACCGCGGGTGGTGGGCGCCCGGCGGCGCCCGCCACCCACCACCCGGTCGGCGTCACCCGCTCGTGGCGGCGAGGATGTCGCGGATCTCCCGAACTTGATCATTGGTGAGCGGGCCGAACGCCATCGCCTTGGTGTTCTCCTCGACCTGGGCGACGGTCCGGCACCCCGGCAGCGGAATCGTCCGCTCGCTGCGGCTCCAGAGATAGGCCAGCGCCCCCTGCGCGACCGTCCGACCACCACTGGTCAGGATCTCGCGGACGGCGTGCCGCTTCGCCAGGAACGCCGGCACCGGCCGGCCGTCGGCGAACATCGTCAACCAGTCGGGCGCGGTGCCGCGCACGGTGTCCGCCGCGAACCGGGTCTCTGCGGTGATCTTGTCGCTGAGGAGCCCCATCGCCAGCGGCAGCCGGTTGAGACTGGCGAGGTCGAGCCGGGCACACAGGTCGAGCATCGGCTGGTTGTCCGTGAAGACATTGAGATCGTGCTGCACGATCGAGCACCGTGGACCCCTGGCGAACGCCTCGGCGGAGCCGACGGAGTCCGTGCTCCATCCGTAGGTGCGGATCAGGCCCTCGTCGATCAGGTCTTCGCAGATCGCGACGAGGTCCTCCACCATGGAAGCCGGATATTCGTTGATGTGGAACTGGAACACGTCGACATGGTCGGTCGCCAGCCGCCGCAGCGATCCTTCCAGCGATGGGCGGACCTGGGCTGGCGTACCGTCGTTCTGCAACACCTCGGCGGTGTCCTCGTCGAAGGTCATGCCCCACTTGGTGGCGATCACCACCTGGTCACGGACCTTGGCCAGGGCCGCGCCGAGCACCCGCTCCGCATGCCCGCATCCGTAGACGTTCGCGGTGTCGAACAGCGTCACGCCCAGGTCGAACGCCCGCCGGATGGCCCGGGTGGCCTCCTCGTCGTTGGCGACGCCGTAGCCGAGCGGCTGATCGCCGGCCCGCATCGCGCCACCGATCGCCCAGGTCCCCATTCCGAGCGCGCTGACGGCGATCCCGCTCCGACCGAGCGTTCTCGTCATGGCCATGGTCACGGCGGTCTCCCTTCCGCTGGTGTCGCCGGGGCGGCGACTGGGGCAAGTCTCTAGCCTGGAGCGCGCTCCAGGTCAAGTCATCGGCGGCATCCGGGTTCACCGGCCGCGGGCCGCCGGGGCGCGGCCGCGACTCAGGGCAGCTCGACGCTGCGTGCTCCCCCCGACAGGTCCCGGAGCAACCGGGCCAGGGGAATGCCCAGGCCGTAGGTGGAGATCCGGCGATGCGGTGTCACCGTGATGAAGCACGCCCCCGGGGTGTCGAGCGCACCGAACGACGTGATGCGCTTCAGCCGGCCGGTCCCGAGCAGCGGCTGGATGTGCGGATCGTCCACGGCCAGCACCGCGCCCACACCCTGGAACTGCACGGCCATCGGGGGCGCGAACGGGTACTTGCGCACCGGGATCGAGACGGCAACCTTGGGGTTCTCCCGAATGTTCCGGATTTTGACGGTGTTCTCTCCCGTCAGGAGGTACAGGGTCAGGTCCACCGCGGCGTACAGGATCCCGACCGCGTGCGGTCGGTTCTTGGCCGAGGAGGTGGCCAGCACGCAGAACGAGTGCTTGGCGATGGCCCGCCGGGCGATATCCAGTTGTCGGGTCGGATCGAACGCGGGAGACGTTGGAGCAGTGGCCATCTCATTCCTCCGGGGGACGGGCGGCACCGGTGTCCTGGGCGCCCGACGGCAGGGGATCGATCCGGATTGGTCGGGGCGCGGGGCGGGCCGGTGGAACCTTCAGCCGCCCCGGCGGCCCCGGCCGTGGTCGTCCCGCAGGTCACTCCGGCCACCGTTGACGTACCGCGTATGGACCAAGAACGATATTATAATGCGACAATCAGTGCTCCGTACGATATTGGCCACGCCGATCGCGGTGGCCGTCGTGGCAGCCGGGCTGACCGCCGCGAGCCCGTCGTCCCCCGCCATGGTCCGCTCGGCCGCGTCGACCTTCAACTACGGCGAGGCGCTCCAGAAGTCGTTCTTCTTCTACGAGGCGCAACAGTCGGGCGACCTGCCATCCTGGAACCGGGTCTCCTGGCGTGGGGACTCGACCCGCAACGACGGCCGAGCCGAGGGGGTCGACCTCTCCGGCGGCTTCTACGATGCCGGAGACCACGTCAAGTTCGGGTTCCCGATGGCGTTCGCCATGACCAACCTCGCCTGGGGCGGCGTCGACTACCGCGACACCTACGCCAGTTCGGGCCAGCTCCAGTCGCTCCGGAACACCGTGCGTCATGGCATGGATTACCTGATCAACGCTCATCCGGATCCGAACACCCTGTACGTGCAGGTCGGCGACGGCACCATCGACCACAGCTACTGGGGGGCGCCGGAAACGCTGGAGGCTCGCGCGCAGCTGATGGACTTCCCCCGCCCGGCACACAAGATCACGGCGTCCTGCCCCGGCACCGACGTGGCGGCGGAGACCGGTGCCGCGTTCGCGGCCTCGGCGATGCTGTTCGCCCCCACCGATCCCGGCTATGCCGACACCCTGCTCGGCCACGCCAGGCAGCTGTTCACCTTCGCCGACACCACCAAGGGCGGCGACGGCAGGGACACGGCGTACGTCAACTGCGTTCCGGCGGCCTCCGGGTACTACACCTCGACGCAGGAGGGCGGTCAGAACGCGGGCGCCACCAAGATGTACTGGGACGAGCTGGCCTGGAACGCGGTCTGGCTCTACCGGGCCACCGGGGACGCCACCTACCTGGCCCGGGCCAGGGAGTTCTACCCGAAGATGGGTAGCCAGTCCGACGCGGGTGGTGGGTCGGCCGCGGTGCCGGCCTACAGCTACGGATTCGGCTGGAACGACAAGCAATACGCGGTCTACGCGCTGATGGCGCGGCTGACCGGCGAGGCGGAGTACGCCACGGACACCCAGCGGTACCTGGACTACTGGACCGTGGGATACCAGGGGGCCAGGGGCGAATACACCCCCGGTGGCCTGGCGTACATGTTCTACTGGGCGCCGCTGCGAATGGCGGCGTACACCGCGTTCGTCGCGTTGTACTACGCCGACCACCTGGGCCCGGAGGACGCGCTCTACCACCGGTACCACGACTTCGCCAAGCGGCAGATCGACTACTCGCTGGGTGACAACCCGGGCGATCACAGCTACGTCGTCGGATTCGGCACCAACCCCCCGCGCAACGTGCACCACCGTGGCGCGCACGGCTCGTGGCTGAACGCCAGTGCCACCGGCGAACCGGCGACCAACCGGCACATCCTCTACGGCGCGCTGGTCGGCGGCCCAGACGCGACCGACGCCTGGACCGACGACCGCAGCGACTTCATCGGCAACGAGGTCGCTCTGGACTACAACGCCGGTTTCACCAGCGCCCTGGCCCGCCTGCACGGCGAGTACGGCGGCCAGCCGCTGGCGAGCATCCCGGGCGAGACCCCGGACGGCGATGAGATCTACCTTGACCGGACCACGATCAACTCCGACTCGCGGGGCACCTCGATGCAGGTGTTCCTGACGAACACGTCGGCCTGGCCGGCCAGGGTGCTGGACCGGGGATCGTTCCGCTACTACTTCACCCTCGACGGATCGACCACCGCGGCACAGGTCACGGCGACCTCGCCGTACTCGACCTGCCAGCAACCGACCGGACCGACCCAGCACGCCGGCGAGGTCTACTACTTCACCGTCGACTGCACCGGAACGCTCAGCTTCCCCGGCGGCCGGTCCGAGTACCGCCGCGAGGTGCAGCTGACCATCACCAGCGGCGGTCAGTGGGATCCATCCAATGACTGGTCGGCACCGGCGGCGCGGTACCTGCCGCTGTACGACGGGGGCACGCTGATCTGGGGCGAGGAGCCTACTATCGCCCGTTGAGACGAGTGGCCACGGGGACAACGGCCGACGTCGATCTGGTCGTCCGCACGATACCTTGGACGGCGCGTGGACCACGACAAAGGGGTGATAGTGGATGGATCTTCCCAGCTGGGCACCCAGGGATACCGACATGAGCCGGCCGAGCGTCGCTCGCGTCTATGACTACATTCTTGGTGGGGCACACAATTTCGCGGTCGACCGGGTTCTCGGTGACGAGCTGGCCCACACGTCGCCCGATGCCGCGGCGGCCATGCGGACCAACCGCCTGTTCCTGCGCCGGGCCGTGCGTTTCCTGGCCCGTCAGGGCATGACGCAGTACCTGGATATCGGTTCTGGCATCCCGACCGTTGGCAATGTGCACGAGATCGCCCAGGAGATCGCTCCGGAGTCCACCGTGGTCTACGTGGACGTTGATCCGGTCGCGGTGGCACACAGCGAGACCATCCTGGACGGTAACGAGCGGGTCGCCGTGCTCTGCGTTGATCTTCGGGAGCCCGATCGGATCGTCGCCGAGGCGACCGAGCTCGGTCTCCTCGACTTCGACCGCCCAGTTGCCGTGATCCTGGTGGGAATGGTGCATTTTCTGTCCGGCGTCGATGGCCCCGGCAAGGCCATTGCCCGGCTGCGCACGCGACTGGCCAGGGGAAGCTACCTGGCCCTCAGCCACGCCACCATGGACCAGCAGCCACCGGAGGTGATCGCGGCGCAGCAGCTGTCGGCCCGCACCCCGACGCCGCTGCACCCGCGCACGTATACCGAGGTCAGTGCGTTCTTTGGCGATCTGTCGATGGTCGATCCGGGGCTGGTGTTCACCTGCGAGTGGCGGCCGGACTCAGGTGAGATCATCGAGTGCCCCGAACGGACCGGGGCCTACGCCGGGATCGGACGCAAGGCCTAGCCGCGGCGTGGGGGCCGGCCGGCGATCTGGCCGGCGATCTGGCCGGCGATCTGGCCGGCGCCACGGTTCTTTCGGCAGCCGTGGTTCTTTCGGCAGCGGCGGTCAGACAGTGCGGTTGTTTCATCGATCGCCACCAAGGACGGCGGCACCTGGCGGGCGTCCTTCAACACCGGCCCGGGCAAGCAGGTCCTCCAGCAGCTCAAGGACGTCATCTTCGACGCCCAGCACGAGCAGCCGGCTGGCCTTCCCGAGCCGAGCCTGTGGACCGGGGAGGCCGCGGCGCAGCAGATCGACGCGCTGCTCGACGTCGCGGAGAAGCAGGCCAACGCGATTCTCGCCACCGTCACCTGACGATCGGCCACCGGCTCGGATGCCTGGAAGAGCCCCGGCCGCGACCGGCCCACCACCCCGCGACCAGCGTTCTTCCAGGCCGGCCGGAAGCCACCTCCCCGCCCGTACCACCCCTGAGGACACTTCGATGGCGGTCGTCGCGACGCGATCGCGGCGGTCACGCCGATCCCGGCTGCTCCGCAGGGGCTCCGACAGCCTCATGGCGTACGGGTTCCTGACCGAACCGTCCTGGGCCGGCCTTCATCCCGAAGCCGTTCCATCCGGCACCAGGCCGTGGTGGCGGGGCGCGGTGATCTACCAGGTCTGCCCGCGCAGTTTCGCCGACGGCAACGGCGACGGGATCGGGGACCTCGCCGGGATCCGGCGAAGGCTGCCCTACCTCGCCGATCTCGGGGTCGACGCGATCTGGCCGAGCCCGTGACCCGTCGCCGATCGCCGACGCCGGCTGCCGGCGGACACCGCAGCCTGGCTGCGGACCGGGTAGCACCGGGATCCGGAGGCCGACGGAGCCTACCGGTGGCAGCGGAGTTCCCCGTGGACCGCGGCGAACCAGGCGTCGGGCGCTTCGGCCCAGGCCCGCCAACCCGCCGCGATGCGACGGAGGTCCTCGCCCGTCGCGGCGCCGGAGGCCATGAGCTGCCGGGCCAGGCCGGATCGGGATACCCGGTCGGCCCAGGTCCCGGCCCACCACCGCTTGTCCTCCGGGGAGGCGAAGCACCAGGTGCTCGCCGTCGCCGTGACCTCGGTGAATCCGGCGGCGTTGGCCCAGGACAGCAGGCGGCGTCCGGCGTCGGGCTCACCGCCGTTGGCTCGGGCCTGGTTCCGGTACAGGCGCAGCCATTCCTCCAGCTCGCCCAGGAGCGGGAACCAGGTGAAGGCCCCGAAATCGCCGTCCCGGACGGCGACGATGCCCCCGGGGCGGCACACCCGGCGCATCTCCCGGAGGGCCGCGACGGGATCGGCCACGTGTTGCAGGAGTTGGTGGGCGTGGACGACGTCGAATGCCGCGTCGGGAAGGTCGAGCGCATGGACGTCGGCGACGTGGAAGTCGATGTTGTCCTGGGCGCTCGCGGCGGCCTGGCGCCGGGCCAGCCGGAGGATGTCGTCGGTCAGCTCAACCGCGGTGACCCGGCCCGGGGCCACGCGCTGGGCCAGGCCGACGGTGAGTGTTCCCGGCCCGCAACCGAGGTCGAGCAGGGTCATGCCCGGGGCGAGGTGGGGCCGGAGGTACCCGGCGGAGTTGTCGACGGTGCGTCGCCGGTGCGATCGCAGCACCGATTCGTGGTGTCCGTGGGTGTAGACCTGGGGCGTGGCGACCATGGCGAGCCTTCCTGCTTCGGTGCGATCAACCTACCCCGGGTGTCTCGTAATATAGGATAGTAATTTCAAAATATGGAATACGTTGCGGCGTGGCGGGGCTGTCGGGCCGTCAGCGGTGCCAGGCACCGCCGCTCTGCCGCGTCGCGGCAGCGGGCAATGTCGGTGCCACCTGATATACCGATGGTGATACCCGCGGTACCGGGTGGAACGGGGGAGCGTCCGATGTCGTTGCGGAGCACGAGGCCGGCCGGGGGCCGGGCAGCGGCGGGGTGCGATGGCGCGGCGTAGGCGTCGGCGCGGGCGCCAGCGGGCGGAGGCGGCCGCCTGGATGTGGCTGGCCGGCGCGTTCGGCGCGGTCGGGCTGCTGTCGCTGGTGGCGGCGTACCTGGGCCGGCACCCGTGGGTCCTTGCCGTCGTCGTGCTGGTGGTGCTGGCCGCCGCCGGTGGCGGCGGTTGGCTCGTCAGGGTCCGCCGGGACGCGACCCAGCGCCGGGCCGCGGCGCTGACCAGCAGCATCGCGATGGCCGACGGGCTGACCGGGACGCAGTTCGAGCACTGGACCGCGGCGCTGATGCGCCGGACCGGGTTCGGCCGGGTCGAGGTGTGCGGCGGCGCCGGTGACCTGGGCGCCGACATCATCGCGGTCGGCCCCGGCCGCTGCCGGGTGGTGGCGCAGTGCAAGTGCCTGCGCGCCGACCGGGCGGTGGGCAGCCCGGACGTGCAGCGCTTCGCCGGCACCGCGCGGGCCGTGCACCGCGCGGACATCGCGGTGATCGTCACAACCGGTCGATTCAGCCGGCCCGCGGTCGACGCGGCCGCCCGGCTGGGGATCACCCTGGTCGACCGGCGCGCCCTGGCGGTGTGGGCGGCCGATGGTGTCAGCCCGGCCGCACTCAACCGCGCCCGGTAGCGGTCGGCCCGGGCCGCGACCCGGGCAGTTCCTGGCCATAACCGTGATCGCGATAACTGGGAAAGACATACCCCTGGAATCACAAGAAGGTTCCCAGATCTTCGGAAGGGGGTGGGCACCCCTGCCCGGTCTGGTCGCGGTGCCAGCCGGCCGGCACCGCGAAATCCGGTTGGCCGGTGACCCGCCGCTCACTACGATGGCCGCCATGGTCGCAACCCGGATCCCAGCGTCGCCAGGTGTCATCCTGGGCTGGTCCGCCGTTGCGTGCGCCGGACGAGCCGATAGCTGACCCTCTCCCAGCACCAGCAGAACCCGCGGGGGAGGGTGTCGTCCGGCGTTTTTCTGGGATCCAGCGTTTCCGGCGCGGTTCTGGCGCGGGGTTTTCGAAGCGGTGTGGCGTACCGCCCGCGTGATGCTGTCCTGCTTCCCTTTCATCCAGATGTGGGGGCACATCAACCATGGCGAAGAGCGAATTCGTGCGCACGAAGGCGCACCTCAATATCGGCACGATGGGTCATGTCGATCATGGAAAGACGACGCTGACCGCGGCCATCACCAGGGTGCTCGCCGACCGTGACCCGGCAACCAACCGGTTCGTGTCATTCGACGGGATCGACCGGGCACCGGAGGAGATCGCCCGGGGCATCACCATCAACATCGCCCACGTCGAGTACGAGACCGCGACGCGGCACTACGCCCACGTCGATATGCCGGGGCACGCCGACTACGTCAAGAACATGATCACCGGTGCCGCCCAGGTGGACGCCGTAATCCTGGTCGTGTCCGCACAGGACGGTTCGATGCCGCAGACCCGGGAGCACGTGCTGCTCGCGCGGCGGGTCGGAGTGCCGCATCTCGTGGTGGCGCTCAACAAGGCCGACGCCGCAGCGGACCAGGAACTGCTCGACCTCGTCGAACTCGAAGTGCGTGAACTGCTGACGGAGTACGGCTTCCCGGGGGACGAGGTGCCGGTGGTCCGGGTGTCCGCCCTGCGCGCGCTGGACGGCGACCCCCGCTGGGTAAAGTCCATCGTGGACCTGCTGGATGCGGTGGACCGGTACGTTCCAGTGCCTGACCGGGACCTGCTCCAGCCGTTCCTGATGCCGGTCGAGGACGTGCTGACCATCTCCGGCCGGGGCACGGTCGTCACGGGTGCGATCGAGCGGGGCACGCTGCGGGTCGGCGACGCCGTCGAGGTGGTCGGTCTTGGCCCGACCCTGTCCACTGTCGCCACCGGGCTGGAGACCTTCGGGAGATCGCTGGCTCAGGCCGAGGCCGGGGACAACGCCGCGATCCTGCTCCGTGGGGTCAAGCGGGACCAGGTGCTGCGCGGTCAGGTCGTGGCGCTCCCCGGCTCGGTGACCCCGCACCGTCGGCTTGCCGCGCGGCTGTACGCGCTGACGGCCGCGGAAGGTGGCCGGCACACCCCGTTCTTCGCCAACTATCGTCCGCAGTTCTACTTCCGGACCACGGACGTGTCGGGCTCGGTGGACCTCGGCGCGACCCCGGTGGTCCTGCCGGGTGACACCGTCGAGCTGGTCATCGAGCTGGGCAAGCCGATCGCGATGGACCTCGGGCTGGGCTTCGCGGTCCGGGAAGGCGGCCGGACGGTCGCTGCCGGCACCGTGACGCAGCTGCTCGACTGATGCGTCGGGCATCGGGCGGGCCTGGGATCCCGGGCCCGCCCGATGCTGTCCCGCCCCTTCTCCCGCCCGCTCCCGCCCGCTCCCGCCCGCTCCCGCCCGCTCCTGGCCGCTGGGCGCGGTCCGAGCGGGGCCACAATGGTTGCCGTGGCCAGAAAGCGGCGAAGACGCGCCAGCGACATGCCCGAAGCCTGTCCCTGCGGGACCGGGCGGCCGTACTCCGCCTGCTGCGGACCGCTCCATCAGGGACAGGGCACGGCGGCCAGCCCCGAGGCGCTGATGCGGTCGCGCTTCAGCGCGTTCGCCATCGCCGACGCCGGGTATCTCCTGCGTACCTGGCACCCCACCACGCGACCGGTCCGGCTCCAGCTGGATCCGCACCAGCGGTGGACGCGCCTCGACGTCGTCGCCGTCGGCGGCGGCGGGCCGTTCGAAACCACCGGCACCGTCGAATTCCGGGCCCACTACCGCCATCGGGGTGTCGCTGGATTGCTGCACGAACACAGCCGTTTCGTCCGAGACGGCGGGCACTGGTGCTACCTCGGGGCGGTACCGCTGGTCGAGTGAGCGGCGGCGTCACAGTGATGTCATGACTGACACGTCTTGGCAATGTGTCAGCCATGACAGCTTTCCGGTCGGGTGCGGGGACGGCCGCCGGTCCGACAGCCTCCCCGAACGTCCCGCCGGTACCGGCCGCAGCGGCCAGGCTTCGGAGCATCGCCCAGGTCACGTCGGTGTCCGATCCGCTGACCGAGGCCACCGACGGCGCCCGGGGAACGCGCCGCGGGAGGCCAGCACCGCGGGATCCTCGCCCAGCGATCGACAGCGATCCGTCGTAGCCTGACGAGGTCATCCCAGGCGGGACCCGGCTACGTGGGCCGAAATGGCCGTGAGCAGGGAGGGACGAGGTTCTCGGCACCGCAGGTTGAGGTCGTTCTCTCTCTGCTGTCGGCGGACTACTGCAGTGGCGCGTGACCCCTTCGACGTCGTGAAGCGACATCATCCCTCGAGAGACCACCGTCACAATGACCAGTTTCCCGCGGTCCTGTCCACCTGTAGTCGCAGCAACGGTACTCCTGATGATCTCGGTGCCGGTGATGGCCATCGTCGGATACGGTGCGGACGCTGCGGCCGAGGCGGTGACCAGAAGCAACCTCCAGAAACACTCGGGACTCGGACAGCGGGACATCGAACTGCTGATGTCCTGGTCGACCGGAGAATCCGGTTCAGCGAGCTCGTGGCGGATCCTCGTTGGGATGATCCTGCCGATAGCCGTCGGTGTTTCCGGGGTGTACCTCCGTCGTGGTTCCAGACGAGGACGGAGCACCGCATGGGCCTTGGCCGGTCTGGGGTTTGGGCTTGGCCTGGTCGGGGTGGTCGGCCTCCTGGGCCTCAATGCAACCGCCGCGCCGGGTCAGCTCTTGCTGGACAACGAGGGGTTCGGCGACATGATCCCCAGCTGGCATCCAGTTCTCGCCAACGCCCTGAACATCGTCGGATTCCTCACCTACGCCGCAATCGTGGTACTCCTGGCCACGCCGGCTTCCAAGAGATTCGCCCGGATACCGCAGCTAGGAGACGACTCGGCCACGTCAGATCCAGCGCAGGCTGCTGCGGCTACTACGACTGGCCGTCGTCGGCTGTGGCACCGAATCCTCGCGCCAGTCCCGGCTCGGGTTGCGTTCGCGGTCCTGGCTGTCGTCTCGGTGGCCGCAGTGGTGGCGGTGGCGCTGGTTC
This sequence comes from Dactylosporangium sp., assembly GCA_013041765.1. Classification (GTDB taxonomy): domain Bacteria; phylum Actinomycetota; class Actinomycetes; order Mycobacteriales; family Micromonosporaceae; genus JABDRL01. The sequence goes on along the minus strand of JABDRL010000425.1, from coordinate 1,698 downwards.
ACCGGACGGAGCCGACTGATTTGCAGCGCCTACATGGCTACGATCTGTCTGCGGATGCTGTGGCGTACAGCCCGGATGGCACAACTCTCGCCGTCGTAGTTATTGCACGCTATATCGTCGCCCCTGGTCACGGGATGGTGCGGCGGTGGGATCCGGCGACCGGCCGGCCCAGAAGCCAACCACTCACCGATCACACCAACTATGCGTCGACCGTCGCGTTCAGCCCCGATGGGAACATCCTCGCGGTCGGCGATCGTACCGGCGCAGTGCACCTGTGGGGCCGCGCCACTGACCAGCGTATCGATACTATTCGCACGGGAAACGATGGCGGTGTCCGCTCGGTGGCGTTCAGTCCCGATGGTGCGATGTTGGCCAGTGGTGGCGATGATGGCACCGTGCAACTGTGGAATCCGGTCACCAAGCAGCCTCTGGGGCGGCCCGTATCGGTGTCGTATGGGGCCAGCGGCATGGCGTTCAGCCCTGATGGCAGGGTTCTTGCCATCGCTTCGTGCGGCAGCGTGTACCTGTGGGATGTGCCGGATCGAATGCGGTAGGCCGATGATCTCGGCCTTCGGAACACCCGCGTGTCATGCTGCGAGGGCGTGCCCGTGACGATACCCGAGCCGGGCCTCAACGGGCGTCCGATAGTCGTTGGTCGAGACCGCGACGATGGCTCGCTTCTTACCCCGTCGCGCGGCGACACGTCGGTGGCGGGCGGCGAGGTAGGCGTTCTTGGTCTGGGTCACCGCCAACGCGGCCTCATCTGCTCGGCGATGTCGCCGGTTTTTGAAAACTGGATCTGACCCGTTCGCGTTGATCGATGTTGGTTCCTTCGGCTCGTTCGATCCATTGTGTACCATTTCGGCGGTGACACCGCCCTCGGTGGCAGGCCCGTCGTGGTCATCCTCGGGGTGCGGCTGTTCGTCTGCGCCCATGACGACTGTGCGGTCCGTCGTTGCCGGTGCCTCCGCCGACGGCGCCAACCGCGGCGCCCCGCAGGCGATCCAGGTCGCCGACCGCTTCCACCTCTGGCACAACCTCGCCGAACACGCCGACCAGACCGTCGCAGCCCACCACCAGTGCCTGCGCGAACTCCCGGCCGCGCCACCACCACCGCCCGCGGCCCAGAACCCGACCGACGCCGTGGCCGACGGCCAGCCCGCCGACGACGGACGGCTGGCCGACCGGACCCGACGACGCCACCAGCAGATCCAGGAACTCCTCGACCAGGGCAAGGGAATCATGACCATCGCCCGCCAGACCGGCCTGGCCCGCCAGACCATTCGCCGCTTCGCCCGCACCACCGACGTCGAGCAACTGCTGACCCGCGCCCACCCGGGCAGCCGACCCAGCGTCCTCGACGAGCACACCGATCACCCGCACCAACGCTGGACCAGCGGGTGCCGATCCGCCAAGGCCCTGTTCACCGAACTGCAGGCCAGGGGCTACCGGGGCAGCTACGGCACGGTCCGCGCCTACCTGCGCCCCTGGCGGGCACGCACGCCCGCGCCACCGCCGGTGGCCAGGCCGCCCAAGGCCCGCCAGAGCACCAGCTGGATCCTGCGCCGCGACGACGACCTCCCGCAACCGCACTCGTTCGCCAACGGCCTCACCCGCGACTACGCCGCCGTGGTCAACGGGCTGACCCTGCCCCACAGCTCAGGCCCGGTCGAAGGCCAGGTCAACCGCATCAAGATG
>JABDRL010000420.1 GCA_013041765.1 Dactylosporangium sp. | reverse complement strand
GCCGCCGGGCCGACCAAGGGAGCGACCTGGTCACCCCATCCAGATCGCCCAACTCCCGTCGCGGATGTCGCAGGTCCGCACGAGCGCAGCCAGAGGCGGCGGGAACCCGCGACAGATGAACCTTCGGGGAGCCAATTGGTGTACCGCATGAGCGTACCGCCCCAAACGGCGAGTGACATAGCCAAACGCAATCTGGCCTTCACCGTGCGGAGAATCCGATGGAGATGCCCACGTCCGGCCGACCAGTGGGTGGGGGGCCGGCCGGACGTCAGGCCGCGCCGGGCTGTGGGGGGAAGTGGAGGGGCCCCGGCGCTGTCGGATGGAACAGACCGAAGATAGCGTCTCGGTTCGTCCGACCGGCATCCTCGGCGTTCCCTTCATCAACACCTAAGAGAAACTTGCGACTCGCCGAAGCTGGGCTGTGCTTCGGTAGCCGTGCGTCTTGCAGAAGTGACCCTTGCATCGACCCTTACCTGGCGGCGCGGACTGCGACGAAGCCGGTCACGTGGTTGGGCGAAAAGCATAAATCGGCCATAGCGTGCGGCAGGTGTTTCCTGTCGATTTCGCGGGTACTCGCCGCTCCCGGGGGGAGCGAATAGCCTCACTGGCAGGCGTATCGAATAGTCCTCATGACGGCTTCGATTCGCGTCCTGTCCCACCATGGGAGGTATTTGTGCGTAAATGGACAGTGGGACTGATCAGTCTCACGCTGGTATCGGGGACGGGGGTGTTCGCCGTCGGCGCTCCAGTCGCCGCGGCGCCCGCCCAGTCTTCAGTCGAGGCGGCAGAGACCGCACCAGGTATTGACGATCTGCCCAATCCCCTGGAAGAGAAGCGGCGGGAGGCTCGTGAGGCGGCGTTGACCGGCATCCTCTCTGGCGAGATCCAGGCGGAGGAGCGCGGCGCGAGCACCGTGGCCAAGGTCGGCTCCAAGGCGGTCCGGGGCAAGGGGAACGCGGGCGGCCGGACCAGAGTCGACCAGTATGTCGAATTGAGCCGGGAGAAGACGGACAAGATCTTTGTTGTGCTCGCCGAGTTCGGCGATGAGCGACATGCCGATTACCCGGATCAGGACACCGATCCCTCCACCCTCGGCCCGACGGTGTTCGACGGCCCGTTGCACAACCAGATGCCCGAGCCGGATCGGACACTGAACAACTCGACATACTGGAAGGCGGACTTCTCCCAGGAGTACTTCCAGAACCTGTACTTCGGTACCGGGGCGGATGTCGAGTCGCTGAAGACCTACTACGAGAAGCAGTCCTCCGGGCGCTACAGCGTCAACGGGACGGTGACCGAATGGGTCAAGGTGCCGTACACCGAGGCACGGTACGGGCGGAGCAATGGCTTTCCGTGCACGTCGTCGGTGTGCAGCAACGTCTGGGAGCTCATCAATGACGCGCTGGCGGTCTGGGTCACCAACCAGCACGCCGCGGGGCTGAGCGATGCGGAGATCGCGGCAGAGCTGGCCTCGTTCGACCAGTGGGACCGCTACGACTACGACGGCGACGGCGACTTCAACGAGGCCGACGGGTACATCGACCGCTTCCAGGTCGTCCATGCCGGCGGAGACCAGGCCGACGGTGACCCCTACCAGGGCGAGGACGCGATCTGGAGCCACCGCTGGTACAGCTACTTCAACAACTTCGGCAAGACCGGGCCGGAGTTCAACCAGCTCGGTGGCAGCCCTGTCGGTTCGACCGGTCTATGGGTCGGCGACTACACGGTGCAGCCGGAAAACGGCGGCCTCGACGTCTTCGCTCACGAATACGGTCATGATCTTGGTTTGCCGGACCACTACGACACCTCCGGTGGCGGAGACAACCCCGTCAACTGGTGGACCATCATGGCGCAGAGCCGGGTCAGCGCTCCCGGCGACAACGCCATCAGCAGCCGGGCCGCCGACCTGTCCGCATGGGACAAGCTCCAACTCGGCTGGCTCGACTACGAGGTCGTGCAGGCTGGCGAGAAGAGAACCCTGAACCTGGGCCCGCACGAGTACAACAGCCGCAAACCGCAGGCCGCAGTCGTGGTGCTCCCCAAGAAGGAGGCCACGACTGTCCTTCCGACCCCGCCGGAGGGCAGCAAGCAGTGGTGGAGCGGCAAGGGCGATGAACTCAACAACACCCTGACGCGGCAGGTCACCCTGCCGGCGGAGGCGGCGACCCTGGCCTTCCAGGCCACCTGGGACATCGAGGACTGCGGGCCAGACCCGTGCGACTACGCCTTCGTCGAGGTCGACGCCGGAAGCGGGTTCGTGGCCATCCCCGGGTCCATCACCAACCCGGAGGAGGGCAACGGGATCGACGGCACCAGCGAGTCACCGGTCGCCGCCGTGTTTGACCTGTCCGCCTACGCCGGACAGACCATCGCGTTGCGCTTCCGCTACCTGACTGATGGTGCCGTGGGGGGCAAGGGCTTCTTCGCCGACGACATCACGGTGACCGCCGGTGATACCACCGTGTTCGCCGACGGCGCCGAGGACGGCGACAACGGCTGGACCGCTGTCGGGTTCACCACGGTGGGAAGCAGCCTCACCAACCTGTACGACAACTACTACATCATGTCCAACCGGTCCTGGGTTTCCTACGACCAGTACCTCAAGTCAGGTCCGTACAACTTCGGCTTCCTGCCGGAGAAGCCAAGCTGGGTGGAGCACTTCCCGTATCAGGAGGGTCTGCTCGTTTCCTACTGGGACACCTCCCAGTCGGACAACAACACCAGTCAGCACCATGGTGAGGGCCTCATCCTGCCGATCGATGCCCACCCGGAGTTGATCTACCGGACGGACGGCCTGCCGTGGCGGGGCCGGGTCCAGGGCTACGACGCTCCGTTCTCGCTGCGCCGAGCCGATTCCTTCACCCTGCACAACACCGGCGTGGCCAGCTACGTGTGGGGTCAGGCCGGGGTACCGGTGTTCGACGACAGCCGTGACTACTACGCCGAAGACGTTATCGCCGGGCTGTACTACGGCGTCAAGATCCCGAACCACAACGTTCGGGTTCGGGTGCTGCACCAGAACGGGACTCGAATGAGGATCCGGATTACCTAGCACCCCGGTGATCGAGGGCAGGCGTTCCGAAAGAATCCGGTACAACAGTTGGTTTCGGGGTGTCTGCCCCCGATCACCACCTTCATCCCGTGGGGGCCGAGGTAGGGGTGGTAACCGGGGTGGGGGCTGGCGTGGTGATGAGCTGGCGGAGCCGGGGAATCGCGGTGATGCTCAGGAGCATCCCCACGACGATGGACGCCAGGGTCGCCACCGTGCCGCCTGGCAGGATGCTGCCGATCACCCCGGCGAGCGCGCCCAGCGCGACATAGAGGCCGGCCCAGGCGATCGATCCGACGGCAACAAAGCAGACAAACCGCCGGTACGGCACCCTCAGGCCCCCGGCGATCAACGGCACGACCGTGCTGACCACCGGCAGGAACGGCGTGGCGACGAGCATGTGGGCACCCTTGGCCGTGAGCAGGCGCTCGCCAAGCATCCAGCGCGGCTCGCCGATCCAGGCCCCGAACCGGCTGGAACGGACCTGCGGACCGAAATGGCGGCCGACGAGGAAGCCCAGAGACGCTGTCACCAGATATCCCCCGACGACGCCGATCAAGACGGGGACGCTCCCGAGCGGGCCCTTCGCTGCCATCGCGAGCATGACGGCGGCATCTGCGGGTATCAGCAGACCCAGCACCGGGATGCCGTCGAGCAGCATAATGATGCCGAGCAATGCGGTGAGCAGCGTTGTCGGGAGATTCGCCAGTTCGGCAAGCCAATGGGCCACGAGAGGCAGTCTACGGAGCGAACCTGAGGAGAACATGAGTTGCTGACCCGGGTCACACCCCGAGATTCGACCCCTACCAAAGTCGTAGGTCGACTCCATCCCGGTGATTGATAATGTATTACAAAACGGATGTTGGGCGGCATCGAAGCCCATATCTAATCGGGCCAACGGCCTCCAGGGGTGTCGGCCCGCTCCAGAGCCTCGGTACTGAGCATGATCGCGGCAGGAGGGAACAATCCGCGCTCTTCCCTGAGAATATGCCGAAATAGCGATCCGAGGGCGGAACGGAGTGTATGGGCATCGGTCCCGTTGCGCCGCAGCAGCCGCAGCACCCGGTAGATCGTTCGATGCTCCACCCGCAGTGCGCGCATAGCGTCGGCGAACGCCTCATCGAGGCTCAGCTCAGCGAACAGTCCCGCTTCCTCGCGTCGGCCGTGCTCGCGGAGCATGGCCAGGAACCGATCGAATGTGGCATCGCTCGGGCCGCCGACGTTGACGAGCAGGGTCAGCTCGTCGGCCAGTTCCAGGATGTCGGCATGGTCCCGACTCAGGCGGCTGATGGCTGGCAGACTTCTGCAGTCGCAGTACGCGCACATCCCGACACATTGGACGCACATTTGGTGCCTCCTCGTTCCCCTTTCGCCCAACGATGGCGCAGCGGCCGGCGGGATGCCAGGGCCGGCTGGTGCCTGTCGGGTGAAGTGTCAAAGTTTGGTAATTTTGTGCTATTCGGTCGCCAATCAGCTTCAGGCGAAAAGTTCCAAAGCACCGTTACATAGGGCTTCGCACTATTAGCGTATTGGCCTGTACCCGCTGGTGGTCTGCTGGGCAGTGCCGGTGAACTCGGCGAGGAGCGTGCCATCGACGCTGCTCATTCGGTCCCGCGGGTCGTTCAGGCCGGTGTGGTGCCAGGGGGCCGTGGTCGCGTCCTGCCCGCCCGGCGACGGGGATGTCGGGTTGACGGCGGAGCGCTGCGAGAGCACATGTACATCGTTCAGGTTGCATCAGAATGTGCCCCGGTCGCGCAGGCCGGGGGTCTGGGAGAAGTTGTTTTCGGACTGACCAGGGAGCTGGAGATCCGAGGCAATTCTGTCGAGATTGTTCTTCCGAAGTACCGAAACATGCGGTATGACCAAATCTATGGTCTTGGCGTTACCTTCCAGGACCTCTGGGTTCCCTGGTACAACGGGAAGATCCGTTGCACGGTGTGGTTCGGGTTCGTCCACGGCCGCAAGTGTTTCTTCATCGAGCCGCACTCGCAGGACGGCTTCTTCGAACGCAACAGCTACTACGGGGACGATGACGACCCCCTGCGGTTCGCGTTCTTCTCCAAGGCCGCGCTGGAGTTCATGCTGCAGTCCGGCAAACGTCCCGACGTCATCCACTGCCATGACTGGCAGACGGCGCTGGTACCGGTGCTGCTGTTCGAGCAGTACCAGCGGTCCCTCGGCGAGCGACGGGTCTGCCTGACGGTACACAGCTTCCGGCACCAGGGCCTGTGCGGCGACGAGGTCCTGCGAGCGACGAACCTGCACCCGATCTCGCGGTTCGCCTGCGGGGAACGGCTGGCCGACGACACCCGGCCCGGAGCACTGAACCTGCTCAAGGGCGGCATCGTCTATGCGAACTTCACAACCACCGTCTCTCCCCGATATGCCTGGGAGTCGCGCATCACCGAGCAGGGCGAGGGACTCGGCGGCGTCCTGCATGTCCACCAGAGCAAGTTCGGCGGCATTCTCAACGGCGTCGACTACGACCTGTGGAATCCGGAAGTCGACCCGCTGATCGTCCAGAACTACTCGCCGCACGACCCCGACGGCAAGTACGCCAACAAGCGTGCCCTGCGCGAGCGATTCCTGATGCGCGATGTCTACAAGCCGATCGTCGCCTATGTCGGTCGCCTCGACGAGCAGAAGGGCGTGCATCTGATCCGGCATGCCATGTTCTATGCCCTGGAGCAGGGAGCACAGTTCATTCTGATCGGCTCAAGCCCCAACTCGGAGATCCAGGAACACTTCTGGAACCTGAAATACCACCTGAACGACAATCCCGACTGCCATCTGGAACTGGAGTTCAACAACGAACTCGCCCATCTGATCTACGCGGGATCCGACATCCTGGTCATGCCGAGCATGTTCGAGCCGTGTGGCCTCGCCCAGCTCATCGCCATGAAGTATGGGACCGTTCCGGCGGTCCGGGGCGTCGGGGGGCTGGCGGACACCGTCTTCGACTGGGACCACTCAGACCAGCCGGGGGAGATGCGCAACGGGTACGTGTTCCACCAGACGGACAACACGGCCGTGGAATCGGCGCTGCAGCGTGCGATCGGGCTGTGGTACGGCTACCCCGACCAGTTCCGCGAACTGATGCTCAACGGCATGCGCGCTGACTTTTCCTGGTCCAGCTCCGGGCAGCACTACCTCAATGTGTACGACCACATCCGATACAAGTAGCGGGCGAGACGACCATGTGGACATTGCCAGAGTACGTCGGTGACCTACCGAATCTGTGCGGCCGTGAGGCGGAGATCCAGGAGGCCATCGACGCCGGGCGCGGGAGGACCGTCTATTCCCGGAACGACGCGACCGACCTCCGCACCGCCCGGTCCGTGTTCGCCATCGGGCTGCACATGCACCAGCCCCTCATCCCCGCTGACGGCCATGACCTGCGCGATGCGCGGATCATCAGCAACCTCCAGTGGATGATGGAGCACCAGGACATCCACGACAATCACAATGCTCCGGCGTTCCGGTGGTGCTACCAGCGGATGGGTGACTTCATTCCGCAGCTGCTCGCCGAGGGCTACCACCCGCGCGCGATGCTGGAGTACTCGGGAACGTTGCTGCACGGACTGCGTGCCATGGGGGCCGACGACGTCATCGACGTGCTCCGTGCGGTCACCTGCGAGCCGAAGAACCGCGACGCCGTGGAATGGCTCGGATGCACCTGGGGACACGCGGTCGCCCCGTCGACGCCGGTGCAGGACTACCGGCTGCACGTTCGTGCCTGGCAGCACCACTTCGCCGCGATTTTCGGCCTGGAGGCGCTGAGCCGGGTCCGTGGGTTCTTCCCCGCGGAAATGGCGCTGCCCAACCATCCCGATGTCGCGTACGAATTCGTGACAACCCTCAACGACTGCGGCTATCAGTGGGTGATGGTGCAGGAGCACACGGTGGAGCTTCCCAGCGGGCACTCCATCGAGCAGCGTCACCTTCCACATCGGCTGGTGTGCACCAATTCCCGGGGCGAGACGGCCGAAATCATCGCCATCATCAAGACCCAGGGCAGCGACAACAAGCTCGTTGCGCAGATGCAGCCGTACTACGAGGCCAAGGGGCTCGCCCGAACACAGCTGGCTGGCCACGAGGTACCGCAACTGGTCACCCAGGCCGCCGACGGTGAGAACGGCGGCGTGATGATGAACGAGTTCCCGGCGAAGTACCACGAGGTCGTCCGGGAATGCTCCGGAACGGACACCCCCATCGTCAACGTCACCGAGTACCTCGAGCAGCTGTTCGACCTCGGGATCGGCCCCGCGGATCTGCCGGCGGTCCAGCCGGTCGGCCAGCACCGCATCTGGGAGACGATGAAGCCGGGCAAGACCGGCGCCAAGCGGCTGCCGAACGTGATCGCGAAGCTCCGGGCCGCCGATGACCGCTTCCATGTCGACGGCGGGAGCTGGACCAACGACATCTCGTGGGTGCGTGGCTACGACAACGTGATGGTGCCGATGGAACGGGCCAGTGCCCGATTCAGCCAGGCGATGCTCGCCGCGGGGTCCTCAACCGACGACCCGAGGTACCGGGACGCCCTGTTCCACCTGCTCACCGCCGAAACCAGCTGCTACCGATACTGGGGCCAGGGCGTCTGGACCGACTACGGAGCGGAACTGGCGCGACGGGCCACCGACGCCATCGGCGGCGGCTGAGGCCGACCATGCCAGACGAGATCAGCTTCGCGCTGGTGCTCAATCTGCACCAGCCGTCAGGCAACCTGGAGACGCTGCTCGAATCACAGCCGTGGGAGGCCCGCGAGATCCTGTGGGCGCTGGACCGTATCCCCCGGGCCCTCTGGCCGCACGAGGGACTGGCCAAGGTACACCTGGCACTGTCGGGGACGCTGCTGGAGACACTCGCCAACCCCGCGTTCCAGAAGCAGGTCTACGGCATCGTCGACTGCGGCAGCCTGCTGTGGCACCTGCAGAACACCGCCATCATCGACATCCTCGGCACCGGCTACTACCACCCCGTTCTTCCGCTGATTCCGCACCGGGACCGGGCGGAGCAGCTGGCCCGCTGGCAGGGCATCGGGGGGAACCTATTCGCGAGGCCGACGTTCCCCGGGTTCTGGCCCCCGGAAATGGGCTTCTGCATGGAGCTGATTCCCCTGCTGAAGCGGTTGGGCTACCGCTATGTCCTGGTCGACAGCGAGCATGTGGAGCCGGTGACCGCGATGTCCTGGCCCGAGCTGCGCTACCGGCCCCACCTCGCCCGGCACGACGGGCAGGAAATCGTGGTCATCGTGCGTGACCGGGAACTGTCCGATGCCCAGGAATCCGGTATGGACGTCGACTGGTTCGTTCACGAGGTGTCCGAGCGTACCCAGTGGTGCGACTTCCCCCCGCTGGTCACGACCTGCACCGACGGGGACAACGGCGGGTGGTTCCGCGAGACCTCGGGAAAGGCCAACTTCTGGCCGGTGTTCCATGACGACCTGCTGGACCGGGTCGCCACCGGCCGCAGCTGCGGCATCCGACCGACCTTCATCGACGAGTACCTGGATACGCACGGTGCCTCGGGCGAGGTGACCGTGCGGACCGGGGCGTGGAACACCGGATGGCATTCGGGGCAGGGATTCACCCAGTGGACGGGGTCGGCGGCGCAGCGGGCGGCGCTGGCGTCAATTGCCGAGGTCAGCGCCTTGGTGGCCGGAGCGGCCGAGCGAGATCCGGTGGCCGCCCAAGCCGCGGTGTGGCGGGTGCTGCGGGCCGAAACCAGCTGCAACCTGTACTGGGGCGAGTCCTGGGTGCCACGATGCACCGCCGACCTGGACGAGGCGAGGCGGGTGCTTGCGGGGTTTGGCTCTGGTGCGACCGGGGGAAACGGCGACTAGACAATTCTGAAAAGCTATTCTCATCTTATACCAGGTGTTTAGCGGTCATAAGATGATGAAAGGGCTGCCCACAACAATGGCGCAATACAAGGCTTTTGCCCCCAACGTAAGTGTCAACGGTGAAACCGTGCTTTCGATCGTCGCCGGCATGGGCGCATTCACCAGCCGGGCGCTGAAGGTCCTCGCAGCCAGTGGCATCCAGGATCCCCAGGCCGGGCAGTGGTACTCCCAGCAGGCCTGGCTCGACGCGTTCCAGAAACTCGGCGAGCAACTCGGCCCGAACACCCTGATCATGATCGGCAAGACGATCCCGGAGAACGCCAAGTTCCCGCCAAACATCAACAGCATCGAAACCGCTCTCGCGTCGATCGACAAGGCCTACCACATGAACCACCGGGGCGGCGAGATCGGCTCGTACAAGGTCGTGTCGTCACAGCCGAAGTCGGCGCGGATGGTGTGCGAGAACCCGTACCCGTGCGACTTCGACCGGGGCATTGTCCTCGGGACGGCGACCAAGTACAAACCAGCGACCTCCGGCGCGGTCCGGGTGTCCCATGACGACACCCAGCCGTGCCGCAAGAAGGGCGCCCGGTCCTGCACCTACCAGATCGACTGGTAGCCCTGCCCGGCCATCGCGATGGTGACCGGCCCGGCGGGGCTAGGACGTCACCAGCCCGGCGGCTGCGGCTCCCCGCGAGATCAGCACGGCGTTCGTTCGGCGTAGCGACCGCAGGCATGCTCGGCGGAGTGGCGCGGGCGCCGTGGCATCGCCGAGCACCGACGGAATCGACACCAGCCGGACGGCCCGAGGCTTCCCCGAACCGGACAGGTCCATCCAGGTGGGGATGGTCTTGGCGACCACCACCCGCCACCGACCGCTGGCCTGCCGCCGCAGCGTCATCTTGGCCATGACCCCGTCCCTGGTCGTTTCCCGTTGCGGCTGGCTGGCCACATGGTTGCCCAAGCTGTAGGCGACCCACTTGGCGCCGATGCGCTCGAACGGCTGCACGACGTGGGCATGGTGACCGAAGACCAGGTCGATCTCTGTCGAGCCGAGCAGGAGCCGGGCCAGCTGAACCTGGCCGGTGTCGGGGGTCTGCCGGTACTCGGTACCCCAGTGGGCACTGACGATGACGATCTCGGCGCCTGCGGCCCTGGCTCGCTTGGCCTCGTCGAGCACCGCCGCGGCGCGCAGGTGGTTGGCGAGCCACGGCTTGCCCCTCGGCAGCCTGAGCCCGTTGAACGAGAAGGTGTAGGACAGCATAGCGATCTTGACGCCCCGCACGGTGACGATGGTGGGCCGGCCCTGCTCTGCCGCCGAGCGGGCCGTGCCCGCATGGGCGAGCCCGGCGGCGTCCATCACCGAGAGCGTTCTGCGGATACCCCGCTCACCGTCATCCAGTGAGTGGTTGGACGCTGTGGAGCAGCCGTCGTATCCCACATCCTTGAGCGCGGTGACCACCTGCGGTGGCACGATGAAGCGCGGGTACCCGCTGAACGGCCCCTGCGACTGGCCCACCGTGGTCTCCAGGTGACAGATCGCAAGGTCTGCGCTGCGGACCTCGGACCTGACCGAGGCGAAGAGCGGCCGGAAATCGTAGCCGGTGCCGCCAGCCGCGCGCGCGTCGGCCGCGGCCTGAGACCACAGGCTGTTGTGGAGCAGCACGTCCCCGGAAGCGAGCACAGTGATCTCTGCGGGCGGTCGTGGCGACGGGGACGTGGCCTGCCTGGGCGGCTGCGAGGCGGACCGGTCATCCGGCTGCTGCTGGGCGGCCTGCCCGCCGGTGGACGGGCCGGTGCCGGTATTGGGGTGCTGTCTCGCGTGGCCCGCCGGAACAGCGGACTGTGCGGACGGCAGGATCAGCACGACGAGGATGGGAACAGCGGCCAGCGGCCATGGTCTCTGGGTCGACATGCCGCTTCCTCTCCGGTGACCGACCGGTTGGACGACATTCGTTTCGCTGAACTGATGATGTGCCGCTTCGTCGATCTCGCCAAGGGTCAAGGGTCCGAATCAAGAGAAATGGCCATGGTCGCCAGAAGCCTGCGGCGGCGGCCAGGCACCGCGGTGCGGGACGCGGCCCGGTCGATGAGGTCGGACAGGTGCCTGGCGAACTCGGCGAATTCGGTGTCGTCGAGGTACACCGTCGCGTGCCGGTGACCGGCTGGCGACGACGGCGCCTCGGCCAGGGCGTAGCCGCGTTGCGGCGAAGTCACCGGGTGCCGGTCGCTGACAATGCGCAGGATGTTGCCGTCAACCAGCGCGGCCAGATGCCGGTAGAGGGTGGCCTGCGGTACGTCCGGCAGCAGCCGGGTCAGCTCACGGGCGGTGCGGCGCTCGGCGCCGAGCATCGAGTGGACAATGCGCGAACGTACTGGGTGCAGCACCAGATCTGGGCTGGACAACGCCACGGTGCCGCTCCACTTCCGTTGTCGGGAACCCCGACGCTACCGAGCTATGGTCGGCTGGCGGCTTGAGTTGGCGAGGAGCAACCCGAGCGTGTGAATGACCAGCGTGCGGAGGACGACCATGGAGAGCCGGTACACCGTGAAGGGCATGACGTGCGGGCACTGCGCCCAAGCCGTCAAGCAGGAGATCGGGAAACTGCCCGGGGTGACCGAGGTGAGTGTCGCCCTGGACACCGGGACCGTCACAGTGTCCGCGGAGCGTGCCCCGGAGCGCGCGGCCGTGCGCACCGCCGTCGACGACGCGGGCTATGAGCTGCTCGACGACTGACGGTGCGCGCCGGTCCATGCCCGGGTTCCGGCCGGTCACTCGGATTCGGGCCGGTTCTGCCCGGCCTCCTGGCGAATCGTCAGCAGGTCTCCTGGCTGGCAGCTCAGAGCCTGGCAGAGGGCGGTCAGGGTGCTGAACCTGATCGCCCTGGCCCGGCCGTTCTTGAGGATCGACAGGTTGGCGAGGGTGATCCCGACCTGATTGGCCAGGTCGGTCAGGGTGATGTCCCGCTCGGCGACCAGCTGGTCGAGGTGCACTTCGATGCGGTGTTCCTCTTCGGGCGGCATCAGATCACTTCGTCCAGTTCGGCGCGCATCGCGGTACCCCGCTTGACGACCTCGGCGATCGCAAAGTAGCCCATTCCAACGAGCATCCACACCAACGGGGCCTGCAACTCCAGGCGTCCGGAGGAGCCTTCGGCGGTTACCGTGCCGACGAGGGCGAACGAGGCGAAGAACTCGACGCCCCAGGAGAGCGGGCCGGCGATGATCACCACGATGCCCAGGCTGCGCAGGTGGGCCAGGACCGCTGTCCGGAATGGATCCTGGCGGGCAATGCGGACGATGCGCAGCAGGAAGCCGAGCATGATGAGCACGACGGTCGCCGTCGGAAGCCAGGTGAGCAGGTGGAGTACCCCCTGCTTGACCGTGGGGTCATCGACCACGAGTTCGACGGCGCCGTTCGGGTCGAGGCTGGCGCCACCCGTGAGACCGGTCAGCGCGCCGGACTCGATGACGAGATCGCTGGCCGCCGATACGGTGATCGATCCGAGAAAGCTGGCGCAGGTCGTCAGCAGTGTGCCGACTCCTACGGCGATCATCGCGAACACCAGTGCTCCGGACATCTCGCGGAGCCAGTCCGTCGCTTGTCTTCCCTTGCGTATGCCCACGACGGGCACCTCCTTATCGTTTATCGACATATCGATTTTCGATAAGTTGGTTGCCGTTGTCAAGTCCCCCGGGGCTTGCGGGCTTGTGGGTGGGGTCTGGCAATTGTGGGCGGGGTGTGATATTGGCCATACCCAGCCCATCGCGATGTGGCCGGCCGCTGCTGGCGAAGTGCTACCTAGCAGGTAGTTGTCTCGCCCAAAGCGAGCTTCGACCCGCCATCTCGGGCGTGTACAGCAAGTTTGCACTTGCTGTCTGTCATGATGAAGTTGACTAGGAGCTACTATGCTGAAGACCAGGTATCGATGTGCTACATAGCATGATCAAAATATCTGGATGGCGTGATCGACGTCGTGGGGGAGGTGACTGGAATGGCGGACATCCTGAGCCCCGCGGTTCTGCGGCGGCGGTTGATGATCGAGCTTCGGAGCGCCCGGGCGGCGACCAGTCTCACCCAGAAACAGGTCGCCAAGGAGCTGGACTGGTCACCGTCGAAGCTGCTCCGGATCGAGAACGGCAGCGTCAGCGTTTCGACCACCGATTTGCACGCGTTGCTGCGGCACTACGGCATCCGTGACCGCCACCGGATCGACGAGCTGGTCAAGCTGGCCCAAGGGGCGAGACAACAGTCTCCCAACGCTCACCGAGACGTGATGTCAGCGGAGACGCTGAGGTTTCTGGAACTCCGTTCCGGCGCGATTCGGATTCGGCAGTTCGAGCCCCTCTACGTTCCGGGCCTGCTGCAGATCGAGGAATACGCTCAGGCCCTGCACAGAACGTTTGCCAGGCCGGAGGATTCCGATGAGATCGTGAACCGGCGGGTCGCGGCCCGGATGGAGCAGAAGGACGAGATCTTCGAGCGGAAGCAACCTCCGGAGATGTTCTTCGTGCTGGACGAGGCCGCGGTCCGGCGCTGGGTCGGTGGTCCGCGGGTGATGCGTCGGCAGCTGGAGGAACTCAAGCGTCTGGTGCAGCACCCGCAGGTCACGCTGCAGGTTGTGCCATTCAGCGCTGGCGCGCACCGGGGCATGCTCGGACCGTTCCAGATCGTCGAGTTCGAGCCGAGCGAGGATTATCTCCTGTATCTGGAGAACGCCCGGGGGGACATCGTGACTCGGGAGGACCGGGAAGAGACCACTCGGTATGTTGAGACGTTCTTCCGTCTTGAAGACGTGGCAATGAAGCCCTGGGACGTGGAACGCTTCGTCGATCAGTTGATCAACGAGATCGATCTCGCAACAAATGATTCAGATCCTGTGAATGAGGAGAAAACCGTGCCATAGGCGCGGTTGGGACGTGTTGCTGAGATGCGTCGAATGCTGGCCCGGTGGAGGTGGCGACATGAGGCGATCGGCAGAGCTGTCGATGCTGATTGATCGGCGAGCCCGCCTCCGCGGTGACACCGGGAGGTGACCATGGCTACGCCCAGGCAGTCCCTTCCCCCGCCGAGAAACACCGTTGAGTTCCTCGCGCTGCTGCTGACCGACCGCGTGATCGGAAGCTGGGGCAACGTTGCCCAACTGCTGCTGCTGATCGGGACCGTGCTGATCGGGCTCGTGCCGCTGGCCGGCGTCGCCACCCTGTTCGTGGTGGTATATCTCAAACTCGACCCGCAGCGATGGCTTGAGATGGCCGTGTACACCCTGACCACTCTTGCCAGCATCGGTGTTGTCTCGCTGGTCCGGCGGCTGCGATCCACCAGATCCGCGCGGGCCGGACGGCTGGAGGCGGAACGGGTCAGCGAGCGGTGCGGGAAGTGAAGCGTTCGATGGCGCAGCCACCGACCACGCTGAACGCCAGACCTGCGCCGATCTGGGCGGCGAAGGGAACCTCGGAACCGGCACCGGCGAGCGCCGCGACAACGAGTCGGCTGGCGGCAAAGGCGGCCATGCCGCTGGCAACGCTGGCGACGAGAACGATGAGCCATGAGTGCCGTAGCAGGGCGTGACGGAGGTTGGTGTGGGCGTTCGGCCGTTTGCCGCCATCGCGCAGCGAAAACCTCGCCGGCATATGTCCCTCCGCGTCGCAATTGTAGGTTGATGGCCGGATAATCGTTTCTTGCGGCTGTTTCTTCCAAGGATCGTACTGATACTACGCCTTCTGACTGTGGACCCACCCTCCGCGTGCCTGAAATGTGGCGATTCCAATGATAGGAAATCGGGTGTAGTCGATACATGGCTCTAGATGATTGATCGGTTGTTATCTAGAATTTCCCCATATTCGTTTGTCCACGCACTGCTAGCAGGGAAGCTAACGCTGGTCGCCGTCCTGTCGTGTGATTGTCAGCGCTCATCGCGGTTGCCGCGTCGGCGCCGACCGGTATCGCTGGCTGGCGATTCGCGCAAGGAGGCGGCCGTGCCCGGTGTCGACCGGTCTGAAATCAGATGGCAGAAGAGCAGCGCGAGCGGCCCTGGCGAGTGCATCGAAGTGGCCCTCAGGACAGGCGAGACCGTTCTCGTCCGTGATTCGAAAGACCGGATCGGGGCGCTCCTGTCATTCAGCCGTCCCGCGTGGATTCGATTCCTTTGCGGCGTGCGGATGGAAAGACTTGCTGTGATCGGCAAGGGGCCAGAGAACGCCGCCCACATCTGACTGGCTGGGCTCCGCGGCGCGTGGACCGCCGTCAGCGTCGGGGTGCTGGATTCCAGACCCGACGATGCTCGACCTCGGCTGCGGCTCGGCGAATCGCCCGGGTCAGTTGAAGGGCGAGCCACCGCTCCCTCGTGACGTATACGCAGACACGGCGACGTCCGGACCTGACCCATACCTCGTGTGAGCGAGGCCAGAGCCGATACATGATGAGAAGTCCCGCCGAGGAGAACCCGACGACGAACGCCAGCAGGAATTGAACCAGGCTCTTCGGCGTGATCTGCCAGACGACGCTGATGGCGGCGGCCTCCGTCAGGGCAACTGCCGACACAACCGCCGCAGTGCGGTAGACAATGCGGGATCGGGTTCCGACAGGACGGATATCATGGATCGAGTACTGCTGTCCGTCGACAATGAGATCGGAATCGGTGACGCGGACGCCTTGACGGTCGAAATAGACGATGTGTCGGGGCTTCCTCCAGTGAGGTTCCATCATGACCTGCCCAAGCCGGTGCTGTGGGAACAACCGATGCCGGGCCGCGCACGATCCCGAAAGCGGCTGACGTCAGCGTCAGCAGGTGTCGCCCCGCGGGGCGCCGTTCCGGCCGATGTCCACAATCCGAGGTAGAGGCTCGCTGGTGTAGTTGATCACGGGTGGGTAACGGATGACTTAAGTATCGCTTCGGAAGTCGCGATACGCAACTCCCATTTTGGTGTTCCCGGATAGGATGGATCGACTCGGGATTTGCGATCATGGAGGCATCATGGCTGCCAGTCCGACCATCCGGCGGCGCCGACTGGCCGCCGAGCTGAGGCGTTTGCGAGAGTCCGCAGGGATGACCTTGGAAGAGGCTGCGGCTCAGATCGAGGTGTCGAAGAGCGCGCTGTCCCGGATCGAGACCGCCAAGGCCGGCGCGCGTGTTCCGATCGTGCGTCTTCTGCTGGGCGCGTATGGGGTGGACCGGGATACGGCTGAGGCACTGCTGGGCATCGCGCGGGACGCTGGCCGGAAGGGATGGTGGCATCAGTACAGTCATGCGATTCCGGCTGGTTTGGAGTCTTTCCTCAGCTTCGAAGGTGAAGCGACGGGACTTCGGCATTTTGCGACGATGGCAATTCCCGGTGTGCTGCAGACGCCGGAGTACGCCCAGACGGTCGTGCGAGAGCACTCGATGAACGAGCCTCAGGAGATCGTGGACAGTCGTGTTCGCCTTCGGCTCTCCCGGCAGAAGGAGATACTGAGAGGTCGGGATGCCTTTGACGCCTGGTTTCTGCTGGACGAGGCCGTGCTGCGGCGGATGGTCGGTGGCCGGGACACAATGGTTGGCCAGCTGAGCTTTGTGCTGGAACTCCTGTCCGCTGGAAAAATCGGTATTCAGGTACTACCCTTCTCGATTGGCGCCCACCCGTCGATGGCGGCGGGGTTCTCGATATTCAGATTCGCTGAAGGCTTGCCGATTGTGTACATCGAGCATCTGGACTCGGCGGTATATATCGAAGATCATGCGAAAACTCGGCATTACTCGCAAGCCTTTGAGCGTCTCGTCGAGATGGCACCCCCGGCGTCGCAGTCGTCGCAGATAATTTCGAATGTCCTGAAGGAGCTTGCTCGTGGAGAACCACGCTCGCAGCGACGATGACGTCGTGTCACTGACTCGGAGCTGGACCAAGAGCAGCGCGAGCGGTCCCGGTGACTGTGTCGAGGTGGCCTTCGCGGCGGACCAGACCGTGTACGTCCGCGACTCCAAGGACTCAGCCGGGCCGGCCCTGGCCTTCACCGGCCGGTCCTGGGCGACCTTCCTGACCACCATGGGCGGCTTCGTAGGCGATTCGGACCTCGGGACGTAGCCGTCCTCGATCGGGGACACTGAGCCCGACCGATCGCGCCCACGCGCGCACCTCTGCCGTTGACGGAGCCGGTGCGGGCGGCGCGTCGGCTGCCGCCTCGGCCCAGATGGCGGCCGCCGCCAGGTAACGGTAGACCCACTCCTCGGTCAGCTGGCGCGTCTCGCAGAACACGATGGGCACCCCCGGCCACCGGACCTGTAGCTCCGCCAGCCCATCGGCCACGACCGCCGGGCGGACGTGGTCCACCTTGTACACCTGCGAGTACCGGTCCTCGACGACGACGGCGGCGCGTGGCAACGCGGCGAGATCCGCGATGGCGAAGCGCAGCCTCCCCGTGGTGAGGCTGGTCACCAGATCGGCGAGCGACTTGCGCTCGACCGACGCCACGAGGCGGCTGTCCAGGATCAGCCCGTAGTCGCCGCAGGGCAACGCCCGGCGTACCGTGCTGACCTGCTGATTCGCGAACCGGTACGGGTACTGCTCCCTCGTGTCGACCACGACCTCCAGCCCGGTGACGCCGGCCGCGCGGGCGGTCGGGACGCGCACGTTCGGGCGGGCCTGCTTTCGGGTGCGCGCCGACTGCCAGAAGACGGCGTCCTTGCCCCGGGCGGTGGTGAAGACCAGCTGCGACCGGTTTTCCCGGCCCCGGGCGAGGACCAGATCAATGGCGGTACCCCGGCGAACACACGATCGGGCCGGCAACCGCTCCACGATGTCCGGAACCGCCGGCCACTGGTCGACGGGCACCGGGTAGCAGTAGAGCGCCTTGGTCCTGGGCCAGGTTCCGGAGGTGCGGAACAGCAGGCCGTCCCCGAGGGGCAGCCGCAGCAGGTACGGCAGGCGCGAATCCGGGTCCGGACTGTGAGCGATCAGAACTTCCACGGTCCCAGTCTGCCCACATGCTCGCGCCGGTTCCCGGAACCTGGCGCGATGCTCCGCCGCTGGGGTTCGCCGGACGGCGATCGCGGAGCCCCGGCCAGGGGCGGGCCGGCGGGGAAGTACGCGGGGAGTTCCGTGCGGACACGTCCCGGCAGGCGCGCCCGCACGAGCGTGTAGGACTGCTCGACGCAGTCCAGGATCTCCCGGAGATCCAGGGCACCGTCCAGGACGAACGTGTTCCAGTGGGTCTTGTTGAGGTGATAGCCGGGCAGGACCTGCGCGGGGTACTGGGCCCGCAGTTCGAGGCCGAACTCCGGGGCCAGCTTGAGGCTGAGCCACGGGGGAACCCGCTCGGGGTTGACCAGGGCGAACATCCGTCCACCGATCTTGTACACCACAGGGGTCTCCCCGAAGGGATGGTCGAGTGTCGCGCCCGGCAGTTCCAGGCAGCGACGCTCCACACCGGTTCGCACGTCACCGGCCGATGCCGCTGGATCTGCTGTGTCCGCCATCCGGGAACCGTACCCTCGGCCCGGCCGAGGGTACGGTTCTGCGCGGTCGCCGGGGCATGCCTACCATTGCCCGGCGTCGATCCGGATCTGTGCGGCCTTCGCCTGGGCGTCGACCATGAGACTGCCGGCGTTGATGAGGGCCGCTGCCATGCGGTCGCTGACCTCCGAGAACTCGCGGACCTCCGAGGTGCCCGACTCCAGCTTCGGGAGCAGTTCGGCCAGCTGGTCGGAGACTTCCGCGGCCTCGTCGTACTCCCCGCAGGCCTGGAGCACGATGTCATGCACCGGCCGCAGCCGCTCGCTCGGGGGATCGCCCAGCCGCGTGATCTCCCGCGAGCAGGTGCGGTAGGTCTCGGCCAGCCGCCGGAGATCTTCGCCGCTCACCTCCGCCGATTCCGGCGACGCCGTGGTGTCGCCCTGGACTCTGGCGTTGATGGCGCCGACGGCGTCCAACCAGGCACTCTCCTCGGGGGCGAGCGGTCCCGTCGCCGCGGCTGGGCTCTCCGCGGCGGCCGACGTCGCAGGCGCGGGCGTCGCCACGGGCGTCTTCTCCGCTGACCCACCGCACGCGATGAGCGGGGCGACGGCCGCCGTGGCGACGATGGCGAGAACCGCGGTGCCCAACCGGGTGGCACCACGCTGCGGGCTGTTCATGCTGCACTCCTTCGGCCTGTTCCGTTGTGACAGCAACACGATGCTCAGATTCTCTGCCTCTACGTGTGCTAGAGGCGTGACGGCGTGCGACACATGAACCACACCTCGATCCTGCGAGACTCGGAACGTCGCACGGTTGGGGTGCCGCGTCGTCGGCCTTTCGTCGGGAGGATTCCCATGCGGGTACTGGTGATCGAAGATGATTGTGTGCTGGCTGACCTGGTCGCGGACGGCCTGCGCGAGCGGCAGATGATTGTGGACGTTGCCTACGACGGGGTCGAGGCGCTCAACAAGATCAGCGTTACCGATTACGACGTGCTCATCTTGGACCGGGACCTGCCCCTGCTGCATGGTGATGCCGTCTGCCAGGCCCTGGTCCGGATGGGTTCACCTGGCCGGGTCCTGATGCTGACCGCCGCGTCGGCGGTCGAGGAGCGGGTCGAGGGGCTGCTGCTGGGAGCGGACGACTACCTTGGCAAGCCGTTCGCGTTCACCGAACTCGTTGCGCGGGTGGTCGCGCTGGGACGGCGTTCAGGTTCCCTGACGCCGACGGTCATCCGCCGCGGTGACCTGGCCGTTGACGTCGGCCGGCACGAGGTCCGGCGGGGGGAACACTTCATCAATCTCACCCGCAAGGAGTTCGGCGTCCTCGTTGCACTGCTCCGGGCCGACGGCCAGCTGATCAGCGCCGAGCAGCTGCTGGAACGGGTCTGGGACGAGCACGCCGACCCGTTCAGCACCGCTCCCCGTACCACGATCAAGAACCTGCGGGCCAAGCTCGGCGCGCCGGACATGATCCTGACCGTGACCGGCCGGGGGTACCGCATCCCATGACGCTGCCAGGGAGCAGGGCGTTCCTCAGCACCCGGCTGCGGCTGACGTTGGTGTGGCTTGCCTTGCTCGCCGTATCGTCCGGCCTGCTCATGCTGGTCATGAATACCCTGATCGACTTCCAGCTCGTCAGGGTCTACGCCCGGGAACCCGTGCTGGTCGACATGGGAACGCCCCTGCCCGGAGACCAGTATGCCGAGGCCAAGCAGGCCGACAACGAAGCCGCCGGCCAGGCCGTGGACCTCATCCGGCTGCAATCGCTGGCCGGCTTCGGCGTGATCTTCGTGGTGGCCTCCGGTGTCTGCTGGTTCGCCGTCGGCCGGGCACTGCGTCCGGTCCGGCAGATGACGACAGTGGCCAGGAGGCTTTCCCACGAAACGCTGAGTGAGCGGATCGCGTATCGCGGTCCGCGTGACGAGCTCAAGGTTCTGGCAGACGCCTTTGACGCCATGCTCGACCGCCTGGCCCGGGCGTTCGACGCGCAGCGGCTGTTCGTCGCCAACGCCTCGCACGAACTGCGGACCCCCCTGACGGTCATCCGCACCGCCGCCGACATCGCGCTGGCCAGGGACACCCGGCCGGAGGCGGAGTACCGCCGGGCGCTGACGGCGGTTGACGGGGCGGCCCGGCGCAGCGAACGGCTGCTCGACAGCCTGCTGCGGTTGGCGAGAACCCAGCAACGCCTGCGGGCGGGGCTCGACCGCGTCGACCTCGCGGCGAGCGCGCACGCGGCGGCAGGGACCGGACCGGGCCTGGGACCACAACCGCGCGAGGATCTCGGGCCAGCCATGGTCCGAGCCGATCCGGTCCTCGTCGAGTTGCTCATCCGGAACCTGGTGGACAACGCCACCAGGTACAACGTGCCGGACGGCTGGGTGGCCGTGCGGACGGGCACGCGAGGGGGCACGGCGGTGCTCCAGGTCGAGAACACCGGACCGGTGGTCCCGGAGCCGCAGGTGGCCCACCTGGTGCGACCGTTCCACCGCGGCGCTCAGGTCCGCACGGGCAGTGGGGAGGGGACCGGCCTGGGCCTGGCCATCGCGGATGCCATTGTGCACGCGCATGCGGGCAGCCTGAGTATCGAGCCGCGTCCTTCCGGAGGGCTGATCGTGACGGTTCTGCTGGCGGCTGTCACCGAGTAGCGACGGTACGGGAAGCGTGTGGTCAGTAGCCTCGGAGATATGACCACCGCCATTTCGGTATCGGACCTAGTGAAGACATTTGGCGACACGCGGGCGCTCGACGGGCTGGACCTGACCGTACGGGTGGGCGAGGTGCACGGTCTTCTCGGCCCGAACGGTTCCGGAAAATCGACGACGATTCGCATCCTCCTCGGACTGCTGCGCAAGGATTCGGGCGAGGTGCGTCTACTCGGCGGTGATCCATGGCGCGATGGCGTCGCGCTGCACCGGCGTCTGGCCTACGTGCCGGGAGATGTCAACCTGTGGCCCAACCTGTCCGGTGGGGAGGCCATCGAACTCCTCGGCCGGCTGCGTGGCGGCCTGGACGCCCAACGCCGGGCGGATCTGCTGGAGCGTTTCGACCTCGACCCGACCAAGAAATGCCGGACATACTCCAAGGGCAACCGGCAGAAGGTCGCGATCGTCGCGGCCTTCGCCTCCAACGTCGAACTCCTGGTGCTCGACGAGCCGACCTCCGGGCTGGACCCGCTGATGGAGACGGTGTTCCGGGGATACATCACAGAACTCAAGCAGGCCGGTAGAACCGCGCTGCTGTCGAGTCACATCCTCGCCGAGGTCGAGGCCCTGTGCGACCGGGTCAGCATCATCCGCGCCGGTCGGACCGTGGAGTCCGGGACGCTGGACGACCTGCGCCACCTGACCAGGACCACCATCTCCGTGGAGGCCAGCCGGCCCTTCGACGGATTGCGGAAGCTGTCCGGCGTGCATGATCTGGTGGTCGACGGACCACGGGCGACGTTCGAGGTCGACGTGTCCGTCCTCGACCCGGTGCTGCGGCATCTCGCAGACCTGGGCGTTCAGACCCTGACCAGCGCTCCGCCCACCCTGGAGGAGCTGTTCCTGCGGCACTACGGCGAAGAGTTGGCCGCCCTGAACGGCAACAACCACGTGTCCAGCGGCAACAACCGCACCCCTGGTGGTGGGCGATGACCGGATTCGCCGGGACGCTGGCCCTGACCCGCCTGGCCCTGCGGCTGGATCGCATCCGGCTGCCGATCTGGCTGCTGGCTCTCGCCACAATGGCCGCGGCGAGCGCCGGGAGCATCGCCGATCTCTACCCCACGGAGAGCGACCGCCTCGGGTACGCCACCACTACCGCGGTCAACGTCGTGGCCCGCGCGTTCAACGGGACCCTGTCCAGTCCGAGCCTCGGCGCGATCGTCATGGTCGAGATATTCACCTTCCTGTCGCTGTTCGCGGCATTGCTGAGCACGCAGACCGTGGTCCGGCACACCCGGTTGGAGGAGGAGACCGGGCGGGCCGAAATGATCGGCTCGTCCGTGGTCGGGCGCTTCGCCTCGCTGACCGCCGCGCTGCTGGTGATGGCCGGCACCAACCTGGCGCTGGCGGCGCTCATCGCGCTGGCGCTGGTGGCCAACGGTCTGGCCGTGACGGGCAGCCTTGCGGCCGGTGCGGCCATCGGGACGGCCGGGATGGCCTTCGGGGCGCTTGCCGCCGTCGCCGCCCAGGTCATGGAGGGCTCGCGGGCCGCGAACGGGACCGCGGCCACCATCATCGGAGCCGCGTTCCTGCTGCGAGCGACGGGCGACGCCCTCGGCGACGTCGCGGACAACGGGACGGAGGTCACCAGTGCCTGGCCGGCCTGGCTGTCGCCGTTCGGCTGGGCCGTGCAGGCACGCCCCTTCTCCGATGAGCGCTGGGCGGCGTTCGTGCCGCTGGGGCTGCTCATCGTGGCGGCCGTCGTCGGCGCGTCGCTGCTCAGCGGTCGCCGGGACGTCGGCAGCGGTCTGCTGCGTACCAGCCGGGGGCCGGCGGCGGCACCCCGTAGCCTGCGGAATCCGCTGGGGCTGGCCTGGCGCCTGCAACGGGGTGTGCTCATCGGCTGGAGCGTCGCGGTGATCGTGCTGTCGGTTTCCTACGGTGCGGTCGCCAATGAGATCAACACTGTGGTGGGCGACAACGAGCAGATGCGCGAGCTGATGAATCAGCTTGGTGGCAGCGAGAACCTGGTCAAGGGCTACCTGGCGTTCATCATGGTGATATTCGGACTGGTCGTGTCGGGGTACGCGGTCCAGTCGCTCCAGCGACTGCGCGGTGAGGAGGCCGGAGGGCCGTTGGAGTCGGTGCTGGCGACCGCCGTCAGCCGGCCGGCCTGGCTGGGGAGCCACCTGACGTGCGCGCTGCTCGGCGCGACGTGGTTGCTGGCGCTGTCCGGTGCCGGCGCTGGCCTGGCCTACGGCCTGATCGTCGATGATCCCGCATACCAGACGGCGACGATGCTGCGCGCCGGGCTGGTACAGCTGCCGGCGGTGGCCGTGATCGTCGGGTTCGCCGTCGCGGCGTTCGGGCTGGTCCCGCAGCGGAGCATCGCGCTGGCCTGGAGCGCGTTCGCTGTTTCCGTGGTCGTGGTGTACCTCGGGCCCCTGCTGGACCTGCCGCAGTGGACGATGGACATCTCGCCGTTCACCCACCTGCCGGCCGTGCCGGTCGATGCGATAACCGCCAAGCCGCTGCTGGTGCTGTCCGCGGTGGGGGTGGCGCTGGGGGTCATCGGGTTCGCGGCGTTCCGGCGACGGGACCTGCGGCTGTAGGAACAGGAGACGGCAGGACGCCTCAGTAGTTGTGCTATCTAGATAGCACAACTACTGTGTCGATGTGTCTCCGGAGCCGCCCGACGTCGCCCGCCGTGGCCAGTGGCTGCGCGGACTGCTCGACATCTGCGTCCTCGCGCTCCTGGCTTCTGGCGAGTCGTATGGCTACGAGCTGACCCAGGCTCTCGAATGCGCCGGCCTCGGCCAGGTCCAGGGCGGCACGCTGTACCCCGTGCTGCTCCGGCTGGAACGCGCCGGGCTGATCGAGGCGGCCTGGCGGGCCGGGGAAACCGGGCCCGCCCGCAAGTACTACCGGCTGACCGCCGCCGGCCGGCACGAGTTGGGGGCCGGCGGAGCTGCCTGGCTGGCCTTCGCCGAGCGGGTCGGCGGGATTCTTCGGGAAGGTGGGGTGGAGTGACCGATCAGGAGTGGCTGGTCCGGATGGCCCTGGAACTGCGTCGACGGGCGGTGGCGGAAAGCAGAATCAACCAGACGGTCGGCGAGGCGGTGGCCCACGCGCGGGACAGCGGGCAGACCACCGAACGGGCGTTCGGGCTTCCCGAGGCGTACGCGGCCCAGGTCGCCAGCAGCCTGATGGCGCACGTGGCCAGGGCCAGACCCCGGATCGGCGAGGTGCGTCTGGCCGCGCGGGGCATCGGCAAGCGGTACCGCCGCCGATGGGTGATCAGAGACGTGGACCTCGTCGTCCGGGCCGGTCAGACAGCGGCGGTGGTCGGTGCCAACGGCACCGGAAAATCAACCTTCCTGGCTATCTGCGCTGGGTTTCTCACACCGGACGCCGGGCAGGTGACACTCCACGGCGCCGTCGGGTTCTGCCCGCAGGACGGCGGGACGCTGGATTACCTGCGGCCCGCCGAACACTTCGCGCTGCTGGGGGCGGGACGAGGGACACCGCGCGCCGAGGCCAGGCGCACCGGCCGAGACCTGGCCGCGACCCTCCAGTGGAACGCCGACTCGGATGACCAGGCACGGCACCTGTCCGGCGGGACCCGCCAGAAACTCAACCTGGTGCTGGCCGCGCTGGGCGATCCCGAGATCCTACTGCTGGACGAGCCGTATCAGGGCTTCGACCAGGGCACGTACCTCGACTTCTGGGACCAGGTCTGGCAGTGGCGGGATCGGGGCAAGGCGGTCGTGGTGGTCACCCACCTGCTGGAGAACCTCGACCGGGTGGACACCGTGCTGGACCTGACGCCCCGAGTGAGCGAGGCGGAAGCATGATCAGAACATGGACCATGGCGGAGATGACCCTGCGCGACCTGATCCGTCGACGCACCGTGGTCGGCCTGCTCTTCCTGCTGCCGCTGGTGTTCTACCTGGCCCGGCGCGATGACCACACCGGCCAGGCCGTGAAGTTCCTGCTGCTCGGCCTCGGGTTCACCAGCAGCGCGGCCGGCCTGTTCGCGACGAGTGCCGCCAGGTCCCTGGAACCCCGGCTGCGGCTGGGCGGATACCGCACCATCGACCTGTACGTCGGCCGGCTCATCGCGCTGATCGCGGTCGGACTGGCCATCGCCGTTCCGTACCTGGCCGTTGTCCTGGCCGACCAGGACGTCCAGCGGATGCCGGCCCTGGCCCTGGCCCTGGCGCTGACCGTGCTGGTGGCGGCGCCCCTGGGCATGCTGCTGGGCTCGGCGCTGGCCCGCGACATGGAGGGGGTCCTGCTGCTGCTCGCGGTGACCAGCGCGCAGTTCCTGACTGATCCTGCCAAGATTTCGGGCAGGGTCATGCCGTTCTGGTCGGCCCGGGAGATCGCCACCTATGCGGTGGATCTGACGGATATCGGCTACCTGCGCCGGGGCGTGACGCATGCACTGGTGTGCGCCGCCATCCTGTTTGTCGCCACCGCGGCGATCGCGGCCGTGCGCCTGCGGCGACGTCGGCATGTGCGTATCGTGTCGTCGTCTGCCCCGGTGTGACTTCTGGGTGCTATGCAATTTTCCGTTAAGACTTCTTTAGCTCGTCGCTTCCAGCGCGAAATCGGTCATCGGGTGTCTTTATGCTGACCGACAATCGTCGATCTGGAGGTGTTTGAGGGTGCCTGAAGTATCCAACGAACCTCGCGCTGAGAGTGACGCATCGCCAACTCGCCGTTATTCGAAAAAACTGGTCACAATGGTCGCCATGCTGGCCGTTGTCGCCGGCACCCTGGTCGGTTTCGGAACGGTTTTCGGCTTCAGCTCGGAGCCAAGCGCTTCGGCCGCGACCAATCCGTTCCGGCACCCGGGTCGTCATGCCGTCCGACGCCCGCACGGGTCCAGTTCCGGAACGGCGACGGCCAATCCGACCGGCACGGCCAGCCCGACCAGCGCGCCGACGTCAGCGACCCCGAGCGCACCGGCCAGCATCGCGGCCCTTGAGGCCGAGGTCATCACCCTGGTCAACGCGGAGCGCCGGACAGCGGGATGCTCCGCGCTGGCCGCCGACGTCGCGCTGGCCCAGGCGGCCCGGGACCACTCCACCGACATGGCGACGAGGGACTACTTCTCGCACGAGACCTTGGAGGGCGTCAGTTTCAGCGCTCGTATCACGGCTGCCGGCTACACCTGGTCGGCCGCTGCGGAGAACATCGCCATGGGGCAGAAGGAAGCGACCACCGTCATGAGCAGCTGGATGAACAGCTCAGGACATCGCGCCAATATTGTCAACTGTACGTACACGGAAATCGGTGTCGGCGTGGCGGCCAATGCGGCCGGTCGGCTGTACTGGACCCAGGATTTCGCAAAACCTCGGTAATCAGCCCCGAACCAGGCACGGCCCCGGCGTTGTTCTTCATTGTCCGGTTTGATCATGGTTTGCTAGATGCCGTGGACGGCGAAGACGTCGGTGCGGTCGTGGAGGTCGCGGCGGGCGTGGGCGATGCTGGCGCGTCCGGCGAGACGGAACGTGTTGAGCGTCAGGTTCCGGAAGGCGGCCATGTTCCGAGGAGCTGCACCGGTCCGCAGCTGCGATTTGTCCTCGTGGAATGTGGTGTCTCTGGTCCAGTGCAGACGGTTTTTCACGGTCCAGTGACCTCTGGCATAGATGTTGACCGGAAGACCTGCCGGGCGCCGGGGAACAAGGTGTCGTCGCAGGCCGCCACCCGTAGGGTTCGACGCTCGGTGCGGCCATGGCCCCGATCGTCGGCGGTGTGCATGCGGTCGGCGAACTCGGTGTCGGTCCCCGACAGCAGCGCCTGGGCGGCCTGCCGGGCCAGTGGCTGATCCTCCTTCAAGATCAGCATGTAGTGGGCATGCAGCGGCCCGGTGAGCAGCCGGGCGGTACTTCGCGTCGTTCGTCGTGCGGACAGTCGCCGGCGAGACGCTGTCGCCGGTCGACTCGGAGATCGGCATCGACCTGGGTCTGACCCATTTCGCGGTCATGTCCGACGGCACGA
>JABDRL010000419.1 GCA_013041765.1 Dactylosporangium sp. | reverse complement strand
GACGGCCGCGACCCCCACAGCGGAATGGAACGAACATGATCAAGGTTGTCCGGCAGGTCGAAGACCGGCCGCTCCGCGCCGTCGACGGTCAGCGCCACCATGTCCCAACGGTGGTCGGGCATGCCTCGTATCAGCTGCTCACACCACACGCTGACACCCCCCATCGCATACGGATAGGTGCCTTCCGAGACGAGCGCGATCTTCACGGTCCGACGCCTCTACAGCCGAGGCGCCGCGGTGACGGTGACGGGGGTCCCCGCGGTCAGCGCGAGGTTCGTCTGGCTGTCATTGCCGTACAGGGTGGACCCGGTCGCCGTCAGGCCGGTGGTCTGGAGCGTGCCGGTGACGGTCGGGGTGAACGTCACGGTGCCGTCGACCCGGTCGTAGACCGCCCCGACGCCGGTGACCTGCTCGGCATGCGCGTTCCGGGCGGTGGTGTACGCCCCGAGGGTGGACCAGTCCGAGCCGAGCAGGGGCACCGAGTACAGCGAGGTGTACTTGGTCATGACCTGGTTCAGCCAGTCGGTCAGCAGGGTCTCGCCCGAGCCGTAGTCGTGAACGTTGGCGATGTGGAACGTGTGGGCGTACATGGAGCCGCTCGCGACCTGGTTGAGCGCGACCGTGGTCTCGTAGTCCATCAGCTCCGCGTAGGTCAGGTCCGCCGGCCAGAACGGGAACAGGCCCGTCGGTCCGTAGTAGGAGTTGTAGAACGAGGTCTGCTCATCCGGCGTGGACGTGTGGTAGGCGACGTTCGTCGGCCAGTCCGGCACGACCGAGATGGTCGCCTCCAGCGGATGCACGATGGACCCGTTGAAGTACGACGGCTGGTGGCTGGTGAACGACATGTTGCCGTGCAGGTACGTGATGTTCAGGTCCTTGGACGCCTGAAGCAGGTTGACGTTGGACGACGCCAGCCCGTAGTCCGTCGGCGGGTTGATGTCGTCGTTGGGGTCCGGGTTGTAGACGCCCAGGCCGGAGTACTCGGGGGTCTTGAGCACGTTGGCGGCCTCTGGCAGCCCGAGCGCCGTCGCCACCGTCCGGCTGTTGTTGATCTCGGCGTAGGTCATCGCGTAGCTGGTCGTGTTGAGTTCAGGGTGGCTGTAGGTGTGGTTGATGAACCGGAGCTGGTCCTTGAGGCAGACCGTCGTCGCCGTGAAGGTGACGGAGGTCCCGTCGGCCTCGCACGGCCCGGTGGTCACCCCGTCCACATCGCCACCGTTGTAGGCGAGGTTGAACGCGAAGGTGCTGGCCAGTGGATAGGTCGACCGCAGAGCCGTCTGCTTGGCCACGAGGTTGGCCGCTTCCGCAGAGGTCAGGACGTTGCCGTAGGCCATCGTGCCGTCGGCGTTGCGCCGGTCGTAGGTGTTGAACCAGTCGTCGACGTCCACGTTGAGGTGGTGGCGCTGCTCGCCGAGGAACATGCCCTTGGCCGCCCACCGGAACAGGCCGTAGACCAGCAGGTTGGCATGGGTCAGGTACTGGTTGACCGAGAAGGACAGGGCGAGCCGCTCCCGGCCGTCGGTCGAGGTGCTACGCACGGCCAGGGCGTTGGTCCCGTCGGTCAGCACGATGTCCGCGCTACAGCCCAGGGCGATCGACGTGCGGTAGACGTAGGACTGGGTCACGGGGATCTGCGCGGTGCTGTTGAGGTAGTCGAAGATCTGCGCGCCCTCGGTCGTCATGGTGACGTTGAGGGCGGTGTCCCCGACGCTCTCCTCGCTGACCAGCCGGGTGCAGTAGTCCTCAGGCCAGGTGCCGTAGCTGGAGTACAGGGTTGCCTGGCGTACCCCGTAGGTGCGCTCGTAGTCCCACAGCAGGTTCCACTCTGCCGTCGTGAATCCGCTGACGTAGCTGCCGCCACTTTCGTACAGCTGCATATTGTTGGTCAGCAGGATCGCGTTGTACTTGCCGGTCCCGTCGGCGTTGACCAGCGTGGTGGAGGTCAGCGCGGTCGTGCTGCTGTGCAGCACGTCGTAGGCGGCGCCGACCCGGTCGAGGGTCGCCTGCCAGGTCGGCAACCCGAAGTCATCGCCGTCAACGGCAACGACCAGTGCCCGCAGCGAGACCTTGTCCGTGGCCGCGCCCGCGACGGCGGCGGCCCCATCGGGCGTCGTCGCCAGCGAGGGACCGGCGGCCGCGCTGGTCTTCGGCAGGCCGTCAGCGGTGAGCTTGACGGCCCCGGACCGGGTGGGCAGCGCCGACGGGGCGGTAGCCGCCGGCGCGGCGACCGGGGCGAGACCCGGGGCCGTGGGGAGCGCCCCGGTCCCGGCCTGTTGTGCGGACTCGGCCGTGGCCGGGTGGGCGAGGCCGACGACCACGAGGGTGCCGGTCATCGAAAGGATGGCGGTGCGCGCCAGGTGACGACGCACTCGTCCCGCAGAAAGCATGAAATGACCTCCGTTGAGGAGACATCGAGGTGAAGGCCTTCGTCAGAACTTGTGACTTCCAGAACGGACAGCGCTGGCCGGACCGGAACCGCTTGGGACGTTAGCAATCCCAGCCAAGTTGTTCTACAGATTGATTGATATGTGCATCGGCATTGACGAGCCCAGCTCCGACTGCTACTCAATCGATCCCTGACTACGGTCAGCAAACACAAAGAAGTCATCCACAGATACAACAGTTGGCGATCAGGAACCAGCCGCCCCAGCTCATCACTCCAGGCTGATGCTTAACGATGTCTTAATAACCACTTAATCGAAACACACCAGCAATGCACAGCCAATTCAAACGATGCAATCACTCTCCGCAGCCTCGCCTCACCCATTCAGGCCACCGGAACGTTCCACCGTTCGGACAGCTCCAGGTCGCCCCATGAGCCTGAATTCTGCCATGAAATTGCAGAATGGTCGTCGCCAAATCGCCACAGTTTGACCAATCTGACTAATAGGATATTTCGCAAAGACCACACTGGCCACTTAATCGGCAGGAAAGTAACCCATCGCACCCGGATTTCAGTGATCAAGCGCATGACCTGAGGATCGCGCGATTGCGTGAACAATGCACAAGCATTAGCACGCGCGCCAAACGGGACGACCATCCGTCCTTGCTGGGCAGAGCAAACGTCGATCATAGATCTCGCAATATCAAATCGTTTCAGCCGCAGCGACGAAGCCCCCGGCGAAAGCCACCAGAAAATGGGTTCACATTTCTCTCGCCGTTTTCGCCTGGCCCCAACTCGACAATTGCGATCACCGGCCGGTTCCCCCGCCCGCCCCCGCAC
>JABDRL010000416.1 GCA_013041765.1 Dactylosporangium sp. | reverse complement strand
CCCGCCGGGCCGGCACTGGGAATGTCGATATCGTCGAGAACGCCGCGGAGCAGCGCGAACGGCGCCGGGTGCGCCTGCTGGCCCCGGCCGTGGTAGACCGGGCACCCGTCGGCCAGCGCGATGCCGGCCAGCTCGCGGGCGAGGCGGCTCTTGCCCACGCCGGCCGGCCCCTCGATCAGAACAGCGCCGCCATGTCCCTCCCGGGCGGCGTTCCAGCGGTGCCGCAGGCGCCGCAACTCGTCGGCGCGCCCGACCAGGTCGATGTCGAACGCCCCGAGGCCGGGCTCGGCGGTGCCGAGGGCGAACGTCTCGGTCGTCCCCTCCGCGAGGCGGGCCAGATCGGCGCGCAGCGCGGTCGCGGTGCGGTACCGGTCGTCCGGGTCCTTGGCCAGCAACCGGGCGATGACGGCGGCCAGCGCCGGCGACACTTCGGGATTGAATTCCCTCGGGTCCGGGGGAGGACAGGTGAGGTGCAGCGCCAGGAGTTCACCCAC
Organism: Dactylosporangium sp.; assembly: GCA_013041765.1. Classification (GTDB taxonomy): domain Bacteria; phylum Actinomycetota; class Actinomycetes; order Mycobacteriales; family Micromonosporaceae; genus JABDRL01. Next base: position 12,040 of record JABDRL010000416.1, on the reverse strand, counting down.
CTCGGCCGCCGCGAACGGCGGGCGCCCGCAGGCTCCCTCGAACAGCACCACCCCGAGGCTGTAGAGATCCGCTTGGCCGTCGACGACGCGGCGGAGCATGCCGGTCTGTTCTGGGGCGCTGTAGGTGAACGTGCCGACCGTCGCGGCCGCCGACTCCCCGCCGGAGACCGTGGCCAGCCCGAAGTCGATGAGTTTCGCCTGCCCGTCCTCGCAGATCATGATGTTGGTCGGGGTGATGTCCCGGTGGACGAGTCCCGCGCGGTGGGCCTCGGCGAGTGCCCCGGCGACCTGCGCGATCCAGGAAGCCAGCCGGCGGTGGCAGACGGTGGTCTCCCGCAGCGCGTGCGCCAGTGGCACACCGTCGATCAGGTCCATGACCAGGTACGGACGTCCGTCGGCCTGACCGACCTCGTGGACCCGGGCCAGCGCCGGGTCGTCCAGGACGGCCAGCAGGGCGGCCTCCCTGCGGAAGGCGGCCTCCATCAGCGGATCGTCGGTAAGGGGGATCTTGACGGCGTACGGCAGCCCATCGCGCGTGCCCCGGTAGACCACGGTGAACGCGCCGGTGCCCAGGATGCCGTCCAGCACGATGCCGGGCAGGTCCGGGGCCGGAAGCGGCGGGCCGGAAGCGGAAAGGTGTGACCAGGCGTGTCGCTGATCATGCGAAGACGCGCGACCCATGCTCTGCACATCGTCGTGGGAACGCGCTAGCTGAGGGCAGTGGCCGGACCAGCGCGTTCGTGGTCTTGTACACCACGAGGTGGGCGGTCGAACAGGCCTATCGGTACCTACCCGAGGCGTGCGGCAACCCGATAGAGAGTGACCATGAATTTCCCCTCGGACCTGGCCATTGCCCAAGCCGCTGGTTTGAAACCGCTCATGGACCTCGCCGGCGAGATGGGTATCGGTCCGCATCTGCTGGAACTGTACGGAGAGTCCGTTGCCAAGATCAAGTTGGCGGCGCTGGAGGAACTGACCGACCGCCCGAAGGCGAAGTACATTCTGGTGTCGGCGATCACGCCGACGCCGCTGGGTGAGGGCAAGACCACCACCCTGGTGGGGCTCGGGCAGGCCTTTCGGCACATCGGGCGGTCGGCGACCATCACGATCCGGCAGCCGTCCATGGGACCGACGTTCGGGATCAAGGGGGGTGCCGCCGGGGGCGGCTACAGCCAGGTCGTGCCGATGGACCTGCTGAACCTGCACCTGACCGGGGATTTCCATGCCGTGACGGCCGCGCACAACCTGCTGAGCGCGGTCGTCGACAACCATCTTCACCACGGCAACGCGCTCGGAATCGATCCGCACAACATCACCTGGCGGCGGGTGCTGGACATCAACGACCGCGCGCTGCGCAACATCGTGATCGGTCTGGGCAGTGGCCAGGACGGGGTGCCGCGGCAGACGGGGTTCGACATCACCGCGGCGTCGGAGGTCATGGCGATCCTGGCGCTCGCAGCCTCGCTGGAGGACATGCGGCAGCGGCTGGACCGTATTGTCGTCGGCTACACCCGGGACGGCGAACCCGTGACCGCCGAGCAGCTGCAGACCGCTGGCGCGATGGCCGCGATCCTGCGGGACGCCATCAAGCCCAACCTGCTGCAAACCCTAGAAAACACCCCGGTTCTCGTGCATACCGGTCCTTTCGGCAACATCGCCCACGGTAACTCTTCGATCCTCGCCGACATGATCGGCATCCGCACCGGTGATTTTCTCCTCACCGAGGCCGGATTTGGTGCTGATATGGGGGCTGAACGTTTCTTCAACATCAAATGTCCGGCGTCCGGGCTGTGCCCGGACGCGGCGGTCGTGGTCGCCACGGTGCGGGCGCTCAAGGCGCATTCCGGCCGATACCCGATTGTCGCGGGCCGGCCCCTGCCGGAGGCACTGCTGGCGGAGAATCCGGACGACGTGCACCGCGGAGCGGCCAACCTGCGCAAGCAGATCGAGAACATCCAGCTGCACGGCGTTCCAGCGGTGGTGGCCATCAACGCCTTTCCGGCCGACCACCCGTCGGAGTGGCGGGCGATCGCCGAGATCGCGGACGCCATGGGGGTGCCCTCCGCCGTGTGCCACCACTTCACCCAGGGCGGGCGGGGAGCGACGGACCTCGCGGAGCGCGTCGCGGAGGCCGCCCAGGGTCCGTCGACCTTCCGCCCGCTCTACGAGCGCACCGCGTCCCTGCGCGAGAAGATCGAGATGGTGGCCCGGCGGATCTACGGCGCGGACGGGGTGACCTACCGCCCCTCGGCCGCCAGGCAGCTCGATGCCTACGAGCGCAACGGATACGGCGGGTTGCCCGTCTGTATCGCCAAGACCCACCTGTCGATCTCGTCCGATCCCGCGCTGGCCGGCGCACCGACCGGCTGGACGATGCCGGTGCAGGAAGTTCGGGCGGCCGTTGGCGCGGGCTTCATCTATCCGAAATGTGGTGACATGAGGACGATGCCAGGCCTCGGGCGCCACCCCGCGGCGCACAGCATCGGCCTGGATATCGACGGTCGTGTCACCGGGCTGTTCTGATCATAGTCTGCAAGGGACCCTTGAAGGTTCCCGGCCGGTACCGAAGACTGTGCCGGTGCGGATGGTACGAACATCACAAGCCGACTTCCCTGCGACCGGCGATAACTCGGAGGGCGCCCAGCGATGGGTGGCCATCGGATGGTCGACGGACATCGATCCAGAACGCGCCGCCAGACAGGCTCTCCGGGAAGCGCTCGGTGGCGAGGATCCCAAGCTGATCGTCGCGTTCTGCGCCGCGACCTGCGAGCCGCAGGCCGTCATCGCCGGATTGTCGCCGGAAGCTGGCTCGATCCCACTGATCGGGTGTTCGACGGATTCCGTCATCACGCCGGATGGTCTGACTACTCAGGGGGTCGCGGTAGTCACTCTTGGTGGTGGCGGGTTGTCGGTGGCGACGTCCGCCGACCTGGTGTCCGGAGGGCGGGCCAGAGAGGCCGGCGCCGCGGTGGCCGACTGCGTCGCCGAGGTGCGCAACCGCCGGTACCGGACCCTGCTCCTGCTGACGGACGGATTCGTCTCGGAGCAGGAACTCATCCTGTCCGGTGTCTACGGTGTCGTCGGCGCGAGCATCCCGCTGATCGGCGGCTCTGCCAGCCCGACCAGGGGCGGCGACCGGACCTTCCAGATCCATGGCGGGGAATCGATGACCCAGGCGGTCATCGGTGCCGCGATCGGGTCGGACGCTCCGCTGGGCATCAGCCTGCGCCACGGGTGGCGGCGCTTCGGCGAGCCCATGGTGGTGACCCACAGCGACAACGGCCTGGTGAAGACGCTCAACGACCAGCCGGCCCTTTCGACGTATCTGCACCGGCTGGGCGCTCCGCCAGAGGCGTACGAGGACCCCGTGGTCTTCCAGGCGTTCGCCCGGACCAGGCCCATCGGGGTCAGCCGCAGGATCGGCGAGGACCTGCGCGATGTCAGCTCCTCCGACTACTTCGAGGAGGGCTGGCTGTACTCCAGCGCGGAGATACCGGAGGGCGGCCTGGTCTGGCTGATGGCGGGCGACACCCAGTCGGTGCTGGACGCGGCGGGCGCCGCCGTGGACGCCGCGGCGGATGCCCTGGGCGGGTCCGCCCCGCTGGGAATGCTCGCCTTCGACTGCGTGTCCCGCAGTGCCATTCTGGGCCAGGACGGCACCCGTCGCGAGGTGGCCAACATCGTGGAGCCCGGCGTGCCGATCGTCGGCATGTATACCTGGGGAGAGATCGCACGTACCCAGGGCATCAACGCGTACCACAATTTGACGTTGGCTATCCTCGCGCTGGGGTGAGTCAATGCGAACACCTGAGGCCCCGCGGTCAACACAACGCCTCGGTGAGTTTTTGGTCTTTTTGTCGTCCGTCTCCGATGAGGCCACTGTCGTCCGAGTCGCGGTAGAACGGGCGGCCATCGCGCTGGAAGCCGAGGTGGCGGTGGTGCTTGGCCCCGAGGGGGTCGTCGGCGCCGTCGGCTTCGCCGCGGGAGCGGTGCCGGCCGCCGTGCTCGTCGAGGCGGTGCTCAACCACCGGTTCCGCATCCGGGTGCCCGGGGCCGGCCTGTGCCACCTCGCCGTGGCTCCGATGAACCGCAGGAACCAGGGGTATCTGCTGGTGGCCAGGTCCGGCGTGGACGGGTTTGCCGCGGACGAGGTGGGACTCCTGCGGGGGATGGCCAGAGCCCTGGAGCTGACGCTGGAGACGATCCGGACCCTGGCGGCGGAGCGCCGGCTGATGGCGTCGCTGCGGCAGCGGCAACTGCTGCTGGAGCAGATTTCCAACATCCAGCGGGCGATCACCCGCAGGGCGCCCCACCAGGAGGTACTGGATCTGATCACGCTGGGGGCGCACCACCTGCTGGGCGATGACGTGGTGGCCCTGTGGATGTGCGACCCGGACGACGCGGACATGCTCCTGCTCGTGTCCACCCGAGGGCTGGAGACCGACGTCGCCCGGCGACTGTGGCGGGTGCCGCTGACCGAGGCGAGCGTGCCGGGACGCGCCATGCTGACCGATGGCCTGGTCGTGGCGTCGCCCTCCGGCCTGACCCGGGCCGGCATCGCGACGGACGACGCCGACCGGATCGTGGCGGCGATGGCCGCCCCGGTGCACGAGACCGGGGTGGTCGTCGGCTGCCTGGAAGTGACCTCACGCCGACGCTCTCGGTCCTACAACGCCGGCGACCAGGAAATCCTTCGGGTCTTCTCGGAACAGGTCAGCCTGGCGGTCACCGACGCCAGGACCCACGAGGCGATGCGCCGGGCGTTTCACGATCCACTGACGGGGCTGGCCAGCCGGACCCTGTTCACCGACAAACTCGACCACGCGCTCGCCGCGGCGGCCAGGGACGGTACCCAGGTGGCTGTCCTCTTCGTCGACCTGGACAGCTTCAAGATTGTCAATGACTCGTTGGGGCATGCCGCCGGGGACGCCCTGCTGATCGGTGTTGCCGAGCGGGTCCGGTCGTGCATCCGGGACTGCGATGTCGCGGCCCGGCTGGGCGGCGACGAGTTCGCCGTCGTACTGGTCGACCTGACCGACGAGCGACCGGCGGCGCGGGTCGCCGAGCGGGTCATCGAGGCGATCCGCGCGCCCTTCCTCATCGACGGCAAGGAAGCGTTCGTTGACGTCAGCGTGGGCGTCGCCATCGGGGTGAGCGGCACGATGTGCGGCCAGAGCCTGCTCGGCAACGCCGATCTTGCCATGTACCAGGCCAAACGTAATGGCAAGGGACGGTACGAGATCTTCCACCCCGAGCTGCGGACGGCGTTCACGAGCCGGCTCGACCTGGAAGCCGACCTGCGCCATGCGATCGAGCGGGACCAGCTGGTCCTGCACTACCAACCGATCTTCGACCTGGCATCGGTCGAGGTCGTCGGGGTCGAGGCACTGCTGCGCTGGCAGCATCCACGCCGGGGGCTGATCCCGCCCCGGGAGTTCATCCCGCTGGCGGAGGAGACCCGGTTGATCATTCCGCTGGAGGTCTGGGCGCTGACCAACGCCTGCTTCCAGGTCAGCCGCTGGAACCGCCAGCGGACCGCCGGGCCGCTGACGCTCAACGTCAATCTCTCGGTGCGCCAGGTCCAGCGATCGGACCTGGCGGAGCTGGTGGCGCGGACCCTGGCGGAGACCGGGCTGGCCTCGGAACGCCTCGTACTGGAGATCACCGAGTCACTGTTCCTCCAGGGAACCGACGCGATCCTGGAGCGGCTGCGGCAGCTGGAGCGGCTGCGGGTGCGGCTGGCCGTCGACGACTTCGGCACGGGCTACTCCTCGCTGGCCTACCTGGCCCGGCTGCCCATCCATATGATCAAAATCGACAAGTCGTTCGTTGACGATATTGTCACCGGCCCCCTGGCCCGCGCCATCGTGCAGCTGGGGCGCACTCTCGGCCTGACGACCCTTGCCGAGGGCATCGAGGCCAGCGATCAGCTCGACGCCCTGCGCGAGGCGGGCTGCCAGCTCGGACAGGGCTTCTACTTCGCCAAGCCCCTCGCGGCCGCCGAGATCGAGCCGATGCTGCTCAACCCTTGCTGGAGCCCAGCGTCAGCCCAGCGATGAACTGGCGTTGCAGGATGAAGAACACCAGCACGGTCGGGAACGCCACCAGCAGCGAGCCGGCCGCCAGCAGGTTGTAATCGGTGAAGTACTCGCCCCGCAGGTTGTTGAGCGCCGTCGTCACCGGGAACTTGTCTCCGGTGGACATCAGGATCACGGCCCAGAAGAAGTCGTTGTAGATCCAGGCGAACTCCAGCGTGCCCAGCGCCCCCAGGGCCGGTCTGACCAGCGGCAGGATCACATGCCAGTACTGCTTCCACACCCCGGCGCCGTCAACGATGGCGGCCTCGACCAACTCGGCCGGGACCGTGTTCATGTAGTTGGCCAGCACAAAGACGCAGAAGCCGGTCTGGAACGCCACGTGGATGGCGATGACCCCCCAGTAGGAGTCGAACAGGCTCTCCGACGGCCAGTTCATCCACCAGGGCAGCGGGATCTCCTTGTACAGCACGTACAGCGGGGTGGCCAGCACCTGCTGGGGTAGCAGGTTCCCGGCGGCGAACAGCACCAGCAGGAACTTGCCCCCGGGCACCCGTCGTCGGGCGATGAGGAAGGCGACGAACGACGAGAAGAACAGCGTCGTCAGCACCGCCGGCACGGTGATGACCATGGTGTTGCGGTAGTACTTGGGCAGTCCGCCCCGACGCCAGGCCTCGCTGAAGTAGTGCAGGGACAGATCGCGGGGCCAGGAAAAATACCCCAGCTCCGCGGTTTCGGCGTACGGGCGGAGCGCGGCGTAGAGTGCCAGCAGCAGCGGCACGAGCCAGCCCACCGCGATGGCCCACAGGAAGATGTGCAGGACGATCCGCGCGGGTCTCCTCCGCCGGGAGGGCCTGGACGCGAGTGCCGTCATGAGCGATCTCCCCGCAGGACCTGGACCAGGTAGGTGACGACGAACCCCAGCGAGATCGCCAGCAGGATCGCCGCCAGCGCCGATCCGAAGCCGACCCGGCTGGCCTCGCCGATGATGTTGTCGGTGATCAGTACGGACAGCAGTTCGAGGCCGTTCCGGCCGCGGTTGATGGCGTAGACCACGTCGAACGCCCGCAGTCCCTCGATGACCGTGATGACGAAGATGATGATGTTGACGGGGCGCAGCACCGGAAACACGACGCGGAAGAAGGTCTGCGGCTCGTTGGCTCCGTCGAGGGCCGCGGCCTCCTTGAGACCCGGATCGACCGCCTTGAGGCCGGCGAGGTACAGCAGCATGACATAGCCGACGTGCCGCCAGCCGACGAGCGCGAGCACCGCCCACAGATTGATGGCGGGGTCGCCGATCCAGTCGATCGGCTCGTCGGTGCGCCCGATCACCGAGTTGAGCACCCCGTAGTCCCGGGAATAGATGAGCTGGGCGATGAAACCGATGACGGCCAGCGACAGCACCACCGGAAGGTAGAGCGCCGTCTGGTAGAAACGCGTCCACCGCATCTGTCGATCGAGCAGCGCCGCCATCAGCATGCCGAAGGGCGTCGCGATCAGGCCGAGAAACGCCAGCCACAGCAGGTTGTGGCGGACCGCCGGCCAGAACGGCGGATAGATGGTGACGGCATTGTGGTAGTTCTGGCCCCCGACGGGAGTGATCTCACCGATGCCGTCCCAGGAGGTGAACGACAATCCGACCGAGGCGAGGGCCGGCCCCCAGACCAGGGCGAGGTCCAGCAGAACGGGGAGGCCGAGCAGGAGTCCCATCACGGCGATGTCCCCGGGCGTGAACCGCCCGACGCGTCGACGTCGCGGTCGTCGCCGTGCGGTCGTCGCGTCGGTGGTCACGGTGGTCACGGCCGGCCCGTCACGAGGTGAAGATGCTCTTTTTCTGCGCCTCGATCTGCTGGCACAGCCCGTCGATGTCCCGCGGGTTGTTGAGGAAGGTCTGCAACGACGGAATCATGACGGTGGACGCGAAGTCCGGTCGGGTGTCCCGGTCGAGGAACTGCGAGATGTGCTTCGCCCCGGAGACCAGCTCCACGGCCTTGCCCTGGAGCGCGTTGTATCCGCTGGTACTGGCCTCGGTGTTGCAGGCGATGTTGTTCGGGTCGCTGGCCAGATACGCGTTCTGCGCCTCGGGAGTGGCGAGGTAGCGCAGCAGGCGCTTGGCGCCGTCGACATTCTTGGCCTTGCTGGAAATCATGAACCCGTCGATCGGTGCCTCGACCGCGTCCTGCCCGTTGGCCTCGGTGATGGTCGGGAACGGGAAGTAGCTCAGGTCGTCGTAGTCGGCGCCCTCCGGGAACTGCTGGCCGACGAACATGCCGAGCAGGTACATGCCCGCCTCCTTGGCCACCAGGCTCTGGGCGGCTTCCTGCCAGGTGCGGCCGTTGGCCCCGGCCTGGGTGAACGGGAGGAGTTCGGTCCACAGGCCAAAGACCTGCTTGACCTTGGGACTGTCCCAGGGCTCCCGGCCGGCCAGCAGGTCGACGTGGAACTCGTACCCGTTCAGGCGCATGTTGAGGTAGTCGAAGGTGCCCATGGCCGGCCAGCCGTCCTTGTTGCCCATGGCGATCGGTGCGAGGCCGTCGGCCTGCATCCTGGCGGCGAGGGCCTGGTACTCGTCCCAGGTCTTCGGGATCTCGTAGCCCCTGGCCTGGAAGAGACTCTTCCGGTAGAAGACCGCCCAGGGGTAGAGGTAGAACGGCACGAAGTACTGCTTGCCGTCCTGGCCGGTCGAGGCCTGCTTGAACGCGTCGGAGAAGCTTCCGCCGATGTCGCTCCAGACGTCGGAGACATCGGTCGCCAGGTGCTGGGCCGCGAAGAACTGCATCCGGAAACCCGCGAACCAGGTGAACACGTCGTCGGGCGTGGCCTGAAGATATCGGTTGATGTTTTCCTGGAAGGTGTTGTGGTCGACTGTGTTGATCTTGACGTTCAGCTCAGACTCCTGCAACACCTCGGCGATGGCCTGCTTGGGCACCTCGTCGGAATAGTTGGAGCCGAACGTCACCGAGTCGCCGTCGCCGTCCGACGGTTTCTCGCAGCCGGCCACGGCTGCGGGGACGGCGAGCGCTCCGGCCCCGAGCGTGGCGACGCGCAACAGTGACCGTCTGGCGACGGGAATCTGGAACGGGGGGTTGGCCATGGCGTACCCCTTCACCTGAAGTCTGCGTGAAGTCTCTCCCTGCCGTGCGGCCTGGCTACATTCTCATGTCCAGCCGATGATGGCCAGATCTGTATTTTTTCGCGATCATGTGAATAAATGGGTGGATCTGTTGGAATGTTGTCGATCATGAATGTGTCGTCGGGTCGGTCGATACTGCGGCGGCCGGGGCCGTCCCCGGCGGGGACGGCGGCGCGGTCCGGGCCTGGGTGGGGCTCTGGCCGCCCGAGTGCGACCCCAGGTCGTAGGCGGATTCGCCATGCACCACGAGATCGAGCCCGGCCAATTCGTCGGCCCGGTTGGCCCGGAAGCCGACCGTGCGATCGACCGCCTTCGCGATCAGCCAGGTGACGCAGAAGGCCCAGGCTCCGACGGCGACCGCCGCGAGGGCCTGCCGACCGAGCAACCCGGCACCCCCACCGAGAAGCAGGCCCCGGGCGTCACCGGTGACCGCGGAGGTGGCCAGGACACCGATCAGCAGCATGCCGATGAGTCCACCGACGCCGTGCACACCGGCGACGTCCAGTGAGTCGTCGTAGCCGAACCGGTACTTCAGACCGACGGCGTAGGCGCAGCCCACCCCGGCGGCCAGCCCGATGACCAGCGCACCCAGCGGGTTGACCGAGCCGCAGGACGGGGTGATCGCCACCAGCCCGGCGATGGCGCCGGAGGCCGCGCCGAGGGTGGTGGCCTTGCCATCGCGGTGGCGCTCGACCAGCAGCCAGCCAGTGACCGCGGCGGCCCCGGCGACCTGGGTGTTGAACAGGGCCATGCCGGCGACGCCCCCGGCGGTCAGGGCCGAGCCGGCATTGAAGCCGAACCAGCCGAACCACAGCAGCCCGGCCCCCAGAATGACCAGGGGCATGTTGTGCGGGCGCATCGGTTCGCTGCGGAAGCCCAGCCGCGGGCCCAGGGCCAGGGCCAGGGCCAGCCCGGAGGCCCCGGAATTGATCTCAACGACCGTGCCACCGGCCAGGTCCAGGATGCGCAGGTGGGTAGCGATCCAGCCGTCTGCGGAGAAGACCCAGTGGGCGATCGGGATGTACACCAGCGTCACCCAGCCGGCCACGAACACCAGCCAGCCCCGGAATCGGGCCCGGTCGGCGATCGAGCCACTGATCAGCGCCGCCGTGATGATCGCGAACATCAGCTGGAACGCGGAGAAGACGATCGTCGGGACCGACCCGGTCAGGTCGGCCGGGTCGATGCCGACCATGCCGGCGTACCGCAGGGTGCCGATCAGCCCGGCCGCGGCATCCGGCCCGAAGGCCAGCGAATAGCCGTACAGCACCCAGACAATGGTGATGACCGCGATGCAACTGAAACTCATCATGAGCATGTTCAGGGCGCTCTTGACCCGGAGCATCCCGCCGTAGAACAGGGCGAGTCCCGGAACCATCAGGAGCACCAACGCCGTGCTGATCATTACCCACGCGGTATCGCCCGCGCTGAACTCCGCCGGCATGCGTACCCCCTTGGCAGTCGCTGAACCTGGCGCGGGGCCACGCTGCCCGCCTGAGAGCCTGGCTGGGCGCTGTTTCGTCGAGGAAGCCCCAATGTTTCGTGGATGTTGCTGACGGGACACCTTCGTGACCGCTACGAAACGTTGACGATGCGTGGACCGCCGTGCTATCGCACCGAGCCGGCACGCGGGGCGATAGGGTGACGTGTGCCGCGAAACCAGCCGATCGCAGACCCCGCCGCTCGTGGGTGAGCCGCCCGGCGGGTGCGACCCGGCCGAAGGGACCGACCTGGAGTACCACGGGGACCGGGCGCTGGCCCCAGGACTGCTCGATCTCGCCGTGAACGTCCGCGTCGAGCCACATCCCCCGTGGCTGGCCGATGCCGTCACCACCGGGTGCGCCCGGCTGGCGGCCTACCCCGACGCGACCGCGGCGACCCGGGCCGTCGCGGCCCACCACGGCAGGCCCCCGGGCGAGGTGCTGCTGACCGCCGGGGCCGCCGAGGCGTTCGGCCTGCTCGCCCGGGCGGTTCCACCGGGACCGGCGGTCGTGGTCCACCCGCAGTTCACCGAGCCGGAACGGGCACTGCGGATCGCGGGGCACCACGTCCACCGCCACCTGCTGGGTGCCAGCGACGGCTTCCGGCTCGATCCGGCGACCGTGCCGGCCGACGCGGATCTCGTCGTGCTGGGCAACCCGACCAACCCGACCGGGGTACTGCACCCCGTAGCGGACCTGGTGGCGCTGGCCCGCCCCGGACGGGTGCTCGTCGTCGACGAGGCGTTCATGGACGCGGTACCGGGAGAACCGGCCTCCCTCGGCGGCCGGGGCGAGGTGCCGGGGCTCGTCGTCGTGCGCAGCCTGACCAAGACCTGGGGACTGGCCGGCCTGCGGATCGGCTACGTGCTGGCCGGCGAGCCGATGATCGCCGCGCTGCACCTCCAGCAACCGCCCTGGTCGGTGTCCACCCCCGCGCTGGCCGCGGCCAGCGCCTGTACCAGCGAGCGGGCCGGCGCGCAGGCACGGGTCTGGGCAGTCGGGCTGGACCACCGGCGGGAGGCCCTGCGGCAGGCGCTGGTGGCGCGGGGGCTGCGCTGCGTCCCCGCTTCCCGGGGGCCGTTCCTGCTGGTAGCGGTCCCCGGCGGGCGCGACCTCACCGGTCCGCTGCGCGAGCGGGGGATCGCCGTCCGGCGTGGGGATACCTTTCCCGGGCTGGGGAGCGGATGGTTCCGGGTGGCGGTGCGACGGGAACCGGAGCACGCCGCGCTGCTGGCGGCGATCGACGCCGTCTGGAGGCAACCGGCGTCCTGAGCCGTCACGATCCCGGCTCGAACTCCTCGCGCCTGGTCCCCGGCAGCGCCAGGGTCGCCAGCAGCCCGAGGACCAGGACACCCGAGGCGGCGAAGGCGACGGTCCGGGCCGCCTGGACC
>JABDRL010000205.1 GCA_013041765.1 Dactylosporangium sp. | reverse complement strand
GTGCTGGTCCTCACGGTAGAGGTTGAGCCGCTCGGCCAGCGTCGACAGGTTCCGGGTCGGATCCACTGGGCCGAGCCGTACCACCGGGAACAGGCCTGCCACGAAGGGCGTGAGGTCCGGCAGGCCCAGCAGGTTGACGTAGATGCCCTGCTCGGCCACCCGCTGGGCGAGGTCGGGGTCGGCTTCGGCGATGGCGTCGAGCGCTTGTCGATCGAGATGGATGATCTGCCCGGCCAGATGGGGCAGGTGCGGCAGCAGGCAGGCCAGGTGCTCGCCCCGGACGGCCAGTTTGTTGAGATTGCGGTCGATCGTGCCGCTGGAGATGATCTCCCCGGGCAGAATCAGGTTGTGTGCGAAGTCCATGGCACGCAGGGATGCGGACGTCCGCACCGATCCGCGAGACCGCTCGACGATCTGGCGCTGCCGCTCGACCTCTTCGACCGTGATCTCCGGGATCACGAGCTGGCCCAAGAACGTCTTCAGATCCGTGGGCATGTGCTGGAAGACCAGGTCGGCCCCGGGCAGGGCGCGGGCCGTGGCCAACCGGCGGGCGACGCTGGCGAGTCCCTGGCGCCGGTCCAGCTTGACCTCCCTGCCCGCGGCGTCGTTGCCGGCCTGGTGATAGCTGGTGCGGTATCGCTCCAGGGTGGTCCGGTCGAGCCCGATGACCTGCTCCCAGGTCGGCAGTCCGGTCAGGAGCGTGCTGTGGGTCTGGGGATGCTGGCTGGCCAGGACGGCCATGTCCGCTGGCTGAAGTTCACCGAGGATCCCGGCGAGCAGCTGGAACCGGAGCAGGGGGCTGCGGATGGTGGCGGCGATCTCGGTGACGGCCGTGGCCCAGGCGACGTGCGGAGCGGTGCGGTTGCCCGTCGGCGGGGGGTCGACCGCCATGGCGTAGGCGGCTGCGATAGCGGTCAGCGCCGGCCGCAGCAGGCGCGGGCGGGTCCCGTCGAGCAGACTGAACAGGTCCTCGATATCCGAGGTCAGGACACCGGCGGCGGCCAGACTGGCGCGTCGGGCCGCCACGGCGGGGTCGCCGGCCTCCAGCAGCCCGAGGTAGTGGGCGGTGGCGGCGGCCTCGAACAGCGCCCGCACCCAGGGCCAGCTGCCGGGATCGTGCCGTAGCACCATGCTGGCCCAGAAGGCGAGTTCGGCCAGACCTCCCAGGTCGTGGGCCGACGGCGACCCCACGGGGCCGGCGGCGCTGATAGCGGTCAGGGTCTTGGTACGGGGACCGGGAGAGGTCCGCGACGCGAGGACTTCCCGGATTTCGTGGGCCAGCTTGGCGGCGACCTGGGCGGGATCCAGCGACTCGGACAGGGTGATCTGGTAGCGGTCGGGGTCGCCATCGGTCCGCAGCCAGGGGAACTCGGTCCGCAGCGGCACCGTGTGGGCGACGATGCGCTCGCCACGCAGGGTACGGAGGGCGTCCAGGTCGCCGGTCGTGATGACAGCGATGAGTGGCGTGCCCTGGGCTGGGGCGATGAGGTACTCGTCGCCGTCGAGCTGGCTGATGCTGTCGACGCCGCTGCCGGGCAGGCCGGCGATCTGGTCGACGGCGGCCTGCCGGGCGGCCTCCAGCACCATCTGGGGATCGGCCTGCGCGGTGGGAGCTGCCGAGCTGGTGCCGGGGATCGCTACCGCGGTGATGCCCGGGTTCTTGTCGGTCAGCGGCTGCCCGTCGAGGCGGATAAGGCCGGTGTCCGGGTCGACGGTGATCGTGGGCAGGGGCACGGCGTGCTGATGGTCGTCGTCGAGGACCCGGTGCAGCAGGCTGTCGAGGGCCTTGGGGATCAAGGCGATGGCCTGCCCGCCATTGACATAGCACGGTGTGTGGGTGTCCAGCCACTCGCCCAGCGCGTGCACGCCGTGAACGAGCGCGTGGTGCTGGAACACGTAGCCGAGGTCCTCGACCAGTTGCTGCCGGTAGTCCTCGAGAGCCGAGAGGTTGCGGGAGTCGGGGACGGGTTTCAGTTCGAGTATCGGCACGTCCCGCTTGGCCCATGCCCGCACATCGGGGATGCCGTCGAGGCCGATGGCGCAGCCGGTCAGTCGCAGCGAGGTGGTCAGGTCCGCGTCGATGGCAGCTAGCTGGTCGAGGAGGTCGACTGCTGTCGGGTCGATGCTCATCGATCGACTGTCGAGTAGGAAGATCCGGCCGGCCAGATCGGGGCGGCGGGGCAGGCTGACCAGTCCGCGTCCCAAGCCGTGAGCGGCCATGAGCTGGGCGTGGACCTCCGGGTGCCACATGGCGAGCCGGTCGATGGCGGTTGGGCCGAGACCGGTGCCGAGGAGTCTGATCAGCCGCTGGGCCGTTGGGGGATCGCAGTGTTCGACCGCCGCCTGGGCCACCGAGAGGGCCCACGCCGCGTGGAGCGCGTCGAGGGTGCGGGTCTGGGGAGGGTTGGCGGACAGCTGGCGGGCGGCTTGGACGATCGCCGCCTCCAGCGGATCCCGGGACCCCTTGCCGTCGAGGGGGCTGGTGACGTCCCCCGGCAGGGGCCCGTCCGGATCGAGGTGGGTGGCCACGGCCACGAGCTCGAACGCGGTTCTCACCCAGGGCCAGCTGCCCGTGCCATGGTGCCGGAGCTCCTCGGCGTACACCTCCAGCTCGAACGGCAGGCCCCGCCCGTAGGCCAGACGCGACTGGAGATAGGCGAGGAGGTGGTACTCCCCCTCACCGACGGCACCGGTCGTTCCCTGGCTCGCCAGGGAGGCCAGGAGACGGACCTGGCGGGTGAGGACGATGCCGACCCGGCTGACGGGAAGCCGATCGGACAGGGCGATGACGTAGCAGCCGTCGGCCACCTCGGTGACGTGGGCGATGGCTGGCTGGCCGTCTCCGGTGCGGGTCGTGGTCAGGTCCTCGACGACGATGGCGACGCCGAAGCTGCGGGTCAGTCCCGGTGGGGTGATCTGGTAGTGGCCGATCGTCGAGTGGCCGGACCCGCCCAGCGTGGGCGTCAGTGGCTGGTTCCGCCAGGTGACGCCGGTGATGGGGCTGTGGATCCGGTAGGACATCGAACCCTGCATGAACCGGTTGGCCTGCCGCAGGATCGCCTGGGGATGGGGCGTGTCCACCTCGACCGCCGCGAGGGTGCCCGGGATCGCCGTGACGACCAGCGGTGAGGCAGGTAGCTGCACGAAGCCCTGGAGGTCCTGCACGGGCGTGCCCCGGGTGATGGGCTCGATGACGGCGGCCCGCTGGGCGACGGGCTGGGTCCCGAGCAGCCGGGTGAACAGCTCCCGGTGGGCGCGGGCCAGATTCGCGCGCTGGTCGGGGCTGAGATCGGCCAGGAATTCGGCGACGACCAGCGAGCGCACCCAGGGTGGGGTGATGGTGAGAATCGCCTCGGCCCAGGTGAGGTGCGGGGTGGCGGCGTCCGGGGTCCCCGCCTGGATGTTGGCCACGCACTGGTGGGCGGCTGCCGCGATGGCCTGCTCGATCTCGCTGGCCGACTGCCCGTCCAGGATGGCCAGCAGGCTCGCGACGGCGGACGCCAGCGAACTGCGGGCGGTCAGCCGCTCCCGGCGGTCGATGGCAGCCGGATCCGTGTGGTCGAGGAGGCCGAGGCGGTCGGCGGTGGTGGCGGCCTCGAACAGCGCCCGGGTCCACGCCCAGCTTCCGGGCGTCAGCTGGGCCATGGTCTCGGCGAAGGTGGCTAGGGCTGTGCGGTCCGGTGCGAGTTCGACCGCGCCGAACCAGCTGGTCCCGAACATGGCCGGTCTGCCGGCCGGGGTGACCGGGGCGTGGGGGCCGGTACCGGCGCCGACCTGGCGGATCTCTCCCGGGGTTGGGAAGTCCGGGTGGCCGAAACCGGTAGTCCTCGCCCGCGCCACCAGCGTGTCGATCTCCTGGATCTGGCGCAGCATGTCGGCCGCGGCCTCCTGCGGGTCGCAGTCCGCCCGGTAGCCCACTCCCGCGGCGATCCGCTGGGCCGCGGCCAGATCGCCGCCGGTGAGCAGGTCGTTGATTTCGGCGATGGCCTGCTCCAACGTGGAGCGCTCATCGCCGAGGCGCTTGAAGCACTCCTGGCACTGGACCTCGGACTTGGGGTGGTACCGGTCCCAGTCACAGAACGGTGCCCAGGCGACGCCGCCGAGTTCCGCGGCGGCGTGGAGCGTGATCCGGTCGACCCGGGAGGCCTCGCACCAGGCCAGCAGGCGGGCGCGGAAGGCCTTGAACAGGCCGGTGCCCCGGTACTCCGCGATGATGCGGACATATTGGATCTTTGTGGTGAGCTTGCCCGCTGCGGCGAAGAACCTGATCTGGATTATGCCGACGGAACGGCCCGAGACAGGATCGATGACAGCGAAGCTGGCATCGATCGAGGAACCGTCGACCTCGACGGGGTCGATCTTGATCGTCAGCGGACCGTAGTCCTGCCTGGCCAGATGGTTGTGGATGGTCCGCTCGATGGTGCGGACCTCCGGCTCGCCGACATGGTCCCAGGCCGCCACCACCAGCTCGGCGATCGTCGACGGGCCGGTGCCGGTTCCGGCTGACCAGGCCGGGGCAGCACCCGTGAGGATTCCCGGGATCCTCAGGAAGGCCGGGGCGAATCCCATGAGCTGGGCGAACACCTGGGGATGTGCCTCGGCCAGGAACGTGCGGTCCGCCCGGGTCAGGCTGTGCAGGAAGTCGGCGACCAGTCCCGCCGGGGTCGACGGGTCGGGGCCGGCCGGCAGCACCGGGACATGGCCGGTCGGCGTGGTCACCTGGGCGTCGGCGACACGGCACAGCTCGACGACCGCCCGGGCCCAGGCGACGTGCAGCTCCGTGGCGTCATCGACCGCGATCGGTTCGGTGGCCAGGGCTTGGGCTGCGGTGAGCACCGCCTGCTCGATGGGCGTGATACCGCCCAGGAGGGGCGGGACGCCGCCGATCGGCTCGCCGCCGACGACGGCGTCGAGCATGGCCAGCAGGTTCCATGCCTTCTGGGACAGGAGTCCCGCGGCAGCGATCTGCTGCCGCCGGGCCGCCGCACCCGGGTTGGTGGGATCCAGCCCCAGATGGCCGACCAGCGCAACGGCCTCGAACGTGGCCCGCACGGTGGCCCAATCCAGCGTCGACCGATTGACCTGCCAGACGTGGGCCAGGCCGGAGAGCGCGGCGAGATCCCCGTGGTTGTGGGCGGACAGGACCTGGTCGCTTGGGGGCGTGGGCGCTGCGGTGAGGAGATCTGCGGTCGACCCCGGGGCGTGCTGGGGCGCCCCGGCGTGGACCGCGATGATCTCGGCTAGCTCGTGGGCCAGCAGGGAGCGGACAAAGCGGGGGTTGAGACGGTGCTCGAAGGTGATTCGCTTGATCGTCGAGTCGCCGGGGTCGGCCGTGCTGCGGGCCAGGACCCGACCGGTACCGGTGGCCTGGCCGTCGCCGGTCCGGTCGCCGACGTGGAGGTCGCTGAGGTCACCGACGGCGAATCCGATGGTGAGGTCGCCGCCGGTGGACAGCTCGACCCGCCAGGTGCCGTCGCCCAGGTCCGTGACGTCGGTGACCTGCTGCGGCAGGGAGGAGACCACGGCCGCTCGCAGGCTGTCGTGTGCCGCCTCCTGCACGGCCTCCGGATCGGGGTCGGCCAGCAGCAGCTCGGCTCCGGAGAAGGCGGTGCCCGTGATGTCGAGGCCCGTGATGTCGGACCCCGCCGGTTGGTCGGCTGGGTCGATGCCGGCCGGAAGCACGTCGCGGAGCTGGGAATACAGCTGCCCGAAGCGTTGGGCGAGCTCGGTGCGGTGCTCGGGGGCGAGGTCGTTGAGGAAGGCCAGGACCAGCTCTGGGCCGAAACCTCGCGTCCCGGATACGGTCTCGGCGAGATGGAGGACGACACGGCCCCAGGCCGCATACAGGGCGACCGGGTCACCCGCCGCGGGCGGCTGGGCGGCCAGCGCCTTGGCGGCGACGAACACGGTCTCGGTGAGTGGATCCGTGGTGCCGTCGGCGGCGAGCACGACCAGCAGGGTCCACGCCTCCTCGCACAGGTCGCGCTCATACATGATCTGGGCCCAGCGCTGCTGGGCCGCTGACTCCGCAGATCGGTTGTTGCGGTTGCCATGGGCGATGCCCAGGTAGCGGGCGAGGGCAGCCGATTCGAAAATGGCCTGGACCAGCTGCCAGGAGCGCTGGCCGAGGTTTTCCCAGCCGGTTCGCAGCAGCGACACTGCGGTGTGGGCCTGCCACTCGAAGTGGTCGAGATGGCCGTGGTCCCGAGACGAGAGCCGTCCGATGCCGGTGCTGGCCGGATTCGAGGTCAGCACGTCGGGGCCGGGCCGGGTGAACAGCTTCCGCAGCCGGCCGGCCGGCTCGGTGTGCTGGCGCAGGATCTTCCGCAGCTCGCAGGCCAGGGCCACGGGAGTCTGCGAGACCGCGAGGCGGTCGGAGAGCGTGATGAGGTGGTTCGATGCTCCGGTCTGGCTGGTGGTGGCGGGGGTGCCGTCACCGCGGGCGGTGAGGTCGCCGGTGGCGATGGTCAGGGTGATCGGGTCACCGGTCACCAGGTGGAGCCGGAACCGGCCGTCAGGCAGCCGGACCACCTGATCGAGCGCCCCGGAGAACACGTGCTGGGCGATCACTTCCACGGTGGTGTGGGCCATGAGGTCGATGGCGTCTGGATCGGCGTGCGGGGCGAAGGTGCCGTGGAACCTGGTCCCGGGAACCCAGGAAACCCCCGTGACGGTCTCGCTGCGGGCAGGCTGACCGGGGGCGGTGAAGCGGCGAGGGGCGGCGGGACGAAGCTGGGGCGCTCGGGCCTGGCCATCGGCGCCAAGGGTGATCTGGTGGACGCTGGAGATATAGCAGAGGCGTTCCAGGGTGTCGTGGAACCACTGGACGGCTTCGGCGGTCTGCGGGTCCGGCGCCTGCCCGACGAAGTCACTGCTGACCGTGATCCTGCCGCCGTCGCGGCTGACGAGAAGCTGGATTTCGCCCATGCGGTGCCGCGTGCCTCGGGCGATGACGTCGAAGACGGCCGCGGTGCCCGAGGCGTCGGCGCGGATTCCGGCTAGGCGGATGGCCAGCGTGCCGTAGTCTCGCCCGGCCAGCCTCTCCGCCAGGATCCACTCGATGGTGGCCAGCTGCTCGTCGGTGGCGGGGCCGGAGAGGTCGGCCGGCAGCAGGACGTTGTCCAGCCGTATCCCGCGATAGCTGCTGGCATCGACGGTGTTCAGGAGTGCCTTGGCGGCCTGGGACAGGGCGTTTTCGGTGATCAGGGCGTTGCGGCGAAGGGCGCTGTCCGGGCTGCCCGGGTCGAGGCCGAGCTGGTGGAGAAGGACGGAGGCGGTGCGGAGCACCTGGGTCCAGCCGCTGGGGTCGGTGGCGGCGTCTGGGAGGTTGGCGGCCAGGGTTTCCAGCTGGGCGAGGGCGCCGTGGTCAGTGGGAGACAGGGCGGTGCTCGTGACCTCGGCGTGGCCGGCGAGCAGGTGCTGCTGGTCCATGGCCCGCCCGCTGGGGTCGAGGCTTGCCAGGAGCCGGGCGGCGAGGTCGGCCACCGCCAGCGGGACCTGGTCGGGGGGCAGGCACTCATCGAGGGTCAGCTGGAAGCGGGGGGCGCCGTCGACGGTACCGGTGCGGGCGAGGGTGGCTACCGCGTGCTGGCCGTCAGCGGCGGGAGTGGTGATCAGGCTGCCGGTGGTGACATCGATGATGATCGGCTTGCCCTGGGAGGGATGGACGGTGACCGTCTGGCCGGTGCCGTCCGGCAGCAGGCGGTGGATCCGGCTCGCCAGCACGCCGGAGGCCAACCCGGTCAGGCTGGCGATCGCGGCTTGGCCGACGGCTTCGGGCTGGGGGGTGCCGTGCCGGGTGGAGAACGCCGTGCCCGGGATTTCCAGGGTGGTCAGGTCGTGCCGGAGCAGGCCGTAGGGATCGACGTGGATGAGGTGGTCTTCGCTGATGGCGAGGAGAGTGCGCAGGGAGATGGCGTCGAGGAGGGTGTTGGTGGCCGGGTCGTTGAGGGCGACCAGGCCCGTGCCGGGATCGAAGGCGACGATCTCGTAGAGGTGGCCCTTGCGGAGATCGGCGGGAACGCGCTCCTGGTGCTGGAAGTGCCTGGCGGAATCGATAGGGGTGTGCTGGGTGAACTGGCGCCGATGCTCGTCCGGGATGGAGGCGCTGGTTTCGGGGAAATCAGGTCGGATCTTCACCAGGATCGGGCCCTGGGTTTCCAGGAGCTGGCTGAGGTTCGCCGCGATCTGGGCCCGTTTCTGGGATAACTGTGTGATCGCCTTGGCGATCGCTTTGCTGTCCGAGGCGAGGGGCGGTGTGCTGGGAAGTGCGGCACCCTGCTCCAGAACGGCCAGCACGATCTGCGGATCGGGCTCCACCAGGATGTCCATGAGCTTCGAGAAGCAGGCCCGGAACGCCTGAAGGTAGCGGTGTGGGTCGGCCTCCTCCCTGATCGGGGTGATGTCCGTCAGGGTGGCCAGGAGCTCGGCGGAGGTGGTGAGGTCGTGACCGGCAAGAAGCGTGTCGTAGCCCCTTCCCCATGAGCCGTGCACGGCGGTGAGGGCCTTGACCAGCAGGGCGATCGACGGCTGCGTTCCGGGTGGTAGGTAGGCGAGGGTGTCTGGGGCGTCGGCGTAGACCGGCAGGTCTGCGCTGACGACGACCTCGATGGCGCGGCCGGTCAGGGTGGTGGCGATACCAGTGTCCCCGGGCCGGATCTGGTGCAGCCGGACGGTGTAGGTCCCGTCGGTGTTGGCGATGATGATCTTTGAGAGAAGGTCCCGATCCTGGCGGAGTATCGCCTGGAGCAGCACGGTGAGGTCGTGGCTGGACGCGTCGTGCGCGGTGATGCTGTCGGGATCGAAGCTGGTGAGGTCGAAATCGGTGCGGGATTGGTAAATGGTCTCTCGGTTGTTGGGATCCGGGACCAGAGCGGGGTGGTGGGCCACCCGAACGATCGGGTTGCCGCTGGCCTGCTCGCTGGCGGCCAGCTGACGGTCGAGTTCCACCAGCGGCCCGGTGGGGTCGGTCCGGTGCCCGAGTCCGTGGTCGGTGCTGATGGCGGTGATCAGGGCGGTGGGGACCAGGCACATGGCGCGGCCGTCGCCGGTGTACACCAGGCGGTGGTAGTTCAGCGTCCGTGGTAGTCCCTGCGAGGTCAGATACTCCCCGGCGAGGGTGTCGAGCGCCAGCCACTGGTCGTTCTGGCAGAACTCGGCGTGGCCGAGGTCGGTGCTGAGATCCGTCTCCGCCGGGACCGGACCGACGAGGACGGTCTTGTGGATGCCGTACGGTTCGAGGTCGATCCGGCCGTGGAGGTTGACGTAGATGCCTTCCTTGGCCACGCGTTTGGGCAGCTTCGGATCGATGCCTGCGGGGGCCTCGATGGCCGGATCGCCGATATGGACGACCTCTCCGGTGCCTCCTGCCAGATCCGGCAGGACTGTGGGCTGGTGCTCCTCCACGGCCATGAGATTGTGCAGTTCCGTGGCCTGCTTCCAGCTGATCAGCGGTTGGCCGTGGTCATCGGTGAGCTGATACGTGAGGTCCTGGTCTGCCAGGGTCTCGATCGCCATCTTGCTGAGATGGATGACCTGCCCGGCGAGTGCCGGTAGGTGAGGCAGGACCCCGGGTTGGTGCTCCCCTGCGGCGATCAGATCGTGGAGTTGCTCGGCCCGCTTCTGGCCGGTCAGCGGTTGACCGTGGTCATCGACGAGGTAACGCGTGATGTCCTGGGATCGTTGCCACGCGGTACCGCGCCGGGAGACCTTGGACGATCCGTGGCCCGCGCTGGCCAGGATGTCGGCGGTGGTGATCGTGACAATGGCCAACTGCCCGAGGAAGGCGCGGATCTCGACTGGGAGGTGGCCCAGCAGGCGGTCGGCGCCGGGCAGGTCGCGGTGCTGCTGGTAGCGGGCCAGGTCGTTGGCCAGCTGGTGGCGGATACGTCGCCGGATGGCGAGATCGGTCGGGCCGGAGGTGCCGGCCTGGAGGTAGGCGGCGGCGAGGGTGGCTAGCTCGTCGGTGGGGGTGGTGACGACCAGCCCCCGGCGGCCACCGGGGAGGTGGGCGGTGAGCGCCCTGAGCAGGTCGGGCCGCTGGTGGGCCAGATCGGACAGCCCGGCGGCCGTCAGGCTGGCGCAGAAGTCGGTCAGGAAGGACCTGGCCTCGGTGGGGTCGGCCAGGGATCCGGCGATCTGGAGGGCAGCGGCGGCCCAGGTGATGGGCAGCGGCCCCGCGGTGGGGTCGGCTGCCGTCACGGCCTGGGCGTGGGCCAGCCGGGCGATCGTGCGCTGGAGCGGGGTGAGGGCGGTGGGATCGCCGTCGAAGAGGTTCAGGATCGCGGAGACCGTGGCGCGATCCTGAAGAGGGCAGCGGTTGATGCCGATTCCACCGCCGTGGACAGCGAGGAGGCGGGCGACGATGGCGGCCTCGAACACCGTCTGGGTCCACGCCCAGCTCTCGGAGGGCAGCTGCCCGAGGGCGGCGGCGTGGGCGGCCAGCTCGGCCCACAGCCTGCGAACACCGTCCGTGGTGCGGTCGTCCAGCAGAAGGTTGGTCATCTTCTCCTGGGCCGACTCGGCATTCGTGTCCACCAGGGTGTGGATCACACTAGTGATCTTGGCGATGACCTGGGATCCGCGCAGGTGCTCGGACAGGGTGATGGTGTGGAGGCCACCCGTCCGGGAGTGGGTGATCCGGATTTCCGCCGGATTTCCGTCGGCGTTGTGCCCGTCGCTGAGGTCGCCCATGGTGAGGGCGACCGTGAATGGTTTGCCGGTGCTCGGAGTGACCTCGTAGCGGCAGCCGTCCAGACTGACGATGGTCTCGACGCTGTCGCCGAGCAGCTGGGCGAAGTTCGGCGAGCTGGTGAGGCCGATGATCTGGTCGGTCGGGTCGGCCGGGTACGTCTCCAGGAGGGCGCCCAGGTGCTCGCCGTTGACGGCCAGGCTGTGCGACGTGGGCAGCAGGTGTCGCCCGGTCTCCGGCACCGCCAGCTGGCCGAGGAAGGCTGTGAGGTCGTCGGGAACGGTGGCGAGGACCGCCTCGGTTCCGGAGCGTGCGACCAGCTGGCTGTACCGGGTGATGTCGCCGATCAATTCCTGGCGGATGCCGATTCGGGTCCGGCGGCCCTCCGGCGTGGTCACGTCGGCGGTCAGGTAGCTGACCGCCAGCGCGCGGATTCGGTCCATATCGGTGCGTACGACCGGATGGTGCTCGACCGGCAGAGCCGCGACCAGCCTGGTGAACAGGCCGGTGCCTCCGGCTGCGAGGCTGGCCAGCCCTTCGGGGGACAGATCGGTGAGGAGAGCGGCGGCGACCAGACCCCGGGTCCGCGTATCGGAGATCTGGAGGATGGCGCGCGCCCAGGCGACCGGTCCGGCGGTCGCGTCGCCGGCCGCGGTCGCGGCACCGGTCGCCACCTGGCTGGCCAGGCTGACGATGGACTGCTCGGTGTCGGTCAGCGGCCACCCGCCGACCGCGCTGTCGTTGAGGTCCAAGCCGAGCTCGGGGGTCAGGGCGGCGATCTGGAGCATCGTGTGGACCCACGGCATGGTGCCGGCGGGCATGGATCGTGCCCGGTGCGTCCACAGACCCAGCAGCGCAGGCGGCGCCGGGGTGTCGGCAATCGTGGTGATCGCCAGGACGATGGCGTCTGTGGTTCGCGCGGGGTCGAGGTCGTCGGCCAGGCTGACCAGCCAGCGCTGGGGACCTGGTTGGACGACCCGCACGCTGGCGGCTTCGCCGGTCGGGGTGCGGGTCTCGCTGAGGTCGTCCCAGCTGATGGTCAGGTCGACCGACTTGCCGGTCGGGAGGCTGATGGTCAGCGTGGCACATGTGGACACGTAGTTCTGGATCTCGCAGGGGAGGGCGCCGGTGGGAAGTCCCTGCAGCTCGGCGATGGCATGTTCGGCAACGGTGGAGAATCCGCCCTCGACGCTGGTCAGGTCCGGGTTCCCCGGGCCGGCCGACCAGCCTGGAAGCATGGGGCCGGTCGGCGGCGCCATGGAGGTGTGCGGCAGCGATGGGACGTCCGCCCAGTCAGCGACCAGGGCAATGCGCCCGCCGAAGCGGATGATTTCGGCAAAAAAATCGATAGTAATCGATGGGGTGGTCGCGATGTCGTGTCGGCCTTCGCCCGAGCCCGCGTCCAGCAGCTTCGCCAGGCCCTGATGGACGAAGCCCACGGCCCGGCCGTTGTCGACATAGCAGGGGACCAGGCCGTCGGGCAAGTGCTCCAACGTGTGCGTTAGGTCGCTCCACAGTAGATTGTCAAAGCCACCCTCCCGGCCCAGCTCGCGCAGCAGCGTCCGGAGGTCGGCATCGATTTGCCGTTGCCTGTCCTGCGGGCTGAGGCGCCCGTCCGGGCTCGGGGTGGCATCGAGCGTGACGAGATGCTCGGCATAGGTCTCTGGCGGGCCGAGGTCGGCGATGAATTCCGTGATCAGCCGTTCGGTGATGGTGCGGTCTGGGACCTCCTGGGCGATCTGCTCGACAGCCTCCGCCCACCTGCCGTACAGGACATGGTGGAAACCATAGGACGTCGGCTGCCGAAGCCAGCGGTGCTGGCGTATGTCCTCGGCCAGCCGGAGGGCCGCCCGGATGGCGGCTCGCTGCATCAGGCTCAGCCCTTCGGCCGCAGCGTCGAAGACGTCCATCCCGGCCGGAGGCTGGCCCAGGACGCCGGCCTCCCTGGCGACGACGGTGGCCTCGAACAGGGTGCGGATCCAGGACCACTGGTCCGGGGGGAGCCTGCCGAGTGTGTCGGCATGAACCGCCAGCTCGGCCAGCAGACCCAGCTGGTTCAGGTCGTCTGGCGGGGACGAGCCACGCAGCCGGCGTAGGCGGCCAAGCAAGCCCTGCGAGGCCTCGGCCGCCCGGAGCGCGATCAGCTTCTCCAGGGCATTGGCCAGTATGGCGGCGACCTGGGATTCGCGCAGGTGCTCGGAGAGCTCGACGACGTAGTGATCATCCGAGGTGGGGTGAACCAGCGCGGCGCCCGCGCTGTCGCCGTGCCCGCTGATCGCAGTGGCGGCGATCGTCACGGTGAAGGGCCGGCCCGTGGCGGGGACGATCTGGTAGCTGCCGTCGCCCGAAGACGTGATCTTCCTGATGCTCTTGGCCAGGACCCGGGGAATCTGCCCGGTGATGGCCTGCGCGGCGGCATTCTTCACCATCCCCGGACGGGCGCTGGTGCCGGTCTGGACCGATCGGGTGCCCTGGACGGTGCCGGTGGTGATCGCTGTCCCCACCGACCCGCCGTCGTCCAGCCTCGGGAGGGGCACCACCTTCGACTGATCGTCGGAGGGGTCGGAGACGGTATTGACGTCCAGGTGGACGAACGTGTTCCAGATGACTCTGGTCAGCATGTCCAGCGGCACCGGGCCCATCAGCCCCGAGGGATCGTCCGCCTCGGCCCGCTCGCGGAAGCGTGGGTCGGACAGCCACACGTTGCCCTCGGTATCGACGGAGACGACCTCGTAGGCGTGTTCGTGGACCAGGCCAGAGGGCAGTACTCGCTGGAGCCCTCCGGTCAGATCCTGGGGCCCCTTGGTGCTCACGATGACGGGGCTTCCCTTGCCCATCAGGGCGGTCCACTGCTGCGCGAGCTTCGGCGCCCCGGCGAGGGGCGAGATCCGGGATGGCAGACCGGTGAGCGCCGTCAGGGTCGCGGCGATCGTGGCGCGGTCGCCGGGGTGGAGGGTGTGGTAGCCGTCGCGGGCGGCGATGACGGCGAAGACATCCGACTCCGCGCTACGGCGCAGGCGCTGGTAGCGGGCCTCCTGGCCGAGGGTGTTGGCCTCCGGCAGCGCGGCAAGGGCCTTCTCGACGAAGGCAACCCAGGACACGCCCTTGACGGACGCGTAGGCGGCGAAGGCGTCGAGTTCCTCGAAGAAGGGAAGGAGGTCGCTGAGATGGACGTTGACGATCCGGCCGGTGGGCACCGCTCCGCGACCATCGGGCCGCAGGGTGGCCTGGTGCAGAGTGACGGTGATCGGATACGTCGCGTTCGTCGGGTCGAGGGCGATGAGCTGGGCGATGAGATCCGGCCGGTGCCGGGCGATGGATCGCATCACGATGAGCGGACCGCAGTCGGACAGGCTGCCCTGCATCACGTCGTTGGGCCCCGCCGTGTCGGCGCCTAGCGGGATGTGCCCGGCCGAGGCGTACCGGATGGGGTTCTTGCCGATCACCAGCTCCAGCTGGTCGACGTGGAGATCGATGGCTTGGCCGCCGGTCTCCCCGCTGGTCCACCTCGGGGCGGCCGGCAGCTGGGGTCCGCCGTAGGCCGCGCTGATCGCCTCGACCAGGTCCCGGGGCACCAGGTACATGGTGCGACCCTCGCCGCCGTACTGCGGAATGTGCGTCGCCAGCAGCGTCGCCAGCCGCTGCGGGCCGAGGAAGGCAGCCAGGGCACCCAGCATCCGGCGTTGGTCGGCCAGCATGACCTGGCGGCGGGTGGCA
Organism: Dactylosporangium sp.; assembly: GCA_013041765.1. Lineage (GTDB taxonomy): Bacteria > Actinomycetota > Actinomycetes > Mycobacteriales > Micromonosporaceae > JABDRL01. The sequence goes on along the minus strand of JABDRL010000205.1, from coordinate 15,280 downwards.
TCGTCCGACAGGTCGTGGACGTCGGCGAGGTCGCCGAGTTCGACGCAGGGTATTCCCTCCGGGTGATGGGCCGTGACGTCGAAGTGGCCGCGGAGCGTGACGTAGACCGAGTAGTCACCGGCCGAGACGATCGTGCCGCCGAGGTCGCCGCGGACCGGGAGCAACGACAGCAGGTTCTCCCCATCGACGGCCAGCTCGTACAGTCTGGTCTCGATCTCCGACGGGGACAGGACTTGGCCGCCCGTGGTGGACAGCTCCATGATGAGATCGGCCATCCGCTGCGTCTCGGGGCCGGCGCTGCCGTACCCCACGCCCGGGCGACCGGCCAGGTCCCTCTCGATCTCCCGGTGGAGCTCGGCGCCGACGTCCTCGGGCGTGACGGTGGGGACCCGCATCTGGCGGAGGAAGGCCCGCAGGTGCTGGGGCAACTCGCTCAGGAGCGCATCCGCCTCGGGCTGGGCGACGATGCTGGTGCTGACGCCAGCCAGTCGCCGGCGGATGCCGACCCGGACGCTGCGGTCGGCCTCGGTGTGGATATCGGCGGTGTGGTACTCGTCGTGCAGTTGCCCCAGCTGCTCGACCGAGATGCCGAGGAGCAGTTCGGGGCCGAGCCCGGCTTCCTGGGTCATCGCCGAGAACAGCGTCGGCTGGGCTCCGGCCAGGGCCCAGCGCTGCTCAGGGGACAGCAGCAGGCAGAACTGCTCGGTGGTCACCGCCCGGGTACGGGCGTCGGGAATGTCGAGAACGAACTGGGCCCAGGCGGCGTGCAGGGCTGTGCTGTCGCCGGCCGGGATGGTTATCGACGCGGCCATCTGGCGGGCCGCGGCGATGAGCCGCCGACCGGCCACGGAGATACTCTGTGCCCGGGGCCCACCCGGCGTGACGTGGTCGACGCCCAGGTGCTCGGCCAGTGCCGCGGCGTGCAGCACGTGGTTCAGCCAGGCCCAACTGACCTCGGTCGACCATCCGATCCGGGCGGAGTGGAAGTCGAGCAGTCCCGTCGCCGGGTCGCCGTCCGGCCGCAGGACCGCGGAGACGGCCTGGGCGAGCAGGGCGTTCAGCCCTGCCTCGGCAGCGGGGACGGCAAGGACGATCAGCCATTGCCCACCCGGGGTGCGGCCCATCCGGACCCCGACCGGATCCCCCTGATCGGTGTGCAGGCCGGCCAGGTCGTCGAGCCGTACCAGGAGGTCGAGGACCTCGCCGGTGACCAGCTCGATGGTGCAGACCAGCCCGTCGCGGTCGGAGGTCAGCGCACTGTGGGTGATTCTGCCGCCCCAGGCCTCGACCGGCAGGGCGGCCAGGGTGGACTGGGCTGCGTAGAGAGTGCTCGTGCTGTCGCCGGGGCCGTGGGTCGGGACGTCAGGGGGGTCGCGGTGAACGACGATGGGGGTCTCCACGCCCGGGATGGTCGGCAACGCGATGAGCCGCTCCTGCTCCAGCGCCTGCCGATCGGCGAAGATGATCTGCCCGTCGATTGTGATCGTCCGGGCGTCCCGGTCGACGATGCACCGCGGCGGCGTGGTCTCGACCTGCGGTTCGTCGTCGAGGTATACGTCGGGCTGGTGCTGGATAGCCGCGTGGACCAGTGCGCGGATGGCCTCGACGGTCACCGTCGGGATCAGGGCCATGGTGCGGCCGTCGGCCAGGTAGTGCAGCTCGTGGGTGTCCAGCCAGGCCGCGAGGGCGTCGAACCCGTAGGCCTGGGCGTAGCCCCGCAGCGCCTGCCTCGTGTCGAGCACGGCCTGCCGATCGCAGGGGCTGGGCTGGTAGGCGTTGAAGCCCAGCGGCAACGGGTCGAGCCGGACCGGGGCGGCGTCCTCGAGGACGTAGGAACTCATGTCGATGATGCCGTGGACGCCGACGGGGACGCCCAGAGTCTGGATCTGCCGACTGAGCCGGACGTCAACGTCGGTCAGGCGCTGGAACGCCTGCCCGGCGAACAGCAGGTCGTGCGGAGCGACCACCCGGTGGCCGGCCACCATCAGACTCAGCCGGGGCATGCTGGTGATGAGCCGGTCGCTGCGGACCGTGGCCAGCAGCGCGTGCCTGGCATCGGAATCCCGCTGCTCCAGCTGCCGCATACCGTCGGCGCCCAGCTCGCACACCAGTCCGGTGAACAGCTCGTACTGGACCGTCGAGTTCCCGATCTCCGAGACGAGATCGATGGTGCCCTGGATCCAGGCCGCGGGCAGGCCGTTGACGTGTTCGGCGGTGTCGCCGATGGCCAGGGACCGGGCGGTCTCGACGATGGCGAGCTGGGCCGGGGTGAGCCCGGGCGCCTGACTGTCCAAGATGGCCAGTATTTCCCCGGTGGTCGTGACCAGACCGGTGCTGACCACGATGTCGTCGGAGGTGATCAGGGAGCGCCGGGCCTGGATCGCCGGATCGGAGACATCGAGGATACCGAGGTGCTGGGCGATGGCCGCGATCGTGAACAGGGTGCTGGTCCATCCCCATCCGCCGGGCTCGTTCTGGCCCAGGACGCTGGCTTGGACGGCGAGCTGAGCCAGGCCGCCGAGGTCATGGCCGGACAGGGTGCCTTCGGCGACGATGTCGGCGGTGCCGGTCAGCAGATCGGTGGTTCTGCCCTGGCGCCGACGGTTGACCGCCGTCTCGGTGATCTCGTGGGCGAGGACCTCGTCCACCGCGGCCAGCTTGTCGGACAGGGTGATGACGTAGCGGGAGTGCTTGGGCTGCTTGGCCTTGGTGGCGACCTCGCCGGTGTGCGCCAGGACCGGTGCGCCTTGTGGGGTGGTGACCGTGCTGAGGTCGGAGACCGAGAGGGCGATCTCGAAGGTGTCCCCCCAGACCGTCGTGATCCGGTAACGCCTGCCACTCAGCTGCCTGATCTCCTGGACGATGCGACTGAGCTGGTCGGAGGGCACGTCGAGGCCGTCTCGGGCGTCCGCCAGCACGGCCTGCGGGTCCGGTGCCGTCCGCAGCACCCGGGTTCCCGGGATCTCGACGGCGGTGATGTCCTGGTCGGTCTCGCTCTCCGTTCCCGTGGCGGCACCCGAGCCGTCCAGCGTGAGCACGCCCGAGAAGGACATGCCTAGCAGCACCCGCTTGCCCAGCTTGCCGGGAAGCTGGGTGATTTCGAACGGCGTCGGGTAGCCCTCGGCGCCGAACGGGATGGCCGCCTTCCTGTGCAGGATCTCCGTCGCCGCCTGGATCTGGGCCACCAGCGCACTCGTCGCCTGCTGCGGGCTGTCGTATCCCAGGTCGTTGGCCAGATCACGGGCGCCGGTTTCGTTGCCGGTGGCGTCGTTGAGGTTGTCGAGGGACTGCTGAAGCTCGGTGGTGAGCTCCGCGAGCCGGTCGAACACCAGCATGGCGCTTTCGCGGCCAAGACGCGTGTCCCAGTCGTAGCCGAGTCGTGCCCAGAACCATCCGCCGCCGCTGTCGCCGGCGAGGACCCGAACCTCGGCGACCCCGGAGTCGCGATACCAGCCCAGCAGGGCCGCGTGGAATCTCCCGCCGAATCCCGTGCCCCGGAGCGCTGAATCCTTGATTTTGAATCGGATGTGCTCGGCGATCAGCTGGCCGTGGCTGCGAGAGAGGCCGATCACCATGGTTCCGACCCTGGTGGTCGAGTTGGCCCGCACGATGTCCATCTCGACCGTCACCTGGTGTGGCGTGGCCTCGACGGTCGACACCTGAGCGCCCAGGACTCCGTCGTCGCCGTCCACAGCGTCGGCCACGGCTCGCGTGATCTGCCTGATCTGCTCGCTGGCCTGTTCCTCGGTTTCCACCAGCAGACTGCTGATCGGGATACGGAACGGCATCTTTTGCATGTAGCCGGTGGTCTCGTCCGGGCTCGCCTGGCTGGTGGTCGTCTCCTCCGGAACCGCCGAACTGCTGGTCTCCGCCAGCCGTGGCACTTCTGGGTACTGCTGGGGTGTCTTGAAGCCGTAGAAGTGCCGTCCCGACATGGCCACCCGGCCGAGGACGTGGCGCACTTCGGGTCGGGTCGGGTCGAAACCACACGTGATGATCTCGATGGGCGCGGGCATGGGGGCGAGTCCCTGCTGGGCTAGGCGGTAGCGCTCCAGCAGCGTCTCGGCCTCGTCGATCTGGAACAGCAGCCCGGCGACCGCCTCCTCGGCGGTGGCGTAGCCGTACTCGTCCAGCAGCGTCTGGAGCCTGGCCCCGTCTTCGACCTGGATCTCTTCGAGGACGAACAGCAGGTTGTCCCGCTCGACCTCCAGGTGCTCGAAGCAGTCGTCCGGGCCGGCGGCCCAGGCGGCCAGAGGATTGTCCAGGTCCCAGTCGAAGCCACGGACCGCCCAGACCCTCGCGCCGTCGGTCAATCCGGCACTGACCTCGATGCGCGTGACGCCCGAGGCCACACACCAGTTCTCCAGATTGTCGTTGAACCGCCCGAAGAAGCCCGTACCGCGATCGGCCTCGCTTGTGATCTCGAAGTAGCCGGCCTCCAGGACGAGGTCGCCGCTGGAGGTGCGGCTGACGGTGCGCTCGATGCTGCCGACGACCGTCCCGTCACCGCGGCGCACGATGTCGAGATCAATCTTGACGACTCCTGGACGAAGATCGATCCCCTTGGCCGCCACGCCGAGGACTCCGTAGTCCCGGCCGGTCAGCTCCTCGGCGATCGCCTGGCGGAGGTCGTCGGCCCGGTCGAGCAGGTCGTCGAGGTCGGTCGGGATGAGGTCGCCGAGAAGGGGCAGCTGGTACTCGGTGGTGGCCGTCCCGGTCTGGCTGGCCACGCCCGGCGTCGAGTCCTGCCCCACCACGACGGCCGATTCACCCTGCTCGCCGGTGAGCGTCACCCGGGGCGCCACCGGCCGGGCCTCGGGCTGCTTCATGCCGTCCCAGGCCCCGGCGAAGATCAGGGCGCGCTTGCCCAGCCCGTCCCCGTCCCCCAGCGGGATGAGGTTCTCGTCACAGGCCAGGATCTCGGTGAGGGTGGGGTACGCCGGGTCTCCGGGACTGGAGACGCGGTGCCGGCGGACGAGTTCGCGCGCCGCGTCGACCTGCTGGCGCATGTGTCGCGCGGCCAGCGCGGCCTCGGTGTGGGTGTATCCATGGTTGGACGCGACGGCGGCGGCCACCTCGGTGTCGCCCTCCGCCAGGGCGGTCTCGATCAGGTCGGCGGCCCGGTGCATGTGCTCGAACTCGACCGACAGCCTGACCAGGCAGTCCTGGGCGTAGCCGATGCCTGCGGGGGTGGTCTCCCAGTCCAGGCCCACGGTCGCCAGCAGGGCTGAGGCCAGCGGAGTGCGGGGGGTGGCCCGCAGCTGGTCAACGCCGGAGGCACGGCACCAGGACTCCAGGGTGTCGAAGAACCGCTGGAAGAACTCGGTGTCGCGGGCTTGGCGGTCGAGATGCAGGGACTCGACGGTCACGGTGAGCTGCCCGCCCTCGCGGCGGACGGTCAGGGCGACCTCACCGTCCCGCCGCCCGGTGGCCCGCTCGACGACCTCCAGGCTCACCGCGGTGCTTCGCGGCCGGACGTCGACCCCAGCCACCTGGACCCCGAAGTCCCCGTAGTCTCGCCCGGTCAACTCGTCGGTGATCGCTTGCTCGATGGTCTCGGCCCGCTCGGTGGCCGTTTCCTGGGTGTCAACGGTGAGGTCGCCCAGGTCGGTCTGGTAGTCGCTCGGTGCCCGCTGCGGATGGGCGGCGAGGTACTCGGCCAGTGCCGCCGGATCGAGGTGGGCGAACTTCCAGTACATCAGGTCCAGGAATTCGCCGACGGGGATGGGCTCGGGGTGCCGGGTGCCCCATGGGTTGTGCAGTTGGACCATGTCGTCACTGATGCCCACCAGCCCGTAGCCGTGCCGGTGGACGAGACCGTAGGGGAGTTCGGTGCGCCACTCACCCTCATATTGACCCTCGGCCATGGTGCCGACCAGGACCGGGCTGCCGGCGTCCAACAGCTCGGTCAGCATGTGCTTGGCGGCCTCCGGCGCGCTCTCATGGAACGCCGACACGGCGGGCAGGCCGGTGATGGCGGTCAGGATCTGGGCCTGGGGAAGGAAACTGCCATCAATCCCCTCCAGCACGTGGTATCCGAGCGGGGCAGCGATCAGGTTTCCTGCGGGCAGCCGGTGCGTCTCGGGTCGCTGGCCCAGCCAGTCCCTCTGGTAGCGGGCCCGCTGCTCGGTGCCCCAGCCGTAGCCGAGGGCTGCCAGTATCTTCTCCAGGATCGGGCCCCGGGCGGCGCCATGGGTTCTGGCGTAGGCGAGCGTGCCGGGGCTGTCGGCGAGGACCGGCAGCGCACCGGTGACGGTGACCTCGATGACCGGGCCAGTCGGGACAACCGTGTTGTAGTTCTCGACCCGCGTCTGGTGGAACCGGCCGGTGTAGGTGCCGTCCCCGTTGTCGACGATGAAGGAGTCCATCATCGCCGGTAGCGCCACGAACAGCTCCTGCACGGAAGTGAGCGCCCAGCAGTCGCCCAGGTCTCCCTGGGTGACCTGATCCCGGCTGGCGGTACCGTTGCTCAGCGGCAGGGTGGTGGCGTCTTTGCCGGTGAGGGGATGGCCATAGACCACGTCCCCGTTGCTGGTGGGCACCAGCGGCATGGTGTCCACATAGACCTTGATGAGATCCTGGTCCGAGTCCTGCTGAAGCCGGGCCGGGACGGCCGGCAGCCGCCAGCCGGGGTCGAAGGCTGCGACGGCGTCGGCCAGGGCGACCGGCACCAGCAGCATGCGGCGCCCGTCGCCGACGTGGCACAGGCGGCCGGCCGTCAGCCAGTTGATCGCATCCGGGTAGGCGTTGGCGTACACCCCGATGGTCCGCACCTGGTCTTCCAGCATGAGCCGGTTGCGGCCCTCGGCTGTGGACAGGTCGTGGATCGGGTCGGCGGGGCCGAGGATGGCCGGCTGGAAGCCGGTAACCCCGTAGGCCGTGAGATCGACCAGGCCGAGCAGGTTGACGTAGACGCCCCCGGCGGCCACCCGGTCGGCCAGCGCCGGATCGGTGCGCGCGATAGCGGCGATGGCGTCCTGACCGAGGGCGATGGTCTGCCCGGCCTGCTGCGGCAGGTGGGGCAGGGCGGTGACCAGGGTTTCGCCTAGGGCGACCAGCCCGGCCAGCCGCTGCTCGCCCAGCTCGGCGCGCAGCTCGGCCAGCAGTTCGGTGCGCAGGGCCGGGTCGGTGATGCCGGTGGCGATGGCCTCGTCCCAGGCGACCAGGAGCGAATCCAGGCTGCCCGACAGTGGCACGGCGGCCAGCCGGTGGGCCACGCTGATGATGGTGCGCTGGCTGGGCGTGAGGCTCTCGGTGGTGCCGTCCAGGATGGCCAGCAGACCCTCGACGGCGGGAGCAAGGGTGCTGTCGGTGAGGATGCGTGCGCGTCGATCCTGCGCCGCCGAGTCGCCGCTGTCGAGGACGCCGAGGTGGGCCGCGGTGGCGGCGGCCTCGAACACCGCGCGGGTCCAGGCCCAGCTGCCAGGGGCCAGCTGGCTGAGCGTGTCGGCGAGCAGGGAGAGTTCGGCCAGCCCACCGTGGTCGTGGGCGGACAGCGGGCCCCTCGTGGACAGCTCGGCGCTGGCGGTCAGGACGTGATCGGCGGCAACGTCGGCCTGCCGGTACGGCGAGGCCGAGCGGATCCGGGTGAGTTCCTGGACCTCGTGAGCCAGCTTGGCCGGGACCTGGGAGATGGCCAGCCGCTCGGAGAGGGCGATGATGTAGTGGCTGATGCCGTCCGTCGTGGCGCCCGCCCGCTGGGTGCGGGCCACAACCTGCTCACCATGGATGGTGAGGTCGCCGGTGGCGATGGTGACCTGGCATGGCTCGCCCTTGACCGGCGTGATCAGGAACTGGTCGCCGCCCAGGGCGGTGATCTGGGCGATCTCGCCGCCCAGCGTCCGGGTGACCCGGCCGGTGATGGCCCTGGTGGCCGCGTCCAGCACTCCCTGCGGGTTGGCCTCGGCGGTCAGGACGCTTGAACGAGTGCCGGGAGTCTGGACGGCGGTGATGTCTGATCCCAGCAGGGCGACGAGGTCGTCCGGGGCGAACAAGACTTTGTTGTCGTGGCGCGGCACTGGCGGGTGCGCCTTGGGCTTCTTGGAACCGTGCCAGTCTGCACCAGCCATGCCCTCCTTACCCGGCCAGGTGGTGGGGGCTTGGTCACCGGATTCTCGGCCGCACTGGCCGATGTTGTCGGGAGTCGGGAAGTCCGGGTGGCCGAAGCCGGTGGCCTGGGCCAGTTCCACCAGCGTGTCCACTGCGGTGACCTGCCGATGAAGGGCGGCGATCGCGGTCTGTGGATTCAGATGCGCGCACCCGACCGTGCTGAGGACGGTGCGCAGGTCATCTGCCCGTCGGTGGGTCAGCACCTCGTTGATTCGGTGAATCGTGCTAGCCAGTTCGTCACGTACGGCCCGCAGACGATTCAGACAGGTCCGGGACTCCACCTCGCCCGTGATCGGGTTCCAGGTGTAGTCGCACCGAGCCCAGACATATCCGCCGCGCGATTGTGCCGCATAGACGTTCATCTGGGTGACGCCGGACTCGAGGCACCAGTTCTCTAGGTTGTTGTTGAACGCTCTAAAGAACCCTTGGCCCCGGTAGAGCTCGTCGATGTGGAAGTTGCCGGGATCGCGGGTGATGTCGCCGTTGTCATGGCGGGTGAACGTGAGACGTATCTCGCCGACACGCCAGTTGTGATCTGGGTGTGTGATGTCGAGATTGACAACTGTCCGGTTGGCATAGGTCTGAACTATATGCACCTTTACGCCTAGGTCGCCGTAGTCGCGTCCCTCGAATTCCTCGGCGAAGGCTCGGCGGATGCGGGTCTGGGCGTCGGGCGAGTTGGCTTGTTCCCAGCTGCCGATGATGAGGTCGTTGAGGTCGGGGCGGTGGTAGTCGGACTCGGTGTGGAAGTGCAGGGTGGAGTGTTGGGTGCTGATGGTGGTGAGGGCGTCGGTCCAGGTCTGGTGGAGGGCTGCTGGGCGGTTGCGGGATGGGGGGGCGCTGGCCAGTGTGTGGGCGGTGTTGATGATGGTCTGTTCGATGGGGGTGGGGCTGGCGGCGCCGTCGAGGAGGGTGAGTAGGTTCCAAGCGGCGTCCGAGAGGCCGTGTTCGTTGCGGATGAGCTGGCGGCGGACGTTTGCGGCGGGGTCGGTGTGGTCGATGCCCAACTGGTGGGCGAGGGCTGCGGTTTCGAAGATGACTCGGATCAGAGGCCAGGAGCCCTGGTCCAGGCTGGCGCCCTGGGCGGTGAGGCGTTGCCAGATGCGGGCGAGGGTGTCGAGGTGGCCGAGGTTGCCATGGTCGTGGCCGGACAGGTGGGCGTCGGTGGGCAGGCTCTCGATGGTGGCGCCGGCCGTCAACAGGTCGGCGGCCACCGCCGACCTGCCCCGGAGCCTGGCAAGCAGTCGGGAGGCCGCTGAGCCGGATCGCAGGGCGAGCATCTCGCGTAGTTCGTGGGCCAGAGCTGCGGGGATCTGGGTGGGGTCGATGTGGCTGGAGAGCACGACGCGGTAGTCGCTGGCGTCGGTCTGGGCGGTGCGGGCGACGACGTCCCCGCGGAGGCTGGCGCTGTCGAGGGTGACGGTGAACGGCTTGCCTCTGACCGGGGTGATTTCGAAGGTGCCGTTGCCGAGATCGGTGATGTGCTCAACCCTGCCGGCGAGCAGGTCGCTCATGACCTGCGACATGCCCCTGGCCGCTGTGGTGCGGACGACGTCCGGATCGGCCTGCGGGGCGAAGTCCCCGTGGAACCGGGTGCCGGGAATGCCCTTCGCGGTGATGTCTGGGCTAGACAGGGCGGCCGGATCGAGATGAACGATGCCAGGAATGAGGAGCGTCTGGACCTCATCGATGGGAATGGGAATAGTATTTATTTGGCGAGGGTCATCGATATGGAGCTTGCCATCGCGTACAGCTACAATTTCGTAGGCGTGATCGTATTTGAGACCGTACGGAAGCTCGGCTGGCGGGGTGTCAATGTATTGATCGATGTCTTTCGTGCCGGTGAGGACCGGGCAGCCAATCTCAATGAGTTGGCATAGTTCTTTCTCTATTTCTTTGGGTGAGGGAGGGAAAAATGATATCAGTGCCGGTAGACCGGTCACCATGGTGAGGATTTCTGCCATGCGTATGGCATTCCCGTATTCGAATGTGTGATACCCGAGGGGGGCGGCTTGGTCTTCTCCCCGGGTGGGGTGTGCCTTTGTCCAGGAATATTGCCAGTCCACAAGACGCGTGTCGTTCCAGGCAAGGCACGATGCTGCCAGCATCTTTTCCAGGAGGGGGCCCCAGGCCGCTTCATGGGGATTGGCGTAGGCGAAAGCTTTGAGGTTGTCTGAAAATACGGGCAACGCGGCGGTTGTGAAGATGTCTATGGTCCCGCCGGTTGCGGTTATACGAAATAGGTCGGCCATGGCGGTTTTGTGGAAGTGGCCCCTGTAGATTCCGCCACCGTCGTTGGAAAGTGCCTGATGTATGGCATTGGGCACGACACCGGCAATCGCTCGAATCGCGCTCAAGGCCCAACCGTCGCCGAGTCTCCCCTGATGCACCTGATTCCTGGCTGCCGTACCAACCCAGAGCGGAAATGTACCTTTTGGGGTATTGAGGGGATATCCGTATGTGATGGGATGATTATGGACGGCGGCAAGGGGGATGCGGTCCACGAAAATGCTGGTTGATCCGTCGTTCTCTGGACGGGTTTCGTTTCTCTGGACCGCAGAAGCTGAGGGCCTCCAGAGGGAGTTAATGGCCATGATTGCTTTGGCCAGCTCGTTTCGAACAAGGACCATTGATCGCCCATTGCCGGCGTGGTGAATTCCGTATGTTGTTGGCAGCCGCTTGAGCTTGAAAAGGGCGGCCAATTTTCCAGTCGATCGTCGTTGGTCTTCCCGGATTAGAGAGTTTTTGCCCTCGGGCGTTGACAGGTCATAGCAGAGGTCAACCGGCCCGAGGACGACCGGTTCGATGCCGGGGACGCCGTACGGCGTGAGATCGGGGATCCCGAGCAGGTTGACGTAAATTCCCTCTCTGGCCACGTGTTGTGCCAGCTCGGGGTTGACGCTGGCTAGGGTGGCCAGGGTCGTCTCGCTGAGGAAGATAATCTCTCCGGCGAATTGTCCCAGGTTCCCCAGAGTGGTGACGATGCTCTCGCCTTCGATCGCCAGTTCGTTCAGGCGGATCGTCTTGTCCTTGCCGGTCAACGGCTGGTCGTCGTCGGTGAGATGCTCGGCGATGTCGATGGCCCGTAGGATGCCCGAGGTGAGAGGCCGTCCCTGGAACCCCACAGCGATGTGTTGTTGCTGTTCAATGTCGCTGGTGGTGATGTCCGGGATCAGGACTTGGTCGAGAAAGCCCCGGACCTCCATGGGAAGCCCCTGGAAGAGGTGTCTCGTCGCTGGAATGTCTCGTGCGACTCGGTATCGATCGAGCACGTCCCTGAGCTTGAATCGAATATCGGACTTGATCCCGAGACTGATCCCATCGTCGGTGTTCCAGTTGTTGTCGGCGTTGCGATAATTTTCGGCGAGGACCCGCATGTCGGCGTCGGAAATTCCGATCAGCTGTTGCAGCGTCGGCTGCGTGGTGCTGGCGTCCTGGTGCAGGCCGGCGGCGAATTCGTTGACGAAGGCGGCTCGCGAGTCGGCCTCGGCGATTGTTTCCGCGATTTCCGCGATGGCCTGGTCGAACAGCATGTCGAGAACGACGGGTTCGCTGTCGACCAGCGGACTGGTCGCCACCTGGTGGGCCTTCTGGACCACCAGGCGTTCGAACCCGGTGGCACCGGGACGGCCGTCGAGCATCGTGAGGAGATCCCAGGCGGCCTTGGACAGGGCGGTTTCGGCAAGCACGGCGTCTCGGCGCGCTTGGGCCTGGTGCTCGGTGTGCTCGAGGCCGAGGCTGTGGACCAGCGTCGCGGCTTCGAGTGTCAGTCGAGCGGGAACCGTGAGCGCTGGGTTCTGGTGGCCTTCTGCGCGGCCAGTCCAGTCGGCCCACAGACGTGCGAGCAGGTCCAAGCGGCCGAGATTCCCGTGGTCGGGCGCCGACAGCGGGACGGTCGTCGGCAATACCTGGGTCGTGGCCCTCGTGCCGTGGTGGACGCGGCCGAAGGGGTGCTCCGAAGACGAGCCGGAGCGTAGTGCCATGATCTTTCGCAGTTGCTCGACGAGAGCCAGCGGCAGCCGAGCGGGATCGATCTGGCCGGAGATGGTGATGATGTAGTCGTTGTTGAGCTGATTGACAATGGCGTCGAGGTTCCGCCCGGAAGCGACGTATCGACTGTTCGGCTCATCCACGGTGAGGACGATGTCGAATGGCTGGCCGGTGGGCGGTTGGATTGTGAGCCGGTCCGGATTCACCACCTTGATGTTCTGGATGTGGCCTTGCAGGACGCTGCGCAGGATGCCGGACAGCGCCTGCCGGGCGCTGGCAACCAATCCGGCTGGCGTGGTCTTCTGCGGGGCGCTGCTGGAGACCGGCCCGTCGGGGGCCTTCTTCACTATGGCCGGTGACGCGGTCTGGATGGTCTCGTCAAGCACGAGGTGAATGAACTTGCCGCCTGTGATGTCCATCAGGTCTCGGACAGCCATCGGCTCGGGGTCGCGTTTTCCCCACGGGTTCTTGAGGTACACGAGGCCCTTGCGTATGGCTGCGAGGTGATATACGTGCTTATGAATGAGAGCATGCGGAAGTTTTGTGTTCCACGGTTTTTCGTAGTTGGAACTGTTGAGCGTGCCGATCATGATCGGGCTGCCGGCGGCCAGGAGATCGTTCAGGTACTGTTTGACCGCCTCATCGTTGCTCCGAGAATTCTGGAAAGCGGACACCGTCGCCGGGCGGCCGGTCAGGGTCGCGAGTACTTCTGCGGTTTCGGAGTCGCGGTTCCCCATGCCCATGCGGTGGTAGCCGGTCGGTGCGGCCGTGAATCGATCGGGTTTCTCTGCGTGTGCGTGAAAATGGAGCCACTCCCGCTGCCATTGGGCCTGGCGGCGGGCTTTCCACGCCTGGTCACGGCCGGCGAGCGCCTTTTCCAGGATCGGCCCATAGGCAAACGTGCCTGTGGTCCCATAGGCGAACGTTGTCGTTCCCATTTTCTTGACGCTGGGAAGATCGGCTGTGGTGGTGATATTGATCATGTGGCCAGTGGGTGTCCAGGTCTCGTTCCTTTTCTGGACCTGGTGCAGCCGGACGAGATATGCGTCGCCCTGTTTTTCCACGAGCGGACCAAGAAACCCAGGTCCCAGCGCCCGGATCGCGGCAACGACCCCGCAATTGCCTAGATGCCCCTGCTCGAAGTGCTTCTCCTCCGCCGAGGTCGCGCCCAATGCCATGCGCCCGGTTGAGGTGTCCAGCGGGGAGCCGTATTTCACGGTGACACCATTGACAGGCATGAGTTCTGGGTGGTCCGTGAGAATGTGAATTGTGCCCTCGTCGTTTCCCGTGGTGGTGGCGCGGGCCGCATCGAGCTGTCCCTGCCAGCTAGGGTCCAGAGCCGTGAAAGCGGCGACAAGGGCCGTCGGCACCAGGCACATCGAGCGCCCATCCCCGGTGTACTGCAGGGAGTACGTCGTCAGTATTCTCGCCAGCTGCTTCGGGCCGAATTCCTCGGTATATACTCCCATCGTTCGACGGAAATCTTCAAGTATCAGTCGGTATTGGCCGTCGTGTGTTGAAAGATCATGTCCAGAGTCAATTGCCCCAAGATTGACCGGAGGGGTCTTCTCTGGGCTGAACTCGGCGAAGTCGATAATGCCGCGCAGGTCGACATACAACCCACCCGCGACGAGGTCGCCGATGGCCGGATTTGCCGCGGTGATCGCGGCTTGGGCCTTCGCGTCGGCTTGGCCGATTACGCCCGCATAGGGCAGCCGGGGCACCACGATGGCGTCTTCGCCCTCAACCGCGAGCTGGTGAAGACGGTCGCGCAGGATCTTGAGGTCCAGGCACTTCCCGGATTTGTCGGTGAGGTGACGCTGGAAATCGAGAAGACGCAGGCTCTCCGCCCAAGTCGGATACGCCATGTCCGTCTGGGCGTCAAGGACGTTCTGGACATCCTCGGGGGTGATCGCCGGCACCACCAGCCGGTCCAGGAACGCCCGCAGGTCTGCGGGAACGTTGGACAGCAACCGCTCGGCGTTGGGCAGGTTGCGGAGAGCCTGATACCGGTCGAGGAGATCGGCGAGCTGGCGTCGGATGCGAAGACGTATCTCCGTCCCGGTCCTGGACTGATAGGCGTCGTGATAGGCGGAAGCCAGCCGGTGCAGCTGCGGAGCGGATACCCGCCCGACGGGCTGGTGGCCGGCGGGCAGCAGTTCCGTGAGGCGGGCGTACAGCTCCGGCTGGCGCTCGGAGAACTGAGTGAGATGCGTGGGGTCGATGTCGTTGAGGAAGCCGGTGACGAGATCGGCCTTGACGGCTGGCCCGGCGATCGTGTCTACGATCTTGATGACGGCCTCGGCCCAGGCCTGGTGCAGTGCTGCGGGATCGTTGCTGGCCGGTGGGTGTATGGCCAGGTTGTTGGCGGTTTGGACGATGGTCTGCTTGATGGGGGTGGCGTTGGTGGTGGTGTAGAGGAAGTCCAGCAGCTTCCAGGCGGCGTCGGACAGGCCCTGTTCGGTGTGGATCTGGTCGCGGAGCTGGTCGCTGTTGTTGCTGATGGGGTCGAGGCCGAGCCGGCGGGCCAGGGTGGCGGTTTCGAAGATGACTCGGGTCAGGGGCCAGGAGCCCTGGTCCAGGCTGGTGCCCTGGGCGGTGAGGCTTGTCCAGATGTGGGCGAGGACGTCGAGGTGGCCGAGGTTGCCGTGGTCATGGGCGGACAATTGGGTGCCGGTGGGGGGTCGATCGCTGTCCGTCAGCATGTCGGAGGTGGCGTCGGTGCTGGACCGGCCGAAGAGGCCGGAGAGCAACGAGCCGGACCGCAGGGCGAGCACCTCGCGCAGTTCGTGGGCCAGGGCTTCGGGGATCTGGTCGGGGTCCATGTGGCTGGAGAACACGATGCGGTAGTCGCTGGCGTCGGTCTGGGTGGTGTGGGCGACGATGTTCCTGACCAGGTGGTCGCTGTCGAGGGTGACGGTGAATGCCTTGCCCTTGACCGGACGGACCTGGAAGACGCCGTTGCCGGGGCCGAGGATGTCCACCCGGTCGGCGAGCAGGTCTTCCATGATCTGCGACATGGCCCTGGCCGCTGCGGCGCGGACGCCGTCCGGATCGGCCTTTTCGGTGAAGTACCCGTGGAACCGGGTGCCGGGAATGCCCTTCGCGGTGATGTCGGAATCGAGTAGGGCGGCTAGGTCGTTGCGTGCGAACAGCACACTGTTGTCGCTGCGTGGCACCT
>JABDRL010000323.1 GCA_013041765.1 Dactylosporangium sp. | reverse complement strand
TGCCGACACCGGGCTCGCCGATGAGCACCGGGTTGTTCTTGGTGCGCCGGGACAGCACCTGAACGACCCGCCGGATCTCCGAGTCGCGCCCGATGACCGGATCCATCTTGCCGGCTCTGGCGCGCTCGGTCAGGTCGACGCCGTACTTCTCCAAGGCCTTGTAGGTCTCCTCGGTGTCGGCGCTGGTCACCCGCCGCCCGCCGCCCCGAACTTGGTCGAACGCCGCGACGAGGGTCTTCTCGGTCGCCCCGAACTGGTGCAGGCGGCGGCCTACCTCCCCGTCGATCCTGGCCAGCCCGGCGAGCAGGTGCTCGGTCGAGACGTACTCGTCCCCCAGCGGGCCCGCGATCTGCTCGGCGGCGTTCACCGCATTCACCAGTTCGCGGGCGGCTCCCGGCTCTACCGTGCTCGCACCACGGGCGCTGGGCAGGCGGTCGATCGCGTGGTTGGCCGCCCGGCGCACGTCCGCGGGGTTGGCCCCGACGGCCTTGAGCAGGGCCGTCGCGGTGGACCCTCCGGTATCGAGCAGCGTGAGCAGCAGATGCCACGGCTCGACGGTCGCGTGGCCCCGGGACGTCGCCAGGGCGACGGCAGCCGTGAGGGTCTCCTTGCTCTTGGTGGTGAGACGTTCGGTGTTCATCGGCTCCTCGGTCAGGTGCGGTGGCCGGGCTTCCGGCATCCCAGAAACAGCGCTTCCAACGTTGAGTCTAGTTCACTCAAGTTTCTGTTTGGAAGGGATCGCCGAGATGTCGCACTCGCTGCGATTCCGGCTAAATGACAAGCCGTGACCCATGGTCCTCTTCCGCTCAGCGTGTCGGCCAGGCTACGGTGTCGCCGATCTCGGCGATTTCTCAGGCAGGTCGGGGGTGGCGGCACGCGTGTACCGAAACGGTTTTCGGGGCTTCGCCAATCCGGTCGATCCACGGCCGGATGAGGTTCGGGCCTGGGCGTACTCCCCAGGGTCCGTGCCGTTGGAGAGCATGCCCCCGGACTGGGATCTCCTCATCGCGACGAACCAGCTTGTCGGCACGCTGTTTGATCTGGCCAAGGATCCCAGATGCCCCGCGCGCCGGTTCGCCCTGCACTGCCTCTACATCTACGCGGCGGGCGGTATCCGCACCCATTTCCGCGAGCAGCCCCGCCGCAAGCTGCGCCGCCTTATTGACCAGGCCGCGCAGGACCGGGATGAGGCCCTCCAGATCTGGGCCCACAACACCAGGGCACTGCTGGCCCGACCGCAGCTCTTTCAGTACCCCGACTGGTACGAGGGCGGTCTGGTCCGCGATCCCCGTCGCCTGAAGTAGGCCGAACGCCGCCGAGCGGCGATGGACGGCCCGCCGGCGATCGGCGTCACCGGCCGGCGTTGGGACGCCACACGACCAGTGCCGTCTGCGCCTTCGGCGCAACCATGAGATCCCGCCGGGGGAAGGCCGAGGCCGCCAGCTCGGCGAGATGGCGCTGGGCTTCCAGAAGTTCCCGCTCGGTCTCGGCCAGGCGCTCTTGCAGATCTCCGACCAGCTGTTCCAGCCCGATGATCCGCTTGATGCCGGCGAGGTTGACGCCTTCCTCCTGGCTCAGGCGCTGGATCTCGCGCAGCATGGCCACGTCCCGAGCGCTGTAGCGCCGCCCGCCCCCCTGGGTCCGGCCAGCGTTGACGAGCCCGAGCCTGTCGTACTGTCGCAGCGTCTGCGGATGCATCCCGGCCAGCTTGGCCGCGATCGAGATAATGAACACCTTGGCGTCAGAGCCGGATTCCGTGCCGAGTCCCAGACCGGCCCGGACATCATCGATCATCTCGGTCCCGCCTCCCCTTCGCCGTGCTCGCGGCTGCCGCCGAGCCGTCCCGCTCCCCAGCGACCGCGTCAAGGCGGGTTCTGGGCGCTGGCGGCCCCGCTGCGGCGTGCTCCTCCAGTGTCCTCCGAGCGGCGGAGGATAGCTTGGCCGGAACATGCAGCTCAATGGTCACAAGAAGATCGCCGGTTCGTCCATCGACCCTCCGGACGCCCCTGCCACGAACCCGCAGCGTGCGCCCGCTCGGAGTTCCCGGTGGCACGCGCACGGTCACCGCGCTGTCCAGCGTCGGCACCCGCAGGTCCGCGCCGAACACCGCTTCGGGGTAGGTCACCGGCAACGTGATGGTCAGATCGAGTCCTTCGCGACCGAACAGCTCGTCCTTGCGGACCTTGATGAGAACGTTCAGGTCGCCCGACGGTCCTCCCCGGTCTCCGGGCTCGCCGCGACCGGCAAGGCGGATACGCTGCCCGTCGTTCACGCCCGGGGGGATGCGCACGTTCAGGGTCCTCGTCTTGGTGACCGTGCCCGTCCCGTGGCAGTCGAGACACTTCTCCTCGATGATCGTCCCGACGCCCCGGCAGTCAACACACGGCTCCGAGAAGCTGAAGGCCCCCTGGTTGGACGTCACCAGGCCCTGCCCCCGGCACGCCGGGCAGGTGCTGGGCTGGGTACCGGCCTTCGCCCCGGTGCCCTTGCAGGTCTCGCAGGCCCCGGGCGCCCGCAGCGTCAGGGGCAGCGTCACGCCCTGCACCGCTTCGACGAACCCGAGCACCACCTCGGTCTCGACGTCACGGCCTCGCACACCGGTACGCCGGCTGGCGCCGCCCGTGCCGGTGAACAGCGAGGAGAACAGGTCGGAGAAGCCGCCGGACGAGCCGCCGGCGGCCCCGCCGAACCGGCCGGGGGTTGCCGCCGAGGCCCCAGAGAACAGATCGGAGAAGTCGAACGGCACCCCACCACCGGTCCGCGCGGTTCGCCGGAACGCCCCGGAGCCCAGCAGGGAGCGCATCTCGTCGTACTCCTCGCGCTGGCGCTCGTCCGACAGCACGCCATACGCTTCGGAGGCGGCCTTGAAGCGCTCCTCTGCCTGAGCATCGCCCGGGTTCCGGTCCGGATGCGATTCCCGGGCCAGCTTGCGGTATGCCTTCTTGATCTCATCCGTCGACGCGTTCTTGGCGACCCCAAGGACAGCGTAGAAATCCTTTTCGGCCCAGTCCCTGGAACTCATCGCGCCGCCTCCTCGCGTCCCTGATTAGTCCGGATCGGCAACCGCGACCATCGCCGGACGCAGTAGACGCTCTCCCAGCATGTATCCCCGCCGCAGGACATCGATGCAGGACGGTTCGGTCACCTCCGAGGAGGTCATGTGGGCGACGGCCTCGTGCCGCTGCGGGTCGAAGGGATCGCCCTTCACCCCGAAGGCGGTCAGACCGTACTTTCCGAGGGCGGTGATCAGCTGCTCCGCGACCGAACCGAACGGGCCGACCAGATCCCCGTGTTCCCGGGCCCGGTCGAGGTCGTCGAGCACCGGCAGGATCGACAGCAGCACGGCTCCTGTCGCCTGGTCCGCAGCGAGCGCCCGATCCCGGTCAACCCGCTTGCGATAGTTGGCGTATTCGGCCGTTACCCGGAGCAGATCCGCCGTGCGCTCGTCAAGCTGGGTCCGCAGGGTCCCGGCCTCGGCGACCGGGACGCCGCTCTCCGCCGCCTCCGGCTCCGTCGCTGGCGGCTGCGCGGCGGACGCGGGCTCGGCGGACGCCGCTGGCTTCTCGCCGGCTTCGCCCTCCATCACCTCACCCTCCACGACCTCACCCTCCACGACCTCGTCTGGGGTCTCCGGCTCGTCGCCGGGCGGGGCGTCGGCGGCGGCCGGCGGCGGGCTCGGCTCGTCGCCGGAGGTCGGGTCGTCGGCGTGCGGGCTAGCTGAGCTGACCGTCTCGGTCTGCGGCTGGCCGGGCACGGCGGGCGGCTCAGGCATCTGGTCCGGCGCAGCTGCGCTGTCGTCGGTCGTGTCCGAGCCGCCC
>JABDRL010000307.1 GCA_013041765.1 Dactylosporangium sp. | reverse complement strand
GGCCGACAGGCTCAGCTCGGTCTGCCCGCCCCTGGCGAACGGCGCGTCCTGCCGGAGCAGGGCGTCGACGTCCTCGATGACCAGTGCATAGCCGTTGGTACGCACCTGCTGCGTCACCGCCGTGTAGGCCCCGGCGGCGTCGCGGTGCTGGGCCAGCAGCCACAGTCCTCCGCTGGTGAGCACCACGGGGTAGGACACGATCACGATGAGGGCACCGATCGTGGCGCGCACGGCACGTGAAGCCATTGTCCGCATAGCGATCCCTTTCTCAGCGACGCCGGCTGTGCCACCTTGCGCATACTTTACAATGTTAACTCATTGTTTAAGGCTATATCTGGCTTTTAGACCGTTTCGGGGGTCTCGTCACCATCCACCCTCGCACAGCCCTCAACGGACCGCCGCCCACCGGGTAACGGGCGTCCGCGATGAAACTCCCAGGCCCGGGCATGCCAGACCCCGTTCCGGCGATACCCCCCACCACCTCGTCAACCTGCGGATGATCGACGCTGTCCAGATCCAATCGTCCCGCCGTCCAGGCAGGATCCCGCGATCACGACGAAACGCGTACGCTCGGGTGCCGTGGAGACTTCACCTGTGGACTCGACGAACAGCGGCGAACCTCTGCTGGACGAATCCACCGCCGAAACCGCCGATCGGAGCCATCATCTCTGGCGATACGTCCGGCGATACTGGCCCGTCACGCAGCCGTGGCTCGGCACCGGCGCGCGGGTCATCCTGGGCGTGGTGTTCATCACCGCGGGCTGGCTCAAGGTCGGCGACCTCGCCGAATCAGGACGTTCCGTCAATGCCTACGAGGTGATGCCGATCGAACTCGGTCGCTTCGTCGGCGCCGTGCTGCCATTCATAGAGATCGCGATTGGGGCACTCCTGATCATCGGATTGTCAACCCGGCTGGTTGCCTTCCTCAACGGAGGCATATACCTGATTTTCATTACCGGTATCGCCCAGGCGTGGGCCCGGGGGCTGACGATTGACTGTGGCTGCTTCGGAGGTGGCGGCCAGGTGGACGCCGCGGACACCAGGTATGCCACGGAGATCGCCAGAGACATCCTGCTGGTCTCGTTGACGGCGTTCCTGGTGATGTTCCCGCATACCAAGTACTCGCTGGACGCCCGTCTGGCAGGTCCCGAGGAGATTGAGTGAGCAAGCGGTATAGCCAGAAGCAGGCGGCGGCACAGGTCGTACGCAAGCAGCTCGCCAAGGAAAAGCGTCGGCGCACCCAGCTGTGGGCGGCCCTGGCCGTGTTCGCGGTGCTGCTCGTCGCGGGAGCGGTGGGGGTGCTCGTGCGCAGCACCCAGCAGGATGACACCGTCAACATTCCTCCGGGAACCTACGCCGACGGGGTGGGCTTCGCGCGAGGCGACGGGCCGAAGCTCATCGAGATCTACTCCGACTACCAGTGCCCGATCTGCCGCAGTTTCGAGACCCAGACCCGGGACACCTTCGCGCAGTGGGTCGCGACGGACACCGCCAAGATCGTGTTCTATCCCGTCGCGGTCCTCGACGGATACTCCAAGAACGAGTACTCCACCCGCTCGGCGGCCGCCGCTGGCTGCGCCGCTGACGGTGGCAAGTTCCACCAGTACAGCTACGCGCTGTACGTGAACCAGCCGGCCGAGAACACCGAGGGCCCGGACAACGCCGAGCTGATCGAGACGGGCAAGACCGTCGGTCTCGGCGAGGACTTCGAGCAGTGCGTCAAGGACGGCAAGTACACCTCCTGGACCCAGCACATCAACGAAAACTTCGAGGAGCGCAAGCTCAAGGGCACGCCGTCGGTCTTCGTTGACGGCGAGCGGGTGGAAGCCAGCCTCGCCTCGCTGATGGCCGCCGTCGCCGCCGACGACGAGTCCTGATCGACGAAACCGACTCAACAGCTACATAACGGGGCAGGCGGGCGAGCTAGGGTTCACCCATGACGCAGACCCGCCTTCAGCCCGGTGACCTGGCGCCGGACTTTGCCCTACCCACGGACAGCGGATCGACCCTCGCCCTGTCCGACCTCCGGGGCGAGCGCGTGATCCTGTACGCGTACCCGGCCGCGATGACCCCGGGGTGTACCGCCCAGGCCTGCGATTTCCGCGACTCGCTGGATTCCCTGCACGCCAGGGGATACACGGTGGTCGGCATCTCCCCCGACCCGCCGGCGAAGCTCGCCCGGTTCCGGCAGGCCAGGGGTCTGACCTTTCCCCTGGTCTCGGACACCGAGCGGAGCGTGCTGACCGCATACGGCGCCTACGGGGAGAAGAAGAGCTTCGGCCGGACGGTGACCGGCATCCTCCGGTCGACGTTCGTCATCGACGCCGATGGTCGTATCGAGCACGCGCTGTACCGGGTCAGAGCGCTTGGCCATGTCGCCAAGCTGCGCCGCGATCTCGGGGTCGACGAGTAGCCCACAATATGGGCGAACCCCCTTGACCCAAGGTCGGCTATCGTAGGGCGGCGTCCGGGCGATCGTCTGGGTGCCCGGGGCCGTAGCCCAATGGCAGAGGCACGCGGTTTAGGTCCGCGCCAGTGTGAGTTCGACTCTCACCGGCCCCACCAGCTGATGCACCCCATGGGCCGATGCCCTGGGGACAGCCGCCGTACCGGCACCGGCCGGTTGCCGAGGGATGCCACCCGGTTGCCGGACGCGCGCAACGACTGTGGCCCCCAGATTGCCGACTTCCGCTCTGGCCGCCCACCGGGCGGGCGAGGATGCTCAACGAGGCAACCAGCCGAGTGAGGCGAAAGGGGTCGTCGGCATGACGCCTGCCGTGCAGACCGAGGGTCTGACCAAGTACTACGGCCCGCACCGAGGGTTGGAGGGCGTGACCTTGGAGGTCCCGACCGGGGAGGTGTTCGGGTTCCTCGGGCCGAACGGCGCGGGCAAGACCACGGCGATCCGCCTGATGCTGGACTTCATCCGCCCGACGAAGGGCACGGTCCGGCTCCTCGGCGCGGATCCGAGACGGTCGGGCATGGCCGTCCGCAGGCGCGTCGGATACCTTCCCGGCGAGCTGCGCTTCGAGGGTCCCGACCGGGTCGAGCAGTTCCTGGCCTTCCTCGGCAGTGCCAGGGGCGGGGTGCCGCGCCGGCGCATCGTGGAGCTGGCCGACCGCTTCGATCTGGACCTCACCCACAAGATCCGCACCCTGTCCAAGGGCAACAAGCAGAAGGTCGGCCTGGTCCAGGCGTTCATGCACGAACCGGACCTGCTGGTGCTCGACGAGCCGACCGGTGGCCTCGACCCGCTCATGCAGCAGGAGTTCCAGGATCTGGTCCGCGAGACCCGGGCCGCCGGACAGACCATCTTCATGTCCTCGCACGTCCTGGCCGAGGTGCAGCAGGCCGCCGACCGGGTCGGCATCGTCCGTAACGGGCGACTCGTCGCCGTTGAACGCGTCGAGTCCCTGGGGAAGCGGGCCATCCGCACCGTGCAGGTCCACTTCGATGCGCCGGTGCCGGCGGAGGAGTTCTCCGGCCTCCATGGCATCAGCAAACTCCGCATCGAGGGTCCGGTGCTGCACTGCACCGTCGACGGGCGTCTCGACCCGCTGATCAAGGCCGCCGCCCGCCACACGGTCGTCGACCTCATCAGCGCCGAACCAGACCTCGAAGAGACGTTCCTGAGCTACTACTACGAGCAGGAGGACGCCCGCCATGACTAGCCTGATCCGCAAGAGCCTGCGGGGCCAGCGCCGGGTGCTGCTGGGCTGGTTGCTCGGGTTGGCGTGCTACGCGACCATCTACTCCTCCTTCTACGGCAGGTTCGACGAGATCGCCGCGGCCAAGTTCGACGCGATGCCGGAGGCCATGCGCACGGCCTTCGGCTGGTCCTCCGGCTTCTCCACCGGAGCCGGGTACCTCGACGCCGTGATCTACAGCATGATCGGTCCGCTGCTGCTCATCGTCTTCGCCATCGTGCTCGGCAACCGGGGTATCGCCCGGCCCGAGGACGGCGGGCAGCTCGACTTCTACCTCGCCAATCCGATCAGCCGCAACCGGTTCCTGACCGGCCGGTACCTCATCCTGGCCGGGGGGATCCTGGCCGGGGCCGCGGTCATCCTCATCGCCGTCCTGTCCTTCGCGGTGACGATGGACATGGGAATCGGCATCGCCAATATCATCGCGGCGACCTCCGGGATGGCTCTGGTCGCGCTGGTCTTCGGCACGCTGGCCTTCGCGGTCGGAGCCGCGACCGGCCGCCCGGGGACGGTACTCGGGACCGCCGGGGCCGTGGTCGTGGCGGCCTACATGTGCAAGGTGCTGTCGGACCTGATCGACGAGTTGTCCTGGCTGCGCTGGCTCTCGCCGTTCCACTACTACACCGCCAACCAGCCGCTGCTGCACGGGTTGCATCCCGGCCACACGCTGGTGCTCGTCGCTCTGGTCACCGGGCTGCTCGCGGTGTCCTTCGTGACCTTCAACCGTCGCGACGTCGGCGTGTAGGGATGGCCCCAACAGCCCTCGAACGGCCCTCGGTGCCTGGCCGGTACGCCGACCTCCTCGCGATCGCCGCGCGGACCGGCCAGGCCCCCGCGAAAGCCGATCTGGTCCTGATGCGGGCCGAAGGCGAGCGGGCCGCGGATCGGCGCATCGGGCCGAGGGCCATCGTGGACGCGTACCTGAGGGAGCTGAACCGCTGCTGGGCACGGCTGCCGGAGGTCGCCGACGCGCCGACGGCCCAGGCGCGGGCCACCTCGGCGGCCTCGGTACTCGTGGCCGCCAGACGCATGCTCGACTCGGTCATCGAGGGGTACGAGCGAGCCCGGCACGCCGACGGCGGCCGGGAGGCCTCGGTCCGGCAGCAGTTCATCGACGACCTCCTGGGCGGCGGGGGCGACCCGACCACCCTGGCCGAGCGGGCGGAACGCTTCGGGGTGCTCCTGGGCGGCGGTCATGTGGTCACCGTCGCGCAGCGGCCGGACTCATTCGCCACTGCGGGGTCCGTCGCCCGGCGGATCGAAACGGCGCTGGTCGGCCGCTTCGGCTCCCGCAACGTGCTGCTGACGCTCCGCGACGGACTGCTGGTCTGCGTCACGCCGAACACCCTGCGGGGCGTACCGGGGGAACTGGCCCACCAGCTGGTCTCGGTGCTCGGCTCGGAGGGCTCCTGGCGGATCGGTGTCGGACGCCAGCACAGCGGGGCCAGCGGGGTGCTGCACTCCTACGAGGAGGCGCGCAACGCCCTGCACGTCGCCGAGCGGCTGGGTCTACGCGTGCCGGTCCTCCACGCGGCGGACCTGCTGGTGTTCCCCGTGCTCCTGCGGGACCGGGCCGCGATCACGGATCTGATCACCACGGTGCTCGGGCCGCTGGCCACGGCCCGGGGCGGCCCGGAGCCGCTGCTGGCGACGTTGTCGGCGTTCTTCGGCAATCAGGGCAACACCACGGCCACCGCCCGGCAGCTGGGGGTCAGCGTTCGGGCCGTCGGCTACCGTCTCGACCGCGTCGAGCGCCTGACCGGGTATGCCGCGACCGAACCGACCCAGCGGTTCACCCTTGAGGCCGCGGTGCTCGGCGCCCGGCTGCTGGACTGGCCGGCCCAGCCGCTGCCGGGCGGCTGAGCGCGGCCGTCGGGTCAGCCGAGCAGCTGGGCGAGGGTCCTGGCCAGCTCGCGGAACGCCTGCCCCCGGTGGCTGATGGCGTCCTTCTCCGGCACGGTCAGCTCGGCGTTGGTCCTGGTGTGTCCCTGCGCGGCGAAGATGGGGTCGTAGCCGAACCCCCGGGTGCCCCGCGGGGTGCGCACGAGCCGGCCGGGCATGCTGCCGTGCACGGTGCGCTCCCGCCCGTCGGGCAGCACCACAACCGCCGCGCAGACGAACGCGGCGGTCAGGTGGGCGTCCGGCACATCGGCGAGCTGGCCCAGCAGCAGCTCAAGATTGGCGAGATCGTCGCCGTGCTTGCCGGCCCAGCGGGCGCTGAAGACCCCCGGCATCCCACCGAGCACGTCGACCGCGAGCCCCGAGTCGTCGGCGACCGCGACCAGCCCGGTGCACCGGGCGGCCTCCCTGGCCTTGATGAGCGCGTTCTCCTCGAAGGTCAGCCCGGTCTCCGGCAGCTCGGGGAAGGCCGGGACCTCGGCCAGGCCGACCAGCTCCACCTGGCCGAGGTCACTGGCCGCGTCCAGGATCCGCCGCAGCTCGGCGAGTTTCTTGCTGTTGCGGGTCGCCAGCAGTACCCGGGTGGTCATGCGCCGATCGCCGCCTTCTGCCGGTCGGCCAGGGTCGCGCAGCCGGTCCCCGCGAGGTCGAGCAGGGCGAGCAACTGGTCGCGGCTGAAGACCGCGTGCTCCCCGGTGCCCTGCACCTCCACGAACTCGCCGGTGTCGGTGCAGACGACGTTCATGTCGACATCGGCGGTGGCGTCCTCCGCGTAGCAGAGGTCCAGCAGGGGGCGCCCGTCCACGACGCCGACGCTGACCGCGGACACCGAGCGGTGCAGCACCTTCTCGGGTTTGGCGAGCCTGCGGTGGTCGGCCAGCCAGGTCACCGCGTCGGACAGCGCGACGTACGCTCCGGTGATCGCCGCAGTGCGGGTTCCGCCGTCGGCCTGGAGCACGTCGCAGTCCAGGACGATGGAGTACTCGCCCAGGGCTTTCAGGTCGACGCAGGCCCGCAGGCTCCGGCCGATCAACCGGGAGATCTCCTGGGTACGTCCGCCGATTTTGCCTCGGACGCTCTCCCGGTCGCTGCGGGTGGTGGTGGCGCGGGGCAGCATGGCGTACTCCGCGGTCAGCCAGCCCAGGCCGGAGCCGCGCCGCCAGCGGGGGACCCCTTCGACGACACTGGCGGTGCACAGCACTCTGGTGCCGCCGAATTCGACGAGCACCGACCCCTCGGGGTGAGCACTCCAGTGTCGGGTCAGGGCCACAGGGCGCAGTTCGTCGGGGGCGCGTCCGTCCGGTCGGGTCATGCCGAGAGCTTAGTTGCCCGGGTCGCGGGCCCCGGACTCCGCTCAGAGGATGAAGGAATCCTCTGGACGGACAACGATGATCTGGCCGGCAAACGCCGCCGAAGCCGCCTCCAGCGTCTGTTCCTCGTCGCACCAGGCCGGCACGAGATGGGTCAGCAGCAACTGGCCGACCCCGGCCTTCGTGGCGTACTCCCCCGCTTCCCTACCGGTCAGATGCAGTCCCGGGGGGTTGACGACACCGTCGGGATAGCTGGCCTCGCACAGGAAGAGATCGACGCCGTGGGCCAGGCGCAGCAGGGTGTCACAGGGCGCGGTGTCGGCGGAGTACGCGATGGAGTGGCCCTGGCACTCGATCCGCACGCCGAAGGTCTCCACCGGATGGTTGACCCGGTCGACGGTCACGGCGAACGGGCCGATCGAGAACATCCCCGGGCGGAGCGTGTGGAAGGTGTAGACATCGTCCAGGGCTCCCTCGTGCGAGGCACCGCCGTAGGCCGCGGCCAGCCGTTCGGGAGCCGAGAGCGGCGCGTACACCGGCAGCCGGCGTTTGGACCCGCCGGGGGCGTAGCGTCTCGCGACGACGTAGGAGCAGGCGTCGAAGATGTGGTCGGCGTGCAGGTGCGAGAGCAGGATCGCGTCGATGGAGTACAGCCCGACGACGCGTTGCAGTGTCGACAGCGCCCCGGTGCCGAAATCCAGCATCAGCCGGAAACCGGCGACCTCGATGAGGTATGCCGAGCAGGGCGCGTACGCGCTGGGGAAACTCCCCGCGCAGCCCAGAACCGTCAGTCGCATGGCGCGGACCTCGCCCTCGCCTGTCCCGGCGGGAGCGGTGGCTGCCCCGTGTCGTCGATCACTCCAACCGCTGCGGCTCCGGGGCCGACGAAGCGTCGCGCCAGGCGGGTGAACGGCACCGGATCGCCGGTGACGAGGTACTGGTGTCGGTCGTGTCCCGCCGGGGCCCGGTTGGCGGGGGGCTCGTCCGGCCGGAGCAGGTCCTGCTCGACGAGAACGCGGTAGACCTCCTTCGCCGTCTCGTCCGCGCTGGACACCAGGGTCACGCCGTCGCCCATGACCAGGCCGATCACCCCGGCGAGGAGCGGGTAGTGGGTGCAACCGAGCACGAGGGTGTCGACCTCGGCCCGTTGGAGCGGCTCCAGGTAGGCGCTGGCGAGGCCGAGCATCGCCCTGCCGGACGTGATGCCCCGCTCGACGAAGTCGACGAACTGCGGGCAGGCGGCCGTGGTCAACCGCACCTGCGGTGCCGCGGCGAACGCGTCGACGTAGGCTTTGCTGCTGATGGTCAACGGGGTGCCGATCACGCCGATGCGACCGTTGCGGGTCGCCGCGGCCGCCCGTCGCACCGCTGGCCGGATAACCTCGATCACGGACACGTCATAGCGTTCCCGAGCATCATGCAGACAGGCCGCGGCCGCCGAGTTGCAGGCAATCACCAGAAGCTTGACGCCCTGGTCGACCAGCCGGTCCAGGCCGGCTAGGGCGTATCGACGCACATCGGCGATTGGTTTCGGTCCATATGGCACATGCGCGGTGTCCGCCAGATACACGATCTGCTCGTGCGG
This sequence comes from Dactylosporangium sp., assembly GCA_013041765.1. GTDB lineage: Bacteria > Actinomycetota > Actinomycetes > Mycobacteriales > Micromonosporaceae > JABDRL01. The sequence continues at coordinate 7,890 of JABDRL010000307.1, read as the reverse complement.
CAACTGGTCCAGGATGGCACGGGCTACCGTCAGGCCACCGACCCCCGAATCGAATATGCCGATCGGCGCTTCCGTCGTCACGTGGCGCAGCCTACGCTGCTGATCCGCGCTGTCTGGCACGATCGGATCGCTCATGTCGACAAGGTGACAGCCACGTGTCCTACCCGCAGTTGCGTGCGTCACGTCGCATCATGCGACATCACCCACAGGATTCATCCCGCCAACGCGGCAATCAACGACTCCTGGAGGAACGTCAGATAGGCATACACCGATAGCTGCCCGGCTCTCGGCGACATCGGGTCGCTCAGGACCGCATCATCGATCGCGGCGATGAGGTCCGTGTCGTCGGTGATGTCCAGCCGAAGGCCCAGGGTCAGGCGGACGTCGGTGAGCGCCCGAAGCCACGCGGCGGCCTGCTCCTCCCCGAGGCTGACCTGTCCCCCGGTCTGCGGCAGGGTGTCCAGCAGGGTCATGGCCGCTTCGAGCTTGGCCGACCGCAGATCGTCCTCCGTGTACCGGCGCAACTCCGCGGAACCGGCGGGGTCTTCGCGGTAGGTATCGGGGAACAACCGGGCAACCACCGGATCGGTCCGGTCGAGGTCCTCGGCGAGCAGCGCGACCAGGTCCGCCAGGACGGCGTGCAGCACGGTTGCCTCGGCCTCGCCGAACCGCGCGACACAACTATCACTCGTTCGGGTGAACATCGTCACGCCCGATCCACGGTCGCCCACAGTCCATAGGCGTGCAACTGGGCCGCGTCGTGCTCCATCCGCTCACGCATTCCGCTGGAGACAATCGCCCGGCCTTTGTGGTGCACGTCGAGCATCAGCAGCTCCGCCTTGTCCCTACTGAAGCCGAACAGTTTCTGGAACACCCACGTCACATAGCTCATGAGATTGACCGGATCGTTCCACACGACAGTCACCCAGGGACGATCGGGCAGCGACCGGTGGTCGGCCAACGTCTCTGTGCGCTCGGCGGGGGCGACCCTCGCGGCCGTCTCAGCTGGGGCCATACGCCTATCGTGCCACCTCGCCGAGACGGCGCTCTCAGGTGAGCAGGACCCCATGGTCGACGGCGTCCGTCGCGACGGCCTCCAGCCCCGCGACCAGCGCGGCGTAGCGCAGGTCCGCCTCCGCCAGGACCTGGGTCTGGACGACGGTGAGCGCACGCTGGAGCCACGCCCGGCAGGGCGACACCCCAAGCAGCTCGTGGCGTCGCTGCCAGAGGTGGTAGCAGCTGGTGTTGACGGCCACCCCGATGGGCGGCACGAGCGCCGTGCCCCCGGTCGGCAGCCCCATGGTTTCCAGGGCGTGCACGGCCGCCCGCCCCGAGACCGTCGCGACCCCGGCCGTGGTCGTCAGCAGCAGCGCCCGTGCGGGAACGGGGTGGTCGCCGGCCTCCACGGCCCGCCGGAGGGCCACCCTGGCCCGGCGCAGGATCTCCTGGTTGGGGCGCACCCCGAGCAGGGCCGCGCAGACCTCCCGGGTCACGTCCAGGACGTCGGTCTCGATCCGGCGGGTTGTCCGCACCGACAGCGCGTGGAGTTCGGCGTCGAGCAGATCCGGCAGCTCCGCGCAGGACCTGTCCACACCCAACTCCCGGATGCACCGCGACACGATGGTCGCGCAGTCCTGGCGGACCGTGGCGGTGGTCGCGTTGCTCCGGCTGTCGACGGCGCGGGTGAGGACCGGACGCCAGCGCCGGTCGCCCGGCGGCACCGTCGGAGCGCTCTGCCGACCGGGTCTGCCCGCCGGAGGAGCCGTCGCCGGGGCCCCCCACGCCGCCAGCTGGGTGGCGAGCGTGGCGAATTGCCCGGGGGTGTACCACCCGGCCGCGGCCAGGGCCCCAACGTGCTCGGAGAGCACCGCCCGGGTGGTCGCGACCAGGTGCTCCGGCGGGCTGGCCGCGGGATCGTCGGCGCCGGTGGGGGTCACGACGAACGCCACGTGCTCCGCCCTCGCGGCCGCGGCCCGCAGCAGCTGGAGGTGACCGGGTTCCAGCGGGGCCGAGGTCAGCACGAAGACCACGGCCGTGGCCGAGGAGACGGCGTCGAGGAAAAGGTCGGCCGCGGGTTGGTCTCCGCTGGCGATCGGGGGCGGGCAGGCCAGGCTGATCGAGGCCAGGAGCGGCGAGGGGTGTCGGATGACGACCCGGCGGGGCTGGCGGCCCCCGGTGCACTGGACGTCGGGGGCGGCGGGCCCGGTCGCGCACGCCCGGCGCTGGCCGGGGACGCAGGCGAGCGCGTGCGTCCTCGTGCCGGCCCGCAGCACGGTCCAGGTCCGCCCGGTCGCGTATGCCGCAATACGCAGGTCGCGCACATCGCTGAGGGCGGCGGCGACCGCCGCCGGGGCGGTGCCGGGCACCCCGGCGACGACAGCCAGGGCCTCCCGGCGGTGGCGTTCGGCAAGCCCAGCCCGGATTGCCGGGGCCGGGTCCGGCCCAGGGTTCGAATGCCGCCCCGCCGACGTGGACTCGGCCACTTCCGGAGCCGGCGACGACGTGGGCAGCAGCGACGACGTCATCGAGCACCTCCGTGTCCCACCACAAACCGCACGTGAACGCTACGTGGCTACCCACTTACGGACATAGAGTCCTTCGTACTCAACTCGTGATTACGCTCGTACTCAGGCATGTCCACACTCCGCCGCGCGCGGTAGCCACGAACGTGGATACGCTGCCTGTATGCCCCCCTGGAGTTTCGTCGGCCGTTCGGTCGAACTGGCCCGATTGGCCGAAGCCACCAACGCGGCCCCCGGCCGGGGTCTGGTCTTCGGCGGCGTCGCGGGGATCGGCAAGACCCGGTTGTTGCGTGAGGGGCTGCGGGCCCTGAACGCCGACCAGTTGGCCGTCTGGACCGCGACCGCGACCGCCGCGACCGCCGGGCTCCCGCTCGGCGGACTCGCCCCGGCGCTGCCCGCCGATCAGCCGGCCAGTGGTACCTCGGTCGCCCTGCTGCGGTGGGCCGTGGACGCCCTCGACCGGCAGGCCGCCGGGCGGCCGATCGTGGTCGCCATCGACAACGCCCATCTCCTCGATCCGCTGTCGGCCGCCCTGGTCTACTACCTGGCCCGGTCGGAGCACGCGACCGTCCTCGCGGCCGTCCGGACGGGGGAGAGCGTTCCCGATTCGATCCGCGCCCTGTGGACGGATGATCTCGTCGACCGCATCGAGCTGGGTCCCCTGACCGAGGTGGAGACCGCCGAGCTGCTGACCCAGGTCCTTGGCGGTCCGGTGGACTCTGGCAGCGTCGAGCGGCTGTGGCAGCTGTCCGAGGGCAACGCGCTGCTGCTGCGGGAGCTGGTACTGGCCGCGACCTCGGCGGGGACGATCGTCGAGCAGTACGGCGTGCGGCGCTGGACGAGCCAGCTGGAACTGGCCCCGTCCCTGGCCGAGGTCATCGATGCCCGGATCGGACAGCTGACGCCCGAGGTCCGGACGGTGCTGGAACTCGTCGCGTTCGGCGAGCCGATCGGGCTAACGCTGCTCACCTCCGCAGGCGACCCCGAAGCGGTCGAACTGGCCGAGGAACGCCGGCTGATCCGGGTCATCCGGGATGGCCGGCGAACCCAGGTGCGGCTGGCGCAGCCCCTCTACGGCGAGGTCGTCCGCCAGCGCTGCCCGTTCACCAGGGTCCGCCGGCTGCGCGGGCGGCTGGCGGACCTCGTCGAGGCCACCGGGGCCAGGCGGCGCGACGATCTGCTGCGGGTCGCCGTCTGGCGGCTGGACAGCGACACGGCCACCGATCCGGGGCAGTTGCTCTCTGCCTGCCGGCGAGCGTTCGCCCGCTACGACGTCTCCCTGGCCAACCGGTTGGCCACGGCGGCCATGGCGCTCGACGGCGGGCTGGCCGCCGCGACGGCCCTGGCCTCCACGCTGATCTGTGTCGACCAGCCGCAGCAGGCGCTGGACGTCCTCAACCGGGTCGAGCCGCTGATCGCATCCGCGGCCGATCGCGGGCAGTGGCTGGCGACCTGGGCCGTCAGCACCTACTGGGGGCTCGGGGACCCCTCGGCGATCTCGCGTCTGGCCGAGGCCGCCGGGGACCTGGCCGATCCCACCGACCGGGCCCGCCTGCTCGCCGTCGAATCGGCGACGAGGCTGCACCACGGGGAGTACCCCAGCGCCGTCACCCTCGCCAGCCAGGTCCTGGACAACCCCGCGAGCACGTCCGCCACCAAGGCGCTGGCCCACTGCGTGATGGCCCATCTGCGGGCGATGCGGGGCAGCGCGGTGCAGGTCATCCACGCATTGAACGATCTTGAAGCCAGCGCCGCCGGGTGGCGGACGGACACCCCGCTGCTCCGGGTCGCCGTGGAGCTGGCGAGGGGCACGGCGGTGGTGCTCGCCGGGGATCTTCCCGCGATCGAGAGAATGATCGCCACGGAGTTCTCCGGCATGGTCCGCGCGGGTGATTTCCGGCTCGGATCCGGCTACCTGGCGATCGTGCATGCCCAGGCCGCCCGGTTGCGTGGCGTGTTGCCACAGGCTGCCCGGGCCGCGGCACAGGCCGCGGTGACGCTCCAGCGGGGTCGGGTCTACACGGCGCTGGCGCACGCCGAGCGGGCGCACGCCGCGGCCCTGACCGGGGACGCGGCCCTGGCCAGGGCCGCGATGGTCGAGGCCGACCGCGCCCAGAACCAGACCATGACGGTGCTGTACCCCTGGGTGGAGCACGCCCGCTACTGGGTCGCGGCCAGCGCCGGCCGCCTCGACGAGGCGCTGGCGCTGGCGGACGCCCTCGTCGTGCGGCTGCGCGCGGACGGTTTCCTCGCGCACGAGATCATCGCGATGCACGACCTGGTCCGTCTGGGCAGAATCGACGAGGCTACCGTGGATCGCCTGCTGATCCTGGCCACCAGGGTCGAGGGACGGTATCCGACCCTGGTCGCGCGGTACGCCGGGGCGCTGTTCGAACGGGACGGCGAGCGTCTGCTGACGGCGGCGGACGGGTTCGCCAAGCACGGCATGTCCCTCTACGCGGCCGAGGCGGCCGCGGGAGCGGTCTCGCTGCTGCGCGAGGCCCGCTCGAATCACACCCCCCGGGCCGGTCAGCGGCTGATGGAGCTGCGGGGGGCCTGCCCGGAGGCTCGCACACCCCCGCTCACCGTGCGGCAGCCGGAGCTGACCGGCCGGGAACGGCAGATCGCCCGGTTGGCCGCCGTCGGGGTGTCCAGCAAGGAGATCGCAGAGCAGCTCTACCTGTCCTCCCGGACCGTCGACAACCATCTCATGCGGGTGTACGCGAAGCTGGGCGTCTCGGGGCGCACCGAACTCGCCGCGGCGCTCGGCATCCTGCCGTATGACACTCCGTAACCGCAACGGTGCGCACTCGTTATGGCATGGCAACGGGGGGCGAACGGACATACCCTGTTCAGGTGAACGACGGCTCGGCCCTGTACACCGACCACTATGAACTCACGATGATCGCCGCGGCGCTCCGGGACGGCACCGCCGAGCGCCAGAGCGTCTTTGAGGTCTTCGCCCGTCGGCTACCCACCGGCCGCCGGTACGGGGTCGTCGCCGGAACCGGCCGGTTGGTCGAGGCACTCACCTCGCTGCGGTTCGGCGAGGCCGAGATCACCTATCTCCGTGAGGCTCACGTCGTGGACCAGGAGACGGCCGATTGGCTCGCCGGATACCGTTTCACCGGCGACATCGACGGCTATGCCGAGGGCGATCTCTTCTTCCCGCGATCGCCGATCCTGACCGTGCGCGGTGCCTTCGCCGAGTGCGTGCTCCTGGAGACCCTCACCCTGTCGGTGCTCAATCACGACTGCGCCGTGGCGGCCGCCGCCGCGCGCATGGTGACCGCCGCGCGGGGCCGGCCCATCATCGAGATGGGCTCACGGCGCACCCACGAGGCGGCGGCCGTGGCCTCGGCCAGGTCCGCCTACCTCGCCGGATTCGCCTCCACCTCGAACCTCGCCGCCGGACGGCGCTACGGCATCCCGACCGCCGGCACGGCCGCCCACGCGTTCACCCTGCTGCACGACACGGAAAGCGCGGCCTTCGCCTCACAGATCAGCACGCTGGGCAAGCAGACGACGCTGCTGGTCGACACCTACGACATCGCGCAGGGCATCCGGAACGCCGTCGCCATCGCCGGACCGGATCTCCGGGCGATTCGCATCGATTCCGGCGACCTGTCGGTACTCGCCCAGCAATCGCGGGAGCTGCTCGACAGTCTCGGCGCGGCCGACACGAAAATCATCGTTTCCGGTGATCTGGACGAGTACGCCATCGCGGCCCTGGCCGCGGAGCCGGTGGACAGCTACGGCGCCGGGACCGCCGTGGTCGTCGGCTCCGGCGCCCCGACCGCTGGCCTGGTCTACAAGCTGGTGGAGGTCGACGGCAAGCCGGTGGTCAAGCGCTCCGAGCAGAAGGCGACCGTCGGCGGCCGCAAGACGGCCGTCCGCCGGCACAAGCCGACGGGCACGGCGGTCGAGGAGGTCGTCTCCCCCGGTGTCCCGCATCCCCGCCCGCACGACGTCGCCCTCCAGTGCCCCCTGGTCCGGGGCGGGCGGCCGGTCGGTGACCTGCCGACGCTGGAGGAGTCACGCGGCCTTCTCCGGCAGCGGCTGATCGCGATCCCGTGGGAGGGGCTCAAGCTCTCCGCCGGGGACCCGGCCATCCCAGTGATCCGTAACTGATTGTTACCAAATGCCCATGAACCGCTTCAGGTCAAGACGATTTTGCATTGACACTAAACAATACCTGTGTGCTAAGGAGGTTCTCCGGCATGGGTCGAGCTCTCGTCATCGTCGACGTGCAGAACGATTTCTGTGAAGGCGGCTCCCTGCCTGTCGGCGGTGGCGCCGCCGTCGCCACCGCGATCTCCGCGGCCCTCCGGGACCAGCCGGGCCGCTGGGACCACATCGTGGCCACAAAGGACAACCACATCGATCCCGGAGCGCATTTCGGCGACCACCCGAACTTCACCGACAGCTGGCCGGCGCACTGCGTCGCCGGCGGCCCCGGCGCGGACTTCCATCCCAATCTGGACACCGAGCGCATCGAAGCCGTGTTCTCCAAGGGCGAGTACACCGCGGGGTACTCGGGCTTCGAGGGACACGCGGGGTCGCTCGGGCTGGCGGCCTGGCTGCGCCTGCACGATGTCCAGGCCCTGGACATCGTCGGGATCGCCACCGATTTCTGCGTGCGGGCGACGGCACTTGACGCGGCCGAGGCGGGATTCGCGACCACGGTCCTACTTGATCTCACGGCGGGCGTGGACCGCGGCGGCAGCACCGTCGCCATCGCCACGATGCGACAGGCTAGTATCAACCTATCGGGCGACCCCATCTTCAGCGATTAGTCCATCCGGCTACAGGCAGAATGGTTCTACGATCAAACAAAACGCCGTTAGGTATACACCGACTGCACCCAGCGTGGCGAAAACCGACAGACTCCGCTACGCTTTCTCACCTCAACGGATCCCTAATTGTGGAGACCGTGCCCCCCTGGAGGCTCCGGTGAAGCTGTCGATCGACACTTGCGCGTTGAGCCAGCGAGCGATCCTGCTGACCCTCGCCGGCGAACTCGACTACGTCTCTGCCCAACATCTACGCACCGCTGTCACGGAAGCCATCACCGGCGATATCCATGAGATCGTCATCAGCCTCGCTGACGTGACCTTCGTCGACTCGACCGGCATCGGCACCCTGGTCGTCGCCCGTCGCATCTGCGGCGACATGCGCGTGAACCTGCGGGTGCGCGACGCGAGCCCGTTCATCGCCCGCCTGTTCGCGGTGGTCGGCGTCGCCGAGGCGCTCGGCCTGCCGCAGGACGGCGCATGGGCCGTCGTGCCCAAGCCCCGGCTCGACAAGGCGACCCAGCCGGCCTGAGGCCCACCTCGTCCGACACCGCCGCGGGCGCACACCGCTGTGT
>JABDRL010000301.1 GCA_013041765.1 Dactylosporangium sp. | reverse complement strand
GGGCGGCAGCACGCCGAGGACCGCCGCGAAGCAACCGGCCGTCGCCTCGGCCAGGTCGGGGTCGGCGAGCGCGTGCCGGGCCGCCCGGCGCCAGGGGTCGGCGCCGGGCCGGGACCACAGCTTCTCGGCCGCCTGGAACGCGGCATCGCCCGCGGCGGGATGGTCCAGCAGCATGGAGCAGACCGCCAGCGGCACGATCCAGCCGTCGCCGCGCTGCGCGTCGATCATTCGCAGTTCGAAGTACCCGCGCGGCCGTACCGGAGGAAACAGCGTGCTGAGGTGGTAATCGAGGTCCTCCCCGGTGGGACGCGATCCACCGGCCCGGATCCAGGACCGGAAGGTGAGCCCCGGCGGGGCGGTCCACGGCTGTCCCTCCTCCCGGCGGATGCAGACCACCTTGGCGTCGAGGGCGTAGCGGGCCCACGCCGCCGCGAGGTCCGCCGGGGCGGTGACCGGATTTCCCGCCAGCACCGGAGCGGTACGCGACCGGTCGAGGCGGGACCAGACCGCCTGGCGGGTCGACGCCCAGCCGGTCGGGCGGGACCGGGCGACCGGGGAATTGGCGAAGGCCGCGGCCAGGATCGGGCCGAGAATGTGCGCCAGCCGCCAGCGGCGGTGGACACTCGACGGCCCGGTGCCCCGGTCGCCGGCGTCGACGCACACCTGGACCGATGCCGTCGAGCACATCATCCACCGGCCGGACGGTCCGTCCCGGTCGAAGCCATGCTCCATGGCGAGATAGCGGGGCAGGTCGAGCATCCGCTCCGGCTCGCGGTACGGGTCGATGCCCAGCCCGACCAGGCGAACGCCGGAGACGGCGGCCGCCGATCGCAGCTGGGCCATGTCGCGGGCGGTCGCCTCGACACAGCCGTCGAGGTCGTCTGTTGCCATGGAGCTGTACTCGAGCTGCCCGCCGGGTTCGACCGTGAGCCGTCCCGAGGCGACGCTGGACGTCGCCGCCAGCCGCGGTCCGACGGTGACCGGGCGGGCCGCGTCGAACTGGTCGTGGACGAGCCATTCGAGCTCGACACCGCAGCGTTGCGGAGGGCCGGCGGTGCAGCAGACCTCGGCGATGTGCTCCTCCGCCGCCGCCTCCGTCAGCGGCGGATGCTCGTGCGCCGCCACCACGACTGGACCGCTCGGAGAAACGGATTCGGGCAGGCGCAGCGGTCGTCTCACATGAACCTCCAGATGCGACAGTTAGGGCGCAGGCAGTCACGGCCGGACGGCGGTCGCGGATTCGGACACAGGGCTTGCAGGGAGCGCTAACGCACGCCATCCATCTCGTGCGGACGTGCGTCGAACGGCGCACGGCGGTACGCCACAGCGATCAGTGGACATACGGCCATGCGCTGACGCTACTCGCGACAGCAACAGAATGCTATCTACCGATAACCGAGTGAATAGATGTCATCTCAAGTCGGATCTGATACTGCAGATCGGAAGAAGGAGGGGTGAAATGCGCGATGGACCCGGAGCGACGGATCTCCGTGCGGTGCGCCTGGTGAGCCTGTCCCACGTCAACGACCCCGCGACGACGAGCCTCTTTCCCGGGGATCCGCCGTTCACGCTGGAGACGGTGGCGACGATCGCCAGTGACGGCTACCGCCTCCAGGCCGTCTGCCAGGGGGAGCACACGGGCACCCACTGGGGCGCTCCCGGGCACTTCAATGCCGGGGAGGCGCTGGCGGACGCCCTGGATCCCGGCGACCTGTTCCTGCCCGCCGTGAAGATCGACATTCGGGAGCGGTGCCGGGCGGATCCGGATCACGCGGTGACGCTCGGGGACCTCCGGGCCTGGGAGGCGGAGCACGGCACCATTCCGGACCAGGCGGCCGTGGTGCTCTGGAGCGGTTGGGCGGAGCGCTGGGGGACGGCCTCGTTCGCCGGGCTGGACGAGCGCGGGGTGCCGCACCATCCCGGGTTCGAGGTCGACGCGGTGCGGTGGCTCGTCGAGACCGGGCGGCTGGGGTACCGGGGCGCGCTCGGCACCGAGGCCTTCAGCCCGGACCGGGGCATCGACCGGACCTATCCGGTGTCGCGGTTGCTGTACCGGCGTCACCGGATCAGCCTGGAGGTCCTCGCCAACCTGGCGTCCCTTCCCCCGACCGGGGCGTGGATTCTGGCCGGTGGGCAGATCAACAGGGCCGGCACCGGCTCCCCGGCGCAGATCTTCGGGGTCATCCCACCCCTCGCGTGATCGTTCGGTTCGGGCGGATGCAATGTCTTGCAGAAGGTTTCACCGTCGCGGCCCTGCGGTGCCGGCTCCCCGGGCACCAGACGATGGCGGTCGTGGCGGGGTGATCGAAGAAGCCGGGGATGGGGGCGCCCCGGTCCGGCTTGACGGGCGGTTCACCGGTATCTATGGTGCTCGACACGGCAAGTGTTTCCAGCAAGTTTCTAAATTCTTGCAGCAAGGTAGTGTCAGCGTGTTGAAAGCCCTCCCCTCCCAAGGAGGTCATCGTGGTCAGGGTCAATCGCATCCGCTCCCACATCTACCACCGCCCCCGGGTCCTTCTCGCCAGCCTGATCTCAGCCCTGGCGCTCGTCGCCGGCCTGGGCGCCTACGCCGTGACCGCACCCGGCGCCGAGGCGTCCGCCCCCGGGGCCAAGGACGTCACGGCCGTGCTCTTCGAATGGAGGTTCGACTCGATCGCCCGCGAGTGCACTGACGTCCTGGGCCCGATGGGCTACGGCTACGTGCAGGTCTCCCCGCCGCAGGAGCACATTCAGGGCGACGCCTGGTGGACCTCGTACCAGCCGGTCAGCTATGAGATCGCCGGCCGTCTCGGGGACCGGACCGCGTTCCAGGCCATGGTCGACACCTGCCACGCCGCCGGCGTCAAGGTCATCGCGGATTCGGTGATCAACCACATGACCGCGGGCTCCGGCACCGGTACCGGCGGGACGACCTACACGAAGTACGCCTATCCCGGCTGGTACTCCGACTGGGACTTCCACTCCTGCCGGACCGACATCACCGACTACACCAACCGCACCAATGTTCAGGAATGTGAGCTGGTCGGGTTGTCGGATCTCGATACCGGCAGCGACTACGTGCGGGGGACGATCGCCGGTTATCTCGACGACCTGGCCTCGCTCGGCGTCGACGGGTTCCGGATCGACGCGGCCAAGCACATCGCGGCCTCCGACCTGGCGGCCATCAAGGCGAAGATGAGCGATTCCGGCGCCTACTGGGTTCAAGAGGTGATCTACGGCGCGGGCGAGGCCGTGTCGCCCAGCGAGTACACCGGCACCGGCGACGTGCAGGAGTTCCGCTACGCCACCAGCCTCAAGCAGGTCTTCCTCAACGAGAACCTTGCATACCTGGAGAACTTCGGCGCCGACTGGGGCTTCCTCTCCAGCGGCAGCGCCGGGGTCTTCGTCGACAACCACGACACCGAGCGCAACGGCAGCACCCTCAACTACACCAACGGCGCGACCTACACCCTGGCCAACGTCTTCATGCTGGCCTGGCCGTACGGGTCGCCGGACGTCCACTCCGGCTACGAGTTCAGCGGCACCGACGCCGGCCCGCCCAACGGGGGCACCGTCAGCGCCTGCTACGCCGACGGTTGGACGTGCCAGCACGCGTGGCGCCAGATCGCCAACATGGTGGCCTTCCGGAACGCCGCATCCGGGACCGCCGTCACCAACTGGTGGGACAACGGCAACGACCAGATCGCCTTCGGCCGGGGCACCGTGGCCTACGTCGCCATCAACCACGAGAGCGGTTCCCTGACGAGGACGTTCCAGACCTCGTTGCCCGCGGGCACGTACTGCGATGTTCAGCACGGCGATCCGACCGGTGACGGTGGGTGCACCGGCACGACCTACACCGTCGACGCCAGCGGCCAGTTCACGGCGACGGTCGGCGCCGACGACGCGGTGGCGCTCTACGCCGGCGCCACCGCGCCCAGCCCGACGGCCAGCACGTCGACCTCGGCGAGCCCATCGACCTCGGTGCGCGCCGGCGCGTCCTTCGCGGTCACGGCGACAACGGAGTGGGGAGAGAACATCTACGTCGTCGGCGACACCTCGGCCCTGGGCACCTGGGACCCGGCCAGCGCGCTGCCGCTGTCGCCGGGCTCCTACCCGGTGTGGACACTGGACGTCGCGATGGCGGCGGGCACGACGTTCGAGTACAAGTACCTCCGCAAGGACGGCAGCGGGAACGTGACCTGGGAGACCGGCTCCAACCGCACGGCGACCGTTCCATCGAGCGGCATGATCGCCTTGGCGGATACCTGGCGCGGCTGACCTGCCCCGGTGGGCGCGCCCGGCAGGTTTCCCGCCGGGGCGTGCCCACCGCTGTGCCGGGCCGTCACCCGGCCAGCCCATTCCCGCCGCCCGGCAGCCGCGCCCCGGCCGCACGCTGGGTCGCGAGCCAGGACTCGACCTCGGCGGAGCCGGTCGGCAGCCCGGCGGACAGCACCCGGGCGCCGTCCGCCGTCACCAGCACGTCGTCCTCGATCCGGATCCCGATGCCCCGCAGCCCCGCGGGGATCAGCTCGTCATCGGGCTGGAAGTACAGACCGGGCTCCATGGTGAGTACGTGGCCCTCGCCGAGCACCCCGTCGCGGTAGCGCTCCTTGCGTGCCCTCGCGCAGTCGTGGACGTCCAAGCCGAGCATGTGCCCGAAGCCGTGCAGCGTCCACCGTCGGTAGGTGATGCGGTCACGGGCCATCGCCTCGTCGACGCTGACCGGCAGCACGCCCAGATCGGCGAGCCCCTCGGCGAGCACCCGCATGCAGGTCTGGTGGACCTCGTCGAACGCGATTCCCGGGCGGATCGCGGCGATTCCCGCTCGCTGGGAGCGGTGCACGATGTCGTAGACCTGCCGCTGCAAGGGCGTGAACAGGCCGGACACCGGCAGTGTCCGGGTGATGTCCGCGGTGTAGAGGTGCCGCCCCTCCACCCCCATGTCCATGAGCAGGAGATCACCGGGGCGAGCGGATCCGTCGTTGTGCATCCAGTGCAGCACCGTCGCGTGTGGGCCGCTGGCCACGATGGAGCTGTAGCCGACGCCGTTGCCGTCGTGCCGTGCCCGCAGGCCGAAGACCCCCTCGATCAGCCGCTCGGACACGGCCCGATCCTCGGGAAGCGCCCTGGCCACATCCTCGAATCCGAGCACGCTGGCGTCGACGGCCGCCTGGAGCTGGGCGATCTCCCACTCGTCCTTGACCAGGCGCAGCTCCGCCAGGACCTGGATGAGCGCCCGGTCGTGATCTCCGCCACCGGACCGCACCGCGGCGTCCACGGCCGGGTCCAGCCCGCGCAGCACTCTGGTACGGCTGGGAGCGCAGCCGTCCAGGACCGCGCCGAGGCGGTCGAGCCGCTCGGTAGCGATCTCCAGCTCCTCGGACTTCTCCGCCAGGCTCGGCCGGCGGCCGATCCACAGCTCGCCGTGTCCCCGGTCGGTGAAGAACCCGTCGCTGGCCGTCGTGGACCGGGGCCGCACGTAGAGCGTCGCGTCATGGCCCCCCGCGGTCGGTGTGAGCACCAGCACCGAGTCGGGTTCATGCTCTCCGGTGAGCCAGACGTGATCGCTGCCCGGCCGGAACGGGTACGTCGTGTCGTTGGCGCGAATGCGCTCGGCACCGGTGGGCACGACCAGGGTCTGGCCGGGGAACGCCTCGGACAGCAGTGCCCTGCGCTTGGCATGGTTGGGCGCTTCGGCGCGTCGCGGAACATCGAGTGGGCTGTCCCGCCAACCGGTCCGCATGAATTGTCGAAATCGTTCTGGAAAATCCGGATCGTGGGCTTCGGTGCCCGACGCCGGGCTCGCTGTCTCAGATCGGGTGCCGCTCATGCCTCCGAAGCTACCGCGCTCCGAGAGAGACCGAAGTCGGTGTGGTGTACTTGCCCCGTGCGGCGATACGGGGTCATTCTTGGTGAGGCGTTGATCGATCTGCTGGAAACCACGATTGACGATGAGATCGTCTATCGGCCGGCCATCGGCGGCGGGCCGCTGAACGTGGCGGTCGGCACCGTGCGGCTGGGGTGTGACGCCGAGTTGGTCGGTTCGCTCGGTGACGACGTGTTCGGCCAGCGGATCCGGGTATTCCTGCGGGAGGCCGGGGTCGGTGACCGGGGTCTGGTGACCGTGCCCGTCCCCACGACACTCGCGGTGACCGCGTTTGACGGCAACAAACCGGATTTCCACTTCTACGGCCAACCGCCCTCCTACGGGCTGTTCGGCCCGGACGACCTCGACGAGGCCCTGGTCGCCGGGGCCGCGGCACTCTACTGCGGGTCGATCGCGTTGCTGTGCGAGCCGGCGCTGGCGGCGGCCCGCCGGGCCTGGACGCTGCCGGGGCCCGTGCGGTTCTTCGACCCCAACGTGCGGCAGCACCTGCTGGACGACGGATCCCGGGTGCGGTCGATTGTCGAGGAGTTCGCCGCGACGGCCGACGTGGTGAAGCTGAGCGCCGACGACGCGCAGGCGCTGTACCGCACCGAGCCGCTGGAGACCGCGCGTCACCTGGCCGATCTCGGCGCGGGGACCGTGGTGCTGACCCTCGGGCCGGACGGCGCGCTCGTCGTGCGCGGCGGCCGGGTGGCGGAGGTGCCGGGAGTCTCCGCGCGGGCGGTGGACACCACCGGGGCCGGGGACGCCTGCATGGCGGCCCTCGTCGCCGGTAGCCTCCGCGACGGAATGCCCGACGATCTCGCCGGCTGGACCGACCTGGTCGGCTGGGCGATGCGGGTCGCGGCCGTCGTCTGCGAGCTCCCGGGCGGCGCGGTGGCGATGCCCACCGCCGACGCGGTCACCCGGCGGTTCGCCGACCGCTGACCGGACCGCCCGTCGGCCGGCCCGCGGCAACCGGGTCCGCGCTCAGGACGTTCCCAGTGCCTGGGCGAGGAATCGCTGCCGGTCCACCAGGACCCGCTCGACGGTGCCCTCCGCGACGACCGTGGATCCGTCCCGGACGGTGACACTGAACCGCAGCGTGCGTCCATCCACCTCGTCCAGCCGGGCCTCGGCGGTGACCCGGCGGCCCACCGGGGTCGCCGCGCGGTGCTCCAGCGTCACCCTGGTCCCGACCGTGGTGACACCGGGCACGAGCCGGCGCGTGGTCGCCGTGACCGTCGCGGCCTCGGCCAGGGTGAGCACCCGGGGCGTCGCGAGGACCGGAACGTCCCCCGAACCCACCGCCTGCGCGGTGTCGGCGTCGGTGACGGTCAGCTCGACCCGAGCCATGGCGCCGACGAGGGACGAGTCCGTCCGAGGGTCACGTCCGGGGCCGGTCTGGGAAGCAGTCGGTGGCATCGTTCGATTCTAGGAGGTTGTGCGCGCCGCGGGCGCGCCCCGTCGGGCTGCCCGTGCGGCGGTGGCGATGGTCTCGGCCAGCGCGTGCGCTTCCGCCTCGTCCCGGTGGTAGGCAATCAGCGGCAGCCGGATGCCAGCGGTGTCGACGTGGACCACTGCGAGCCGCAAGGCCCGCTGGAGCGGCCCCTGCACGACCCGGACACTCTGCACCCTGGTCAGCGGTGCGATCGTGAGGAACAGGGGCAGCGGCCCCTGGCGGACCGCCACGACCTGATCCGTGACCGCGATACCGAGGTGCCGGCAGGCCAGGGGCGACAGCCAACGCGCTCGGCTGGGGGGAGCGGCCAGCGCCAACCGGGTGACGTCCACCGGCCGGTCACGATGCCCGCAGGCATCGGTGAGGACCTGGTTGGTGATGGCGCGGGCCAGGTGCTGGTCCGCGACGGGAAGCAGGGTGCCGACCCGCAGCGTTGCCTCGGCACCGTAGCCGGCCACGTCGATGCGAACGCGCGACCAGCCCCTTCGCCGCCACAGCAACGGCCTGCTGATCGAGACGGCCTGGACCCGCTGGGGCGGCACGCTCTCGCTGCGGGTCTCCAGCAACCCGTGGCGCAGCCGGAGCCCGGTGGGCTCCGTCGAGATCCGAAAGTTCCAGCTGGACACGACCCGGCGGACCGGCAGCTGGGCGACTCCGACCAGCGCGGTGAGGGTACTGGCGACCTGGATGAACGACCAGTCCATCCCGGACATCAGGGGAACCAGGTTGGCCGCGATACCGAGCGGGACCAGCCAGGTCGGCACCGTCAGCAGCTGGCTGACCAGCACGTCCCGGTTGGCGACGGTGTGCACGACGCGCTCCGCGGGACCGGTCCCGTCGATCTGGCCGGGGCCGGTCGGCGCGCCCCCTTCCTGGCCGGGGCCGGTCGGCGGGCCGGTCGGCGCGCCCTCTTCGGAGGCCGGGGGCTCGGGCGCCCGCCCGGACACCAGCGACAGCAACCGGGTCCGCAACCGGGCGGCCTCCCCGGCGGTGAGGTAGGCGAGCGAGCCCTCGGAGCGCTTGCCACCGATCACCTCCAGCCGCAGCTCCGCCAGGCCGAGCAGGCGCGCGAGGGGCGGGCGGACCAGATCGACCGACTGCACCCGTTCCAGGGGGATGGCCCGGCTGCGCCGCCACAGCAGCCCTTCCCGCACCCGCAGCTCACGTTCGGCCACCTGGAACCCGGTCACCGCCCAGGCCGCGGTGGAGACCACCACGGCGACGCCAAGGCCGGCCAGCACCGTGAGCGACCAGTGCAGCGGACCGAGTCGCTCGTAGCCGTTCCAGGAGAACACCGCGATGCCGGTCGCCAGGAGGCGGGCACCTTTCAACAGCGGCGTCAGCGGATGGAGCCGCTGGCGGCTCCCGGCGGTCACAGTCCCTCCGACCGGGTCTCGCCGAGCGCCGCGAGCCGGTCGCGCAACCTGGAGGCCTCGGGCCCGGCCAGGCCGGGCACCCGCGCGTCACTGGCCGCCGCGGCGGTGTGCATCGTCACCGTGGCCAGACCGAGAACGCGCTCCAGCGGGCCGGCCGAGACGTCCACGAACTGCATCCGGGCATAGGGGATGATGGACAGCCGGCGGACGAGGAGTCCGTGCCGCACCAGCAGATCATCGTCGCGCTCCGCGTAGCCCCAGGACCGCACCGACCGCACGGCGGTGCCGCCCCGGACCAGGGTGAGCGCCACCAGGGCGACCGCGATGGGCCAGAGGCGTCCGCTGGTGTCCCAGGAGCGCACCACACCGAATCCGGCGATGATGACAATGACCCAGAACAGTGTCGCGATGACCTGGATCCAGGCGAGGCGAGGCGACACCGACCGCCACCGCGGTTGGACCTGATCGGGATTGAGGGGATCCACCGACCGAGCGTATGCGATCTGCGGATGCGAGCGCCGGGCGACCACGGGGGAAGCCGCCCGGCGACGCGGTGAAGTGTACCCGCGACGGGCGGAACGGGTCCACCCACGACGGGCGGCGTTTCGGCGGATTCCCACGAATGAGATCGTTGGCGAGTTCCCTGGTCCACCGGCTTTTGACGCCCGGTCGCCGGTCGCTGCTTTCGCATGCGAGGCTTGAAGCGTTGAGGTGACCCTGTCAGCCGTGGAGGACCTGTGGCCCAGCCGAGCACGCCCGCGACGACGCCAGACAGCGCGGGAGGTGCCACCCCCCGCACCGAAGGATCGTCGAAGGCCAGTACCCCAGCTCAGGACGCCGGGGTGTTGGAACGGGCACTTTTCGAAGTCAAGCGGGTCATCGTCGGCCAGGACCGGATGATCGAGCGGATGTTCGTCTCGCTGCTCGCCCGGGGCCACTGCCTACTGGAAGGCGTGCCTGGGGTGGCGAAGACCCTGGCCGTGGAGACGCTCGCCGATGTCGTCGGGGGGACGTTCGCCCGCATCCAGTTCACGCCGGACCTGGTACCGGCCGATATCGTCGGCACCCGGATCTACCGGCAGTCCAGCGAGAAGTTCGACATCGAACTCGGATCGGTGTTCGTCAACTTCCTGCTGGCCGATGAAATCAACCGGGCGCCGGCCAAGGTGCAGTCCGCGCTGCTGGAGGTCATGTCGGAGCAGCAGGTTTCCATCGGCGGCGAGACTTTCAAGGTGCCCCGCCCCTTCCTCGTGATGGCCACGCAGAACCCGATCGAGCAGGAAGGGGTGTACCCGCTGCCGGAGGCCCAGCGGGACCGCTTCCTCATGAAGATCAACGTTGGGTATCCGACCGACGCGGAGGAGCGCGAGATCGTCTACCGGATGGGTGTGCGGGCACCGCGGCCGTCCCGGGTGCTCTCGGCCGACGACCTGGTGACGTTGCAGGCCAAGGCCGACGAGGTCTTCGTGCACAACGCCCTGGTGGACTACGCCGTGCGGCTGGTGCTGGCGACCCGGTCCCCGGCGGACTACGGCGTCGGTGAGGTCGCGCAGCTCATCCAGTACGGCGCCAGCCCGCGGGCCTCCCTGGGCATCGTGCGCGCCACCCGGGCCCTGGCCCTGCTGCGCGGCCGGGACTACGCCCTGCCGCAGGACGTCCGGGACATCGCCCCCGACCTCCTTCGGCACCGGCTGGTGCTGTCCTATGACGCCCTCGCGGACGACATTCCCGCCGACCAGATCGTGGAGCGGGTGCTGGTGGCCGTGCCCCAGCCCACCGTTGCCCCACGCCAGGAATCGACGCCGCACGGCATGGTGCCGAGGCTGCACCATCCGGCGCCGCCGAACGCCGACGGCCGACTGGCCGCCCCAGCGCCCTGGCCCGGGCGGCCGAGATGAGCGACCGGAGCCGGCGGCGACGGCGGGCCTTCGGCCGGGGCCGGCCCGGCGCGGGTCGGACGGCGGCGGAGGTCACCGCCGAGGCCGGGGCCGGGCCGGATTCCGGCCGGTCGGAACTCGTCCTGGGAAGGCTCCAGCTGCTCATCACCCGCAGGCTCGACGGCCTGCTCCAGGGCGACTACCTCGGGCTGCTACCGGGACCCGGCACGGAACCCGGCGAGTCGCGGGAGTACCGGCCGGGCGACGACGTGCGCCGCATCGACTGGCCGGTGACCGCCCGGACCACGACGCCACACGTCCGGCAGACCGTCGCCGACCGGGAGCTGGAGACGTGGCTGGCGGTCGATCTGTCGGCCAGCCTGGACTTCGGCACCGCCCGGTGCCTCAAGCGGGACCTGGCCGTCGCGGCGTCGGCCGCGATGGCGCACCTGACGGTGCGGGGCGGCAACCGGATCGGCGCGGTGGTCGGCACGGGGGAGACGGTGCTGCGGCTGCCGGCCCGCCCGGGCCGGCGCGAGGCCCAGGGGCTGCTCAAGGCGATCGCCAGCACCCCGGTTCTGCCGGGCCGGGCGAGCCTGGAGGCCCTGATCGACGCGCTGAACCGCCCCCAGCGGCGGCGCGGGCTCGGTGTCGTCATCTCGGATTTCCTCGTTCCGCCCCAGCAGTGGGCCCGGACCCTGCGCAAGCTCGCCATGCGGCACGACGTGCTGGCCGTTGAGGTCGTCGACCCCAGGGAACTCGACCTGCCGGACGTCGGCGTGCTCTCGCTGATCGACCCCGAGACGGGGGCGCTG
>JABDRL010000296.1 GCA_013041765.1 Dactylosporangium sp. | reverse complement strand
CGACAGGACGGGGGGTGACTACCGGCGGACGAGGGTCAGCAGCTTGCGGTGCGCGGAGGTCTTGACCTCGTCGGCGGTGCCCTCCAACATCGCGGTGGCGCGGGCGGCCAGGTTGTTCCCGCGTAGCGAGCCGGTGGGGCGGATCCGGGTGCGCCAGTCGGAGAACTCCGTGATGACGCGCTCGGCGGTGTAGGCGGTCTGGCCCAGCTGCGCGCTGCTGGTGGTGAACATGTCGGTCAGCTCCGCGGCCCGGCGGTCGTGGGCGTTGCGGGCCCGCACCGGGGCGTCCTCGCCGGGGTGCGGCCACAGTTGGTCGATCAGCGCCCGAAAGGCGTCGACGGCGAGATTGGTGCGCGCCAACTGCTGCTCCTCGGCGGTGAACTGGTCGAAGTACGCAACCGACAGGCCGAGGGTGCGGCGGGCCTCGTCGATGCGTTCGCGGGCGTTGCGGGTGTGCCGGACGCCCCAACGACTGTGGGCGTCCCGCAGGGCGAAGCGCTCCGTGTTCCGGCAGACGGGCCGCCAGGGGGTCACGACGACGTGGAACTGGCTGGAGCCGTCGTGGCTGTTGATGGCCACAATGAACGGGATGATCTCGTCGTTGATGCCGGCCGCGTCGATGCGCACCGTCCGCGGCAGTCGCATGGCCACGAAGACCTTGCGGCCCTCGCGCAGCGCCCCGGCCGATTCCCAGGTCACCTCGTAGGCCTCGACGAGGTCCTGGAGGAACTCGAAGGCGGCCCGGTTGTCGATGACCTCGTAGCGGCCGCCGACGCAACCGAGCCCGGCGTCGGTGTCCGAGCGCACGGTTACGAACTGGTCGGGCAGCACCCGGGTGGGCCCGCCGAGGTCGGTCTGGAATAGCACCGGCCGGCGGGCGACGGTGAAGTCGATGCGTCCCAGGCGCAGCACCTGGTCGATGTCGCTGGTGCCGCCGGGGATCACACTGCCGAGGCCGTGCCAGGCGGGGGTGGTGGTGTAGAGGGCAGCCTGCCCGGTGGTCTCATCCAGGCCGTGCTGGGGTGCCAGGTTTCCGTTCTCCAGGCTCCAGATCTCGCCCTGGTCGTAGCCAGAACCGCGTCCGGTAGCCCGGTAGCGGCCGTTGCCGATCGGGATGAGGGTGCCGTCGGCGACCCGTCGATCGATGTCGGCCAACTGCTCGGCCCGCTCGTCGGCGAACCGCTGGTTGACGTCAACGGGGGTGGATAGGGTGGATGTCATCGGGTCACGTCTCCTTTGCACGGTGGGTTGGCCCGGGGTTTGGTGGTGCCTCGGACGTGTCCGCGTCCGGGGCACCACGTTCGAATGGGGATTCGGGTGCTCGGTCACTGCGCTGGCGGCGCGGGGTCGTGGACCGGCACGTCGGTCAGCAGCAGCTGGCAGTCCGCGCCGCAGGTCGGGCAGACGATCCGGGGCTCGTGGTCGCCGTCGCAGTCCGCGTCGGTGTCGCCCGCCTCGACGGCCGCGCAGGCGGTGCAGGGGGCGAACGGGGTGCCCTCGTAGCAGCCGAACAGGTCGGCGATCGACGACTCGTGGCAGACGCCGGAGCCGTGTACCAGGGCGTTGTCGCCTGCCAGGTACCAGGTCCACCGCGCGCAGCATTCGGTGCAGGCGATGTCGACCTGATCGGCCTGGTGCCAGTACCCAGGGTCGGTGGTCCGGTCCGGGTAGACCGTCGGCTCGCCGCCGTCCACGCAGACGACGACGATCGCGTCGCGGGTGTCGGTGGCGGCGCACAGGATCGACACCGGGCGGGTCAGCACCTCGTCGTCGTGGTCGATGGGCTGCCCCTCGTCGACGCCGAATCCGCGCGCGGCGCACCACAGCTCGGCTCTGGCCATCGGGTCTAGGCGGTCCATCGGGTACTCGCGGAAGATCTCGTGGTGGCCGAAGTCCGACAGCGCGGAGGTCAGGTCCTGGTGCGCTGCGCCGACGCGCTGGTCGACCCAGGCGTGGGCGTCGACGTGGACGAATCCATGGTCCACGGTGATCGGATCACTCATAGCGGTACTCCCTCCAGAAGATGGGTGGGATCCGCGTCCCGGGAACTTGCCAGCCGCGCATGGATGCCCGCGCGCTGCGGGACACCCACCAGGAGCGGGGACGTCGCGGGACGCGGGGGTTACAGACGGGCAGAGACGGGACCGGATGCCGGTCAGGTCAGACCGAGGAGTCCGGCGGCCTCGGCCAGTTCGGCGGTGGTGAAGCCGCTGGCGTGGGCGCAGGCCGTCAGCGTGCGCAACCCCACCGCCGGAGGGTGCAGCCGGCTGGCGGTGATGGCGTCGCCGAGGAACGTGCCGGAGCCGAACACCATCCCGGGTTCATCGGCCCTCGCCCCGGTGAGGTGTCCCGGGTAGACGGCTTCCCTGCAGCCGGAGAACGACGCACCGGTGCCACCGATCGCATCGACGCCGCCGAGTCGGGCGGTGATGCGCCTCGCCAGCCACCGCGCCGGTTGCCGGCACCGGGCCGGGCAGACGTCGGGGCGGACCCGGTCACGGCTGGCCTCCAGGCGCCAGTAGCGGCGGGGATCCCAGAACCCGTCAGCCTCGCTGTAGCCGTGGCCGGGCTCGCAGGGTTCCCCGTACGCGGTGGTGGCACTGCCGTCGAAGGTGATGATCGTCGCGGTGTAGACGATGAGACGCTCACTCGGATCGGTCATCGTCGGACTCCTCGCCAGCCGAATCGGGGCCAGCGTCAACGCTGGTGGCGGCGATCGCCTCGCTCCAGGCGTCGATGACCAGGCGCCGCTGCCCGCCGGTGAGGCTGACGGTCTCGTCGTCGTACTCGCCGACGAAGACGATCGGCCCGACCAGCAAGGCCTGGACGTATCCGTCGGCGAGCAGTTGGCACATCGCGGTCCCGACCGGGTTCGGTGGCAGCCTGAGCAGGAGACCTTCGTCGTTGACGTAGGCATCCAGGTGGTGCTCCAGGCGCACCAGGTCGATGAGGCCACCGACGGCGTTCTGGAGGATCTCCAGCGAGTCGGCGGTGGGGTCCGTCGCCCGGGTGAAGGTCAGCTGACCGTCGGGGGCGACGACGGCGTACACCAGGCGATCGCCTCGGCCGGGGGCGCCATCGGAGGTCGCGGGGGCCGGGTCGGGCACCGACAGCACGGTGAAGATCCTCATCGCCGTGCCCCCTTCAGCACTCGGTGATCGCCGCTGGGTAGCGACCAGGTGGTGGTCCATGGCTCGGCGTTGGCGTGGGCCTCGGCCACCAGCCACAGCTGCTGGTCGGACAGTCCGATCGGCTGGTTGTCCTGGCCGCTGCCGGTGAACAGCGCCGGCCCGCACAGGTACGGCTCGGCCAACGTCCAGGGCTGCTCGCCGAGCAGGTGCAGGCTCATGCCGGTGGCGGCGAGATTGACCCGTCCGGCCCGGTGGTGGGCGTCACCGTCGAGCCAGCACACCAGGCCATGGTCCAGGTCGACGCGCCAGACCAGCCCCGAGATCGTGCGCCGTCCCAACGGGAACAGGCCAGCGCCGCTACTGGGGGCGTCGAGGACCGACAGCCGTCCGACCGCATTGACCAGGGCGAAGCAGAACCCGGCGGTCAGGTACCCCTCGTCAGTCGGGGCGCCGGAGGCCAGGGTGATCGTGGAAGAACGCATGATGCTCTCATCCCTTCGAAGAACATGGGAAACGCCTCGCGCGGCGGGGGTGAGCCGGCGGCGCGGGGCGCCAGACATGACCAAGCACCGGACCAGCGGTGCGGTGCTGGATCCGGTGCGGGAGGTGGAACAGTCCGCGAGACCTGAAGCTGGAGTTCGTCAGGCCGCGGTGGCCATCGCGACCAGTTGGGTGCGCTCGCCGAGCCGGGCCAGCCGGCCGTTGGCGGCGTGCAGGTAGTCGAGTTGGTCGGCCAGGCGCTCGGAGCGGGTGGTCAGCCACCCGTCGCCGTCCTCGTCGGCGACCGCGAGGCCGTGGGCGGGGACGGCGGCCAGCCACGCCAGCCGGGTGTAGGTCGCATAGCCGGCCTGGAAGGCCTCCAGATCGGCGGTCGGCAGCGGGTACGGCCGGTTCGGACACGCGTTGTAGGCGACCATCGCGATGATCCGGGGCTGGGAGCGGTACTCCTGCTGCGTCCGGACGAGCGGGTAGCGCTGCGGGTTGTCGGCGTGCCGGTCGGCGAAGTGCCAGAACGGCGATGCGGGGCGGGTTCCGGCGACCACGTGCTGCCACATCATCCACTGGGCCGCGGCGGCCAGCATCGCGGTCTGCCGCATCGTGTACAGATCCAGCAGCCGGATCGGGCCACCCGAGGTGCGCTGCTGCCAGCAGTCCACGAGCAGGTTGCGGTGCCGGCGGGTCGTGGTGTGGAAGTGCGGGATGACCCCGTCGGCGGTGACGCCCCGGACGGCCAGGGCGCAGGTGGCCAACTCGGGAAGGAACCCGGGCTTGGCCTGTTCCGGCAGACAGACGATCACGGTTCGGACCGAGCGTGTCTGATGGGTGATCTTCGTTGGCGAAACTGGCGGGGTGGGCGGCGCGGACATGGTGAGACCTCCCTCTTCTTCTGCTGGGCAGCGCTGGCCGACGTGTGGACCTCGGACGCGTGACACGCGTGCGGTGGTGCGTGCACGACCAGGGGGATAGGCGTGCGGGGACGCGGAACGTTGACGCGCGCTGCGGGTCAACGGTGTCGGCGACGTCGCCGGGAATCCGGTGCGCATCGGCCCGGCCGGATACGGCGCGATGGGCGCGTACCGGGGTGGTGGTGCTGGTCAGCCAGGAGCTGATGGTGATCGGTCAGGGGCCGATCGGGGGTGGTGCTGGATGTGCTGGGTGGTGGGCTGGTCGCCGTGGCCGATGGTCGCTGCCGACCGGCCGCTGAGGAAGGCGACGGGTGGGCTGGTGCGGCGCATCGAAGCCGTCGGCGGGCGCGAAGCCCGGTGGTGCGGTGGTGCGTCTGGGGTTCTTGAAGAAGAAGGTCTCACCGTAGCGCGGCAACCTCACTGGACTCCGACGGTCACCAACTGGTCCCAGACGGCTCGTGAGCTGTGCAGTGAGGCTGGAGTGAGGCGCAAGTAAGGTGGATAGCGCACATTCGCCGCAGTGAGGTTTCAACATGGATGTACCGGGCTCGGGTGAGATGCTCGACCGGCCGGTGAGGCTGACCGGGTGGGCATCCGGGCGCCATCACGGTTGGCGCAGCAGATAGAGCGGATCCTGCTCCGCCGTGGCCGGTCCCGGGTGGTAGGGGCCGACGTCCCCGACCCGGGAGGGCAGCTCCGCGAGGGCCAATCGGCGCCGGCCGTTGCCGGCGAGCTTCCACACCGCCCCGGCCGGGCCGCCGACGACGCCTGTGACCCGGTCGGCGGCCGTGGTGGCCACCGCCACCCCGAGCGGGCCCATGGCCGCCAGCTTGCGGTGCAGGTTGGCCTCCCGGGCACTGGTGGGCAGCCAGAACAGCACCGGCCAGCACGGCCCACCGGCCTCCCGCAGCCGCTGGTAGGCCCCCAGCTTGGCGGTCAGCACCGCGAGCTGCTCGCTCCCCGCATCCCATTCGAGGTACCAGGGCGTGTCGTGCCCGCCGGTACGCCAGACGCCGTGGGCGTCCGGGCGGACCCGCCCGCCACAGGCCGCGGCGATCCGCGCCCCGGACCACCAGCGCACCAGGTCGCAGTTTGGATCGCTGCGGGCGTGACGCAGCAGATCGATGCCGAGCTGGTTGACCCCGTCGGTGTGCGCCAGGTGGGTACTGGCGACCAGGCGATCCTGCAGTTGGCGCACCGCCGCCGGGGTGGGCGGGCGCTCGCCCCGCGACAGGGCCACGTACCGGGCCGCCAGCAGCCCGGGCACCCAGTGCGCCGGCAGCCTGCGGCCGTGGCGGACCGGGATGAACCAGTCGACGAAGCCGAGCTTGCGCAGCTTGTCCAGGCGGTTGCGGCAGGTCCGCGGCGAGGCAAACAGCACGGCGCTGATCTGGTCGCAGGTCAGGGTCCGGTGCTCGTCGAGCAGGTGGGCCAGGACGTAGTCGCGGGATTCCAGCCGCCAGGCGATAGCCCGCAGCGAGTCAGAAGCAGAACGGGCAACGCCGGTACGGCGTCCCCCCGATGGAGGAGTATCCCCCCTGGGGATATTTCGGGGTGGTGTGATCGGCGTGGGCATGGGCTCCTACCAGGGCAGTGAGGTGCATACCGGGGTACTGGACGCTCCGCTGGCGACACGAGGATCGCCCCGCGGGTCTGCCTGACCGGCGACCCGATCCTGGGCCCAACCCGAATCGACGGATCGACGGATCCGTCCGGCGGAACCGTCGTTCCTGGTCTGCGGCTGGTGCGGATCGACGCGGTGGCGTGGTGCCGGTCGCGGAGGATGGTGCGCCGAGGCCGGACGCCGGTTGGTGCCGGTGGTCTCGGCGTGAGGGACGTGAGCACCGTGGTGGTCGACGACTCCTGCGGCCACCTGGCTCAGATCGCGGTGCCGCGGGCGTGACGCCGCTGGTGTGGTCCAGGATGGCGGGGTGAAGTGGAGCCGTGCGGTACACCATGTCGAGTCCCTGGCGCACGAGTGCGCCAGGATGGCCCCCCATCGCCGATCTTCCAGCTTCGGGTGACCGGGCTGTGGGTCGTCGCAGACTTGCTCGGCGAGCCCAGGGACCTGGAGACGGTCACGGTCGTGCTCGCCGTCGACCTGCCGGTCGAGACGGTCGCCTGGTGGACCGAGCCGCCGGGCGCCGGGCACTGGGCCAACGCCACCCGCATGGCCACGACACCGGTGCTGACCTGGTGGCGCTCGGCGCACGTCCCGGTCTGGAACCACCGCATCGAGCGCCCGGCCCTGGTCTGGGACACCGTCGACGGGATCCGGGAGCAGACCTTGGCCGCGCTGCGCGCCGGGCGGGGCGCCGACGTGCGCACCGCAGCACCCACGGCTGAGGCCCTGCGCGAGCGGCTGCGCGACGAGTTGGCCGTCAGCCGGCACGCGTTGCGCTCCTGCACCGAGGCACGAGCAGCGCCGGTGGAAGCCGGGCAAGCTCGCTCCGGTCGCCGACGCGCTCTGGCGCGCCAGCGACGGCTACCTGGACGTGCTGGCCGCCGTCCACCCGGCGTGACCACCTGGGTGCTCACCGGTCGGCACGTCGGGCTGTGGCGTTGGTAGCACCGCAACCAATGATCGTTCGACACGGCGCTCGGGGGCGGAACCCGGCGCGACAGCACAGTGAATCCGGTGCACGCCCTTCGGGCGGCCTCGCTTCGCCGCGCCCCTACCGGCGCTCGTGGATCGTCAGAGCGGGGCTGTCGTGCGGTCCGTCACTGCGGCACCGAAACGGTCGCACACTTCAATGCGGCACGGTCTCGCGTCTGCACACCTCCCCGGGACACGGAGTGTGACTGCCGCAGGCACGATCGGCGCGTCTGCACGCGGCATGTGCGGATGGGGCGGCGTCCGCCCTGCGGGCGGGCTCGGCTCGCTGCGCTCGCCTTCGCCGCGCCCTGTCGGTGATCTTTTGTAGTGGGAGCGGCGCTTCGCACGGACGGTCACCGCGACCACCGGGAGGCCGTGTGCGTCAATGCGGCATGTGCGGACACCTGATCACGCAGGGCATCCATCGTCACGTGAACGGCTGCTCGGCGAAGCTGATCCCAGCGCGCTCGGCCGCGGTGAGCACCTGCCGGGATACGTGGTGCGGCGGTAACCGGAGGTACTGGGTGTACCCAGGGGCGCGCAGGCGGAGTTCGAAGCTCTGGCCCTCGATGTGCCACAGGGGATCCGGGTAGCGGTCCGGCGAGTCAAGCCGATGAAGGTCGGCGATCTCCATCAGATCGTGGAGCGGCCCAAGTCTCGCAGCAATGTTCCAAGCCGGTTCGAACACGAGCGTCGCCGGTGAGACCCAGAAGGTGAGCGGTATGCCGCTGCGAGCAGGCTCGACCCAGCGCACGATGTAGTCGAGGTCCAGCAACAACCTGGCGGGCGGGAGCGCATCGTCCTCGCTCTCGCCGATGCTGACCGCGTGGACTCGGCAGTCATGCCATCCCATGTCCTGGAAGTCAGCATCTGTCCAGGTAGCCTTGGATAATCCCGATGGCCCGTGCGGCAACGCGATCACCGGGACATTGTCCGTGACGGCCGCATTGTCATGGAGTGGGGTTCACGGAGCATGTTCCGCCACGTTTCGTTACTGAAAGTGGCGAGCCGTATAGCGGCCATGAGCGTGCACGTGACCTTGGCTGGGCCGCCAATCTCTTGGAGCGGGATTCGCACGGACCGTCGCCGCGA
This sequence comes from Dactylosporangium sp., assembly GCA_013041765.1. GTDB lineage: Bacteria > Actinomycetota > Actinomycetes > Mycobacteriales > Micromonosporaceae > JABDRL01. Next base: position 549 of record JABDRL010000296.1, on the reverse strand, counting down.
CCACGATTGGGTCGCCGTGGCTGCTGCTTGGTCGGGTCGTCAGGGGCGGCAGGTGTGGATCAGGCTGTCGAGGACGCCGGTTGGGTCGTGTAGAGAGCGCACGCCATCGGTGATGACTCGACGGGTGCCGGGGTCGACCGGATCGGTGCTGGCCCAGCCGGGCGGCCCGATGCCGATTTCGACTTCGAGGCCAGAGGCGGTGCGGAAACGTCGTTCGCTGATCGGCCCCCGGGACTGAACCCGGATCAGGTCGCCGAGGGCGAGTCCGTGCGCCCAGAGAGCGCCGGAGTGTCGACGACGCGTGAAAAATGGTTCTGGCCCACTTTCCGTGAAGAGGGTCGTTGATTCCATCGATCGTCCACTGTGTAGCTTCCCGAGGCTGTGATCTCCGGTCTTGAGTTGCTGCTGCCCCACCTGGGCGGGGTTGACGTGGAACTGGTGGAGTGCACCCCGGCCCGGGTGCGGGTCCAGGTCGCATCGAAGGCGGCTGTCGCTGCCTGTCCCGGCTGCGGGAGTCCGGCCGCTCGGGTGCACAGTCGGTACCAACGG
>JABDRL010000290.1 GCA_013041765.1 Dactylosporangium sp. | reverse complement strand
TTGATAGCGCGACTCGCCCCAAGGGTGCAACCCTCCAGGTCACACCGGGTTTGGCGGCATCTGGACCGACGAAGGTGGGTCCTCCGGCGCGCTGCCAGATCGGCTGACGTCGCCTAGGAAGGCGGGGGCGGCCAGCAGCCGGGCGAACAGGCGCGACAGCACGGCGACCGCCGTGCGCCGCCGCTCGGCGTCCAGGGCGACGAACGCCGAGGGCTCGACGATGACCCGGCGTCTGCGGTGGGCTGGTCCCGGTCGGCGGCGCCCGTGGTCGCTGGGCGCGGGATCACTTCCGACGATCGGCGCGTCCGATGACGTGTCGCTGTCCATCCCCGGATCCCCCGGAGCGACGTGCGTCTCGGCGTCGCGCAGGTCGTTGCTGGTGCGGGTGCCGCCGGTCGCGTCGCGCGCGACATGCGCGACGCGGCCTGGGTGTTCACAGTGGTTGGTCATGAGAGGGTACGGCTCCCGCATAGGCGCGAGTCGTGTTCACGCCAACCCATGGCCCCGTCGGAGGCGGTTTCCCAGACCCCGTGGCAGGTGACTTGCCTCACATATGTCTCGCTGGTGAGGTTCCCAGGAAGCCGTTGGCGATGCCAGTACCCAACCAGAACGCAGATATGTCACCAATTGGGGCATGTGTCGGGAGTTCTCGGCGACCTCACCGGCCAGTGAGGCACCCAACTGGCAACACATATCCCCCAGTGAGACCCACGCAAGGTCGAACTATCCAGTTGGGTCGTTTTACCTCAGCGAGGTTCATCGCACGCCTTTGACGCGTATGCCTCAGTGAGGTGTCTCACTGGCCAGTGAGGTTCGCAAACGTCGCAGTATGGTGCATATTTCCGGCCGCGAAGCGGGCACACGGTGGGCCGGACGTCGATGCGCCGGCGGGTCCCGTTGTGCTGGCCGACAACAGCATGACGGCGGGCTCCCGCTCGGTGACGCCCGCCGGGCACGCAGATCACCGGCACACCTTGGACGCCAGCGGTACCGGTGGGCCACCGGCCCCGTACCGGGCGGGTACATGGGACCGGCGGGGCGACCGGTCGCACTCGCGGACCAGAGCCGGCTACGAACATTCGACCGCCTCCAACCATCGCCGAGAGGACAAACCGCCTCTATACCTCAGTGAGGTTGTAGTCGGGTCAGATCCCGCGAGGTGGTTCCCGCAGGTTCGGGATCGGGTGCACCGTCGGGTGGACCCTCGTGTCGCCCATCGGCCGCCAGCATGCCTCGCCCGCCCCCAACCGTGCAGGTCAGCACCTACGCCGGTCGATCTCCAACGAACCCGAGATATCCCTGGGGGGATATCTCCAACCGGGGGGAGGGAAAGACCATGAGGCAGCCGGTCGCCGACACGGCTGTCCCTGACGAATCTGGCTCTCGCCAGGCGTCCCACCCCGGGTGCGAAGACTCGTGCGTGATCGCCGCCGCCATCCCGACTGACTACGGTGCTGGCGGTTGCCGCATGCTGGTGGTCATGACACCCAGGGGGCTGCCGGAACTGGACGTGGCACGGGTACGCCGGTGCTGCGCCGACCGGGTGCCCGAACACGCCCACGATCAGATCCGGGTCGAGTGCGACGTCACCGACCGGCACCTGACCATCGTCGAGTGCCGCCCACCGTGGAACCCGGAGCTCATCGGCCCGGAGTGGACGCGGTTGCCGATCGCCCGGCTGGCGTACACCAAGTCCCGACGAACGTGGCAGCTGCACTCCCGCGACCGCAACGCCGGCCGCCCAACTCCGGCGGCTCCGGGGACCGTGGCTACGCCCCGGGAGGGGACACCAGGTCACGCAGCCCGCTGACCTCCGGTCGACGGCTGTCGGCCTTGGGTATGGCGTCCAGAACCCGCCGGCCGGCCTCCCGGACCGTCGCGGATCGCTGCGGTACCGGCAGGTTGGCCAGAATCCGGCGGGCCAGACTGGCCCCGCTGACCGCATCATGCTGCTGTACCAGGCCCAGGGCCTGGTACAGCCCCAGTTCCGCCCGGTCCCGACCATGGTCCTCCGGGTACAGGGCAAGCGCCCTACCACGGGCGGCGTCGGCCCGGCGGGCGTCGCCGAGCAACGCGTACACCACGGTCTCGGTGTGGTGCAGCCGCACCGGCGACCATCCGAGCATCGACCACAGGTCGCCGTCGTCGCAGGCGGCCAACTGGTCGGTCATCGTCCGCAACTGACGAAGGACCTCGGCCGATTCCGCACCCCGGTCGGCCACGGCCAGCAGCCGGGCACGGGCGGCGAGCAGCCACGCCGCCCCCGGACCGGGATCCGGCGCATCCCCGATGCGCTGTTGTGTCTGGTTGGCCAGGGCCAGGAGTACCGGCATGGGTCTGCGGTCGGCCAGCCCGTGGATGATCTCCCGCCCACGCACCCAGGCGCGCAGGTCGGACGCGTCGCACGCGTCGGCCAGGCACGTCGCGGTGTGCCACCACCGACGGCTGGTGCGACCATCCCCCAACTCGCCGACCGCCTGCGCGACCAGGGCACCCAGCCGGGCCGCCACCCGCAACATCACCAGCTGTTCCTCGTCGGCGACGGCCAGCCCGAGCCGGTCCCGGGCGTGGGGCACATCGACCACCAGGTCCCGGAGGATCTCCTGCGGCGCCCGGACGCCCCAACCGGTGGCGTACTCGACGACGATGCCCTCCCACTCACCCACCCCGATGGCCGGATCATCCCCGCCAATCAGGTGAGCCATCCGGGCAAGCTCCCGACGCAGACGCTCCCCGGCGGCGCCGGCCACCAACGGCCCGCAACTGACCGCTTCGATGCCATCCAAGTCGAAGGCCCGCGTCAGCGGCGGAAGCCAGCCGAGTCTCGCGGCCGCCAGGCGGCGGGGACAGAAGCCCAACTCGGCGTCACTGCCGACCCCGAGAACAGTGCGCAACGCCCGCCGGTAGGACTCGCGAGGCCAGCGGTGTTCCCCCACCTCGTACGTTCCCAGCCGGGCGACGTCCATGCCCGACGGCTGCCCAGTTTCCGCCAACAGCCACTGGTTGACCGCGTCGGCCAGCTCCTGCCGAGACATCGGCTTGTCCGGCCGAGACGGCGACGGTGTCCGCAGCCGGGCATGCCGCAACAAATCATTGCGGGAGTACCGGGAACCACTCACGCCGCCCACCCCACCTCACCGTTGCCGATCGCACTACGTGATTCCAGGTAGCGACACCAGCGTTCGAACACGACCTGCTCGGCCACCTCAGCGTTCCCCATCGGCCCCTCGACAGACGCCGAGCGCTCACCACCGGGGCGCGGCGGCATTCCCCGCTCCACGGAGTCGACGAAATCCCAACCGAACCGCTCCAAACCACGGCCGTCCGAACCCGCGACGGCGTCCGAACCCGCGACCTGGCCATACCGCTGACGAACCGCAACGGGCAGAGCCAGCCAACGATCCACGACATCGACCACCACAGCCCGACGATCACCACGATCAGCAACCACCCGGGAAACCAGCGGCACCACGGTCAACGCCGCTTCAACCTGGAGTCGCAGCACGGCCGTCTCGTCGAGGACAGCGACGGCCGTCGGCTCCGCGAGCACCACCTGTCTGGGGAACACCGGGTCTCTGTTGCCGGCGGTTTGCCCGGTCCGCCCGGTCGAGGCGGGAAGACGGGGTTCAGCATTCCCACGACGCCGCTTCCCCAGGGCAACAGGCCGGAACGCGGAGAGCGCTCGGCATCCGGGAATCCTCCACATGGGGTAGCACAGGTTTTCGTCGGGCAGGCCGAAGGGTTCGGTGTATGGCCGGTAGCCCTCGCGCTCGCAGAGGTTCGCGGCGCGAAGTCCGGTGACCACTGTGGAGGAGGGCATCCCGCATCCGTCCAGGATCTGGTGATGATGGCGCAGAAGGAGCGTGCCGCGTCCGGTCCCCTGGCAGTCCGGTCTCACCGCGAACAGCGCGAGGTGATGATGCGATTCGGTCGGACGGTGGGTCGCGAGCACCTGCCGCACGGCCCGAAGCCGGTCGGCGTACCGGCCAAACGCGGTCTCCAGGCGCTGGTCGAGATCCGATGGTGTGGGGATGGACCGCTCGTGGTGGAACCACACCGCCACAGCTGATCGGTCGGACAGGAGATCGACGTGGCCATGCCGGAGCGCGTGCTCGATGAGGACCGCAGCCGTGTCGGCGATGGTGATCTGCCTGCGCTCGGGGTCCGGAATGGTCCATTGAGCTGCGCGCAGCGGGAAGAGCGCCTCGGCGACCATGCCTGCGATGGGCGAAACGTCGTCGTCGGTGACGCCGACGATCCCAGGCAGGGTGCGGGCGGATGCTGCCGCCGCCATTCGGTTGTCTGGGGTTTGACGAGGTGGGGCCATGGTCAACGATTCCCTTCAGCGGGTTTGGTCGACGGGGTGCTCCGAGGCGGACGGGGATGGGCGCATGGGCGCATGTCCGCCCCGGAGCCGTCCAGATGGTGTGTGCCCGCAGCGCCGAAGCGCATGGCCACGCAGCGGTGCAGGTCATGCGGCGAGGGCGCCGGATCGACAGCGGCGGCCAGCGGCGGCCAGCACCAGCCCCACTCGATCCAGGCACGGTCGGCTTGGTGGTCATGCCAGGTCTGGCTGGCGTTGGCGGGGGTGATCTCCTCGTGGAACGGCTGTCCCATGTCGCACCTCCCTGGTCGATGGCGCCCCGATCGCGGGCGGGACGACCGCGCCTTCCCGCTGGATCGCGCCCCGGGGCGCGATCAGCCAGTTGGTGATCAGTCGTCGCCTGTGTCACGAACAGTGCCGTGGAGGGCGGCCACCCGCAGCATCTCACCGCGCATAGCTCCGTGCAATGTTTCACCAAGCTATTTCTTGGAGCAAGTTGCGCCATGACTATTTCTCGTTGTCTCATATGTGGTAGGACGTTGCGCCGTGCAACACTGAGCGAGGAGGTACGCCATGCCAGTCACCGGCCCGACCGTGGTCCGTCGCCAGCTGGGACGACGGCTGCGGAAACTACGCGAAGCGGCGGGCAGGACCGAGATCGACGTCGAGAACGCGCAACTCGCTTCCCGCACGAAGGTCTGGCGCATCGAAACCGGCAAGGTTCCGGTCAAAGTGCCCGACATCTGGGCACTGTGCCGCTTCTACGGAGTACCGCAGGAGGAAACCGACTCCCTGGCCAGCCTCGCCTCGGCCACCTCCGAACAGGGCTGGTGGGAAGACCACGCCGGAGTCGTCCCAACCTGGTTCAAGCTCTACGTCGGCATGGAGGGCGTGGCCTCCGGCATCCACATCTACGAGGGCGGCGTCGTCCCCGGCGAAGTCCAGACCGCCGACTACGCCCGTGCCCTGTGGCGAGCCGCCTGGCCAGACCTCGACGACCAGGCCATCGAACCGAACGTCGCCGTCCGCCTGAACCGCCAGCGGGCACTACTCGGCCGCACCCCACCGCCACAGATCTCCATCCTGGTCGGCGAGGGCGCCCTGGCTCGACAGGTCGGCGGCGCAGCCGTCATGGAAGCCCAGATCGCGCACCTGCGCGAGGTCGACCAGCTCGACCACATCGAGATCAAGGTCCTGACCTTCGCCTCCGGAGCCCATCCCGGCCTCACCGGCGCGTTCCGCGTCCTCGACTTCGACGATCCCGAAGACCCGAACGTCGTCTACATCGAAGCCCAGGTCGGCGGCCGCTACCTGGAAAAACCAGCCGAGTTGGCCGAATACCGCCGCATGCTCGGCATCATGAACAAACAGGCAGTACCACTCGGAGAGTACCCATCATGACCACCACACCGTGGATCAAAGCCACCAAGTCCGGAGCCAACGGTGGCGCCTGCGTCGAGGTCCGACGCCACGCGGGCATGATCGAAGTCCGCGACACCAAAGACGCCAACACCGGACCAACCCTCCGGTTCACCAGCCTCGAATGGGACGCCTTCCTCAACGGCACCCGCAACGGCGAATTCGTCCCATTCCTCGCACACTGAACGGAAGCATTGACAACCGCCACGGACTCGCAGAATCCGACCGCCCGGTAGCTACCGGTGTCGCGCCACTGCCATACCCTCACCGAAACGGTTGGCGTCGATAGATGAGGGCATCCATGGCGACGTCGGAGATCGAAACGATTACGGCTGACCTGGAACAGGCACTGAATGCGATCGCTCAGGCCCAGCACCAGGCCATGGCCACCGCCGAGCACGCGGGGCAAACCGCTTCGCGCGCGGCGGCCACCGGCTTGCACGGTGTTGGCGTGGCCATCAGCGGGATCCGGAACCAGATCAAGGCCATCCATGAGGTCATCGCGAGCGCCGCGAGTCTCGGTCAGGCCGCGGGTCTGGCGGTACGCCAGGTCAGCGACCAGATGAGCCCGCACGAGGCCAACGCCCACTTCACCACCAGCGTCGCGAAGATCGAAGCGATGCGGGAAGCCTTGTTCGCCGCCGCTCAGCAGGTCAACACCGCCAAGGGCCGGGTCGAGTCCGCCCTGCGTGGGGGCCAGCCCGGCCCGATACTGGTCCGTCTCGATGGAGTCCGGCAGTACCTGGCCATGGCCGCCCAGCAGGGCGATACCGCGAAGAGCCGAATCAACGCCACGATCGCGAAAACCGGTCAACTGGGAAACTGACCTCGGGCGGCGGCCCCAGCGCCACCCCGCCGCCCAGCTCGCATACGTCCTCAGCCTCCGGAGGGTCGGCTCAGCGGGCACTCGGGCCTGCTGGAAACCTGGAGATACGTGTCCCCAATCCCAGACACTTCCTCAACCGGATCAGTGCCACCGCGCCCGCCAAGAGCGCAAACACCATTGTCCTACCAGGAGCAGACATCGACGCCGACCTTCAGATGATCCGCTCGGGACAGGCCATCTGGAACCCGGGCAGCCAGCGGTACGAACTGCCCAACGGTCGCAGCTACGGGGTCAAGGGGACCGGTACCCTCTTCCCGGTGGCCGGTCCTGGCTTCGAACGACTGGAACGCGGGGAGTACCAGGCACTGCAGCACTACATCCGCTCCGGCGGCGACCTCCCCGCAGCCGAGGTGGCAATGGCGCGCAATCCGTTTCTGACCGCGGCAGACAAGCAGCGGGCGCTGAAGATCTTCCGGCACCACAAGCTCTACCGAGGATGAGCCATGCGCTACGAGATCCGATTTGACACCGAAGTACCCGCCGACACACTGCGAAGCATTCTCGCGCAGAATTTCGCCATCGATCCGCGGCGCGTCTTCATCGGCACCCTGGATGATCGCCCGCTGGACGGCCCGCCACCTGTCGTGATCGTCACGCCCTCCGCAGGACAGCAGGGGTTCGGCTGGCGCTTGATGGGCGACACGGCCCTGGCCGATGCCACCGGACTCACCGAACTGGAGTTGGCGCACCTGCTGTCCCAGCGATTAGGCATACCCAGCCTGATCGACGACGGCACCGACCACCCCGACCGGTGGATCCTCGTCACCCAAGGCGGCGGCCACGGACCGGTCATCACAGACGAAGACCTCGCCGAGGACGGAGACCTCCGCATCGTTCACGCCCTCCAGCCCATTCCCGGGGCACCGCGACTCCCCGTCGTGCCAGAACACCGGTGGGACGCCCCGCCTCCGATCTGATCCAGCCAAACGCGCCAGCCCACAGCGCCTCCGGGGAGATCCCCAAGCTCGTCGCGGGCAGAACGGAATAGACCCTGTCAACGGTCAACAGCATCCGCATAACCGCGATGGCACCCACAGACCCACGCCATGCGTTCAGCCCCGGCAGACTGAGTTGCCCAAGAACGCAGTTGACGCTATGTCGCCAACCTACGTTTACGTTCTGCGGTAGTACCCATCACGCCTGATCTTGGCCTGACGGGGCCTCACAGCGACCTCCACCCCACTGACCAGCAGGTTCAGGTTTGACCCAGGTGCTGTTGGGGACACACTGAAGAACTGTGCACAGCCAGCGGACATGTTGATCATCGACATGACGTGTCCGCTGGCGCCTCCCCGCAGCGGGGAACGGTGCTGTGCTCCGGAGTAAAGCGGCGCACCTCTCGATGACTCTGATCGTGGTACGCCGTCTTGATCGCACGTCGAGCGAGAGCCGCCAGGCGACGCCGGTAATTGTCTCGACTGATCAGCGCGCAGCCCGGATGATGGCGAGCATGACCGAGCCCGACACCGACTCCGCCGTACAACGCCTGTACGACGCCGCCACGGCCTGGAGCGGAGATCCCGCCTGCGGCTCCGGTGACGTGATCGCGGCGGCCTGCCAGGCATTGGTCGACGGTGTCGACTCGCCGACCTTGCGAGATCTCGCCGGAGCGTCGGTACGCGACTCAGCCGCCGGCATCCGTGACCTCGTCACCCGAGCGCTGGACGAGTTGATGATCCCGGCCGTTGGCACGTTGCCGCCCGGCTGCCGGGTCGCGGCCAGCGGCGGCGTTGTCCACCGGCCGAGCCTCGACACCCTGCACCTGGCCATCGCCCCAACCGGCGGCGAGGCCGACGACGACTTCCAGGTCCTGGTTTACGTCAACGACACCGAGATCACCACTGCCGGAGCTGGCCTCGGCATGGACCCCAATCACCTGCTCATTCCCACCAACCGGCTAGTTGCCACCAGCGTGCCCCGCACCGTCGGCATCGCCCGCTGCGAGTGCGGCGTCTACGGCTGCGGCGCTACCGACGTCACGATCACCCGGGGCCCAGGCGTTGTGCACTGGGACTGGTCGGCCGAGGTGCCCATGTCCTGCGGTGTGTCCTTCCCCGCCGACCTGTATGACGCCGAAGTGGCCCGGATCGCTGCCGATCATACGTGGGAGACTCCGGCGTGTACCGCCGGACGCCTCATCCTCACCGGCGTCGACCACCAACGGCTGCGCGCCCATGGGCTGAAGCTCACCTGGGCCGCCAACGACTACCGCGACCACGCCCGGTTCCAGATCGCCCTACAGGTCGACGACGACTACCAGGTCTTCCTCAGCCTGCCTTGGCACGGCGAGAACCCAGAGGCATTGGCGCGTCGAGCACTCGCGACCTTGCAGACACCGCCAGCCACCTGGGACGCGACCTGGCAAGCGATCAAGCCCGCGCTCACCGGGCCTCCCCCGATCGCCGGGCCGTCCTGGCAGCACTGCCATCCCTGAACCCGGCCAACGGGCAAGGGATTCACACCACGCGTCCACATCCACGGCCAGATCACTGATCGCCGGTATCGGCGAAATCGGCGACCACCTCGATCGGCCCGACCAGGTTGGCGTTGAACTCGGCCAACTCCTCCGCCGGAACCCACGGCTCCCGCAGGTCCTCGCCGCCAGCGACCCGACTTGGATAACGGCGGACGCAACTGGTCGCCACCCGGAAGCGGGTGACGTACCCGGCGCCGCTGGCAGCGACGTTCCACTCCCGGGCGATGCGCACCGCGTACGCCTCGCTGAGCACCGGATAGAAGATCGGCTGGCCGGGCAGGCGCGGCGGGAACGCCAGCCATCCGCTGGCGCGGATTAGCTCCAACTCGACCGGGCCGACCGGCCGCCACAGGGTCGTCGTCCCGCCCGGGTTCTCGACCCGGCCGGGTTCTCGACCCGGCCGGCCAGCACTGTCGCCAACAACGCAGCTACGTACCGGTCGTCGCTGGTCTCTGTCAGGGTCGCGGCGAACGCCACCACCTGCTCCCCGGCGGCCAGGTCGGCGTGCAGCCACTGCCAGGCGGCCGAGTTCGGATGCTCTCGACCTCGGTACACGCGGCCGCCGGTAGCAGCAGTTCCACGGCCCGCGCCAGATCGTCGGCGCTCAGCCGGTACGAGCCCGACCTGCTGGTATGCGCGCAAACGCTCGCCAGTACCACCGTCGGCAACGCATGCTCCCCGGCATTGACCCGCAAACTCCGGTCCGTCGGGGGTGTCACGCGCCACGCCGTACGCCGCCGGAGCCTGCCAACCGGGGATGGCGGCCTCGAACCGGCGCCGCGCCGCCGTGATGGCCTCGATCGTCTCCCAGCGCTCCGTCACCGGATCATCATCCGTATCCGTTGCCGCGCCGGCCAGCGGTTTCCGCACGGTTCCGGGCTTCGGCAGACCGCACGTTCACCGGCTTGACTTTGATCACGGCTATTGTTGTCGCCGCTTCCTGAAAACTGGTTCTGGCCCACTTTCCGTGAAGAGGGTCGTTGATTCCATCGATCGTCCACTGTGTAGCTTCCCGAGGCTGTGATCTCCGGTCTTGAGTTGCTGCTGCCCCACCTGGGCGAGGTTGACGTGGAACTGGTGGAGTGCACCCCGGCCCGGGTGCGGGTCCAGGTCGCATCGAAGGCGGCTGTCGCTGCCTGTCCCGGCTGCGGGAGTCCGGCCGCTCGGGTGCACAGTCGGTACCAACGG
>JABDRL010000283.1 GCA_013041765.1 Dactylosporangium sp. | reverse complement strand
CCTCGTAGGACAGAGTGGCTTCGCCGACGTCCTCGGAGCGAGAACCGGCTTTGCCGGTCAGGACCTGGTCGGCGAGTCCAGCCTTGTAGGCGATCTTCTGGTATTTGAAGGAATCCAGGCTGCGCTCGGTGACGTACCGGTCGATGAAAATCTCGGGATTCTGGTTGCCGCGCCGATCGATGCGTCCCTCCCGCTGTTGCAGGTCGCAGGGCCGCCAGGGACAGTCCAGGTGGTGCAGGGACAGGAGCCGGTCCTGGACGTTGACACCAGTACCCATCTTCTCGGTGCTGCCGACAAGGACGGCGACGCGCCCGTCACGGCAGGCGGCGAACAGCTCTGCACGCTGACGGTCGTCGGTGGCGTCATGGACGAAGCGGATGGTCTCGCGGGGCATGCCCCGAGCCACCAGCTTGGTGCGCAGCTCAGCGTAGGCGCTCCACCGGCCGGGGTCCTTGGCGCTGGGTGTTCCAAGGTCGCAGAAAACCATTTGCAGTGCCCCTGGCCTGGGATGGGGCTGCCCGTCGTGGGCGAGATACCTGCGGTCTCTGGTGACGTGATAGCGCGCGGCGATCCGGTCGGCGGCCACGTCGAGTTTCTGGGCAGCATCGGTGGTCAACCCGACCAGCCGCAGATCGAGGGCGGCAGCGGACCCTTCACCGACGATGGCAAGGATGTTGTCGCGACCCTTCTGCGGCCGCTTGCCGCGCAGTTTCGCGGCGCGCTCCACCAGTTCGGCGATTTTGTCCAGGAGTTCGGCGATTTTGTCCAGGAGTTCGGCGCTGGGTCGCACGACGACGGCCTCGGGCAGGCGCTGGCCGTCGGCGCGTGCCGCGAGGAGCGGGCGGTGCAGGTCGAGGTCGTCCTTGGTCTTGACGTCGGCGAACACATGCAGGGAGTCAGCGAGTTTCTCCAGGTTGACGAAGTTCAGGCGGGTCTTGTTGCGCAGTCCCCCGCCGTCGGGAGTGACTTCGATGATCACCGCTCCTTCGGCGTAGGTGGCCAGCCATGAGTCGATGTCCGTGATGCCTTGCCGTTCCATGAGGTCGGGTCGCAGGTAGCGGTACTCGGTGAAGAGTTCGCCGATCGAGTTGGCGATGGGGGTGCCGGTGGCACGGGTGCCCCAGCGTGGATGTCGCTCGCGCGTCCAGGCCAGCTTGAGATCCATCTGCTGGGCACGCTGGGAACCTCTGATCGACATCCCGGGCACGTTGGACACGGTGCGCAGGTTCTTGTCCCGGTGGGACTCATCGCGGAAGAGATAGTCGATGCCGGTCAGCTCCCACCAGATCCCGGCATCCTGGTCGGTGTCCAGACGCTCCCGCAGCCCTGCGGCGCGGTTGAGTTTCATGGTCTCCAACCGCTTGAGCGTCAGCTCAGCACCGTTGGCTCGGGCCACGCCGATACGCTCGTCGAGTTGGGTCAGCTGTCGATCGACGTATGCCCGCTCGCCATCGGGGCTCATCGGTAGCATTGCGAAGGCGTCCTCGGTGAGGATCACGGCGTCCCAGTCGCCGGTGGCCATCTGGGCGACGACGAGTCGCCGCCGCTCCTTCGCCAGGTCCTCGGTGGATGCGGTCAGGATCTTGGCTTGTGGGTAAAGCGTGAGGAAGTCCCGGGACCACTGGTCGAGTAGCTGGTTGGGCACCACGACCACAGGCTTGTGAACCAGGCCAAGACGTCTCAGCTCCATCGCCCCCATGACCATGGTGGCGGTCTTGCCAGCGCCGACGACGTGGTAGAGCCCGACGGCGGGCTCGTGGATGATCCTGGCTACGGCGGCACGCTGGTGGGCATCGGGGCGGAAGGCCATGGCAAGGCCAGGCAGAGACAGTTGCACGTCGTCGTAGGTGCGATGGACGTAGCGCTGGAAGGTGTCGTTGTAGGCAGCCACCAGCGCGGCCGACCGGGCGTCGTCTTCCCAGATCCAGTCAGCGAACCGCTCACGCATCTCGGCGGCTTTCTCGGTCGCTGCCACGGTCGCGTCAAGGTTGACCACGCGTCGCTTGGTTGTGCCGTGCCCGACGGTGTCTGTGATGACGAACTCGCGTTGCTCCACGATCGTCTGGGCGATCTCCGCAGCGCAGCGACGATCGGTGCCCCAGGTGGAGGTGGCGGCCACCGTATGGTCGCGGTGGGAGTTCACCGCCCACATAGCACCGCCGCCGTATTCGACACGGACGGTGGGGTCGTCGAGGATCTCTGCGAGAAACCGCTGAACATAGGCGGCGCCGATCCAGGGTGCGCCCATCTTCACCGCCCCCGTCGCGGTGATTTCCTCCGGGTTCAAGTCCGGCGGGACGGCCTCGGCCAGGGCTGTGACATTGGCCGTGTATCGCTCGTCGGTATCGGCGGCGGCGCGGGCGGTGGCCAACTTGCTCTTGACATCGCCGGACAGGTACGCCGCAGCTGGCTCCAGCCGGCCGGTGGCCGGATCGTCGTAGACGAGCGCGCCAAGTTGCCGGCGAGCGGTGTCCTCATCGACGCCCATGAGCCACGCGATCGTCGGGAGGCGAACTTCACCGTGGTCGTCAACGCAGATCGCGAGCGCGTCGGCTGGGGTGTCCGCACCCAGCCGGGGTGGGCGTGGAGCGATGACCCGATGGGTGAAGATGGCGGGTTTCGTGGCTGTCTGAGCCGCCTCGTCGAAGTGCTCCAGCGCACGGACGACCGGGGCGAACGGATCCGTGCGGAACCGGCCCTGAGGTGGACGGTTACGGCGCAGTAGCGGCTGTCCGGTTTCCTCATCAACGGCCGCCACCATCCGACCGGTCTCGGGATCCTTACGATGCCGCAGCACCTCGGTGAACCGGTTGATCGGCCCGTGGGCGGCGGCATAGGCGTCATAGCGGGTATTGAGTTCGGCGCGTAGCCGGTCGATGTCCTCGGTGTCGTCCAGCGATGCCGCCTCGGCTTGGAGCAGGGCCACGGCGGTGTCCCGCAGGCCCAGCAGCGCCCTCAGCTCGCCGGCCTGTGTCTTGGGTGGGGCGTAGGGCTGCCACTGTTCTGCGCCGAAACGGCTGAATGTGCCGTCGGTGTTGGCCCGCAGGGAGTTGTCTGGCGGGCCTTCCGAGCTGGGCAGCAGCGCGGCGGGTTGGGCTGTGGCGGATGGGGAACGCCCCGGCGTCATGGTCAGGTTGGTCTGGTGGGCTTCGGCGGCAAGCTGGACCAGTGCCTGGCGCAGTTGGGTGGGCGCGGCTGCGGGATCGCCAGTCACGGAGACCTCGTCACGGCGGTACAGCCCGTCGCCGACGGCGAAGCGGCCGAGTACCCGCTGCGGGTGCTCGACGAAGTAGGTGTTGACGCGCACCGGCACTTGGTCGACATCGATCGTGGTGCTGTATTCCCAGCCGAACGGAGCTGGGTCGCGGTGCTCCTCTCGGCGGCGGAAGACCAGCAGATCGGTAAGCGCGTTAGTGCCGGCGGCGCGGGCGTGTACGCGGCTAGGCAGCCGGACGGCGCCGACGAGGTCTGCCAGCTGCCGCATTTCCCGGCGGGCCGCGGGGTTGGCCGCGTCCATGGTATAGGCCGAGGTGATCACGGCGACGAGACCACCGGGGCGGATGGCGCGCAGGCTCTTGAGAATGCAGTGGTTGTGGATGGCATGGTGGCCACGGTTGTCGCGCTTGTCGTACAGCCGCACGTCGCCGAAGGGCACGTTACCGATGGCCAGGGCGAAGCTACCGGTGCCGATACGGGTGTCGGCGAACGACTCGGCCAGGATGCGCGCGGGTGGGTGCAGTGCGGCTGCGATCGCGGCGGTGGTCGGGTCCAGCTCGATTCCGGTGATCGCGGCGGTCTCCGGGGCAAAGGCGATGAAGTTGCCCGCACCGCAACCGGGTTCCAGCACCTGCCCGCCGGTGAAACCGAGCATGGCAACGCCGTCCCAGATGGTCTGGACCAGGGCGGCGTCGGTGTAGTGGGCGTTGATGACGCTGCGGCGCGCGGCCGCGAGTTCCTGGTCGTCGAGCAACTCGGTCAGCTCATCGCGGACCCAGGTGTAGGCGTCGTTGCTGGGGTCCAGCGCGCCGGGGACCGCGCCCCAGCCCGACCATCGGCCCAGGATGGCCTGTTCCTGCGCGGTGGCCGGCTGGTTGGCGGCTTGGAGTGTTCGCAGGGTCCGCAGCGCGGCGAGGTTGGCCCGGATCCGGGAGATGGCACCAGACGGTGCCAGATCGTGTTGCCCGGCCGGGCGAAACCGGGGCGGCTGGGGGAAGGAGGATGGGCGATCCTTGGCTGTTAGCGGGCCGGTGGATGCTTCATGCCGGTCGCCTCCGGCTGCGGCAGGGTCTCGCGCAGCACCTCGGTCTCCGCTTCCAAACGGGCCAGGTTGAGTCGTCCCAGCTTGTCCAGATAGGTCTCCCCTGGCCGGTCGGTGCCCGCGATCTGGTCGGCGAGATCCTCGATCTGGTCTGAGATCGTGTCGCCCATCTGCGTGAAGAACGTCTCCGGATCCTGGATCTTGGCATGTTGGCTGGGGAGATGCTGCTGCCAGTGCCGCTGTGCCCGGCGCCCGTACTTGTCCATTGGCGTGCTCGCTTTCCTGTGCGGCCGTCACGCTGGTTACGGTCGGCGTGGTCGGCTCGGGCTCGCAGCCCCAGAGGAAATCCAACTCAAGCTGGTTGGGCATCTCCTGTCGCCGTCGCCGGACCATCCCGGCCTCCTTTCATACCGGCTATCAGGGGTTGAGGCCAACGCCGCGCAGGAACGGGATGGGGTCGACCGCGTTGGCGTTGGTGGCCGGTGGGGCGCTGCCGACGTGCGTCTCGAAGTGCAGGTGCGGGCCCGAGGAGTGGCCGGTGGAGCCGACCCAGGCGATGACCTGTCCGGCTGCGACCTGCTGGCCAGCGGTCACGCCGAGTCGCACGGCATGGCAGTAGCGCGTAACGACCCCGCCGCCGTGGTTGATGTTGATGCGGTAGCCGCAGCCGCTGAGTTCTGGGTTGCCGGGCCGATCGCAGTAGGCACTGCTACAGCCGGCGTCGATGACCAGGCCGGCCGCCGCGGCGTGAATCGGCGTGCCAGTGGAGGCGATGAAGTCCACTCCGGCGTGCAGCCGCCCCCAGCGCTGGCCGAATCCGCTGCCGACGGTGTAGGCGCCCGGCCGCAGCGGCAGGGTCCAGCCACCTGGGCCGACGGGGACGGCGGCGTACCTGGTCAGGCGGGCGCGCACCTGCTGGGGGTAGTCGTGGGTCGCACCGCTGGCGGGGACACCCCCGGCGGCCAGGATGGCGCCGCGACCGGCGAAGTACGCCGCCCAGGCCAGGTCCAGCACGTCACCGCAGAGCTGGTCGGCCGCCAGCTGGTGTTGGGCCCAGGCGACGTTGTCGCACATGAGCCGACCCATTGCCATGATCGCGTCTTCGGGGTCATACGGGGAGTTCTGCCCATCGCCGTCGGCGTCGGCACCCCAGGCGGTCCAAGCCGCGACCTGGAACTGGGCAATACCCATGGCGTCGCCACCACGCGATGCCGGGTTGTGGGCCACGGCGTTCGGATTCCAGCCCGATTCCAGGTCGATCTGGGCGGCCAGCTCGGCGGGACCGATCTCGGGGCAGATCGCACCGGCGTGCAGCACCCACGCCAGGTACTCCGGCGGGATCGGTGCATCGGGACGTAGTCCGCGCCCGGCCTGGCCGCTCACCGCAGTGCCGGCCATGGTCCCCGCCGAGGCCATCAGCAGTGCCAGCCCACAGGTACACAGCATGATCACGGCAAGCGTGGCGGTGATGACGATCAGGCCGATCCGCACCGCGCCAGACACTTCGGGCCGCCCGGTCATGACGTCGCTTCACCCCCCTTGGCGGTGTCGTGGTCATTCCACGAAACCGGGCGAAGGTAGATGCCAGCGCTGCTCGTAGCGGCCGTAGCGGGTGCGGATACGCCACCGCTCGCGCTCACGCCAACGCCGCCTGGCGATAGTCCAGATCACAGCCCCCGGGATGGGGACGAACTCTGGATGAAGGAGCGCGAGATGATCTTGATGCAGATGGCCGGGATGGCTCTGACCGTGCTGGCGGCCCCGAACCCGACACCGACAGCGGTCCCGGGGATGGACACGGTGGCGAACTTGTTCCTCGGCTGGGGCAAGTGGGTCCTGATCGTCGGAGGCGTGCTGGGGTTGTTCATCTGCGGCGGCATGATGATCCTGGGTCGACGAAACCGGTCGGCCACCGCCGTGGACGGCGCCACCGGGATTCCGTGGGTCCTCGGTGGTCTGACGCTCGGTGCGATCGCCGCTGGCGTCGTCGACATGCTGCTGAAGTAGCCATGGCCAGCGACGACATCACCACACACACCCGCCGCCGCACCCGGATACTGGTGGCGAAACTGACCGGCGTCGCCACTGTGATCGCCGTCGTGGTGGTGTGCCCAATCTTCGCGGCGAGCAGGCTAGTCGCTCCGGCGCCCACCGCCCCAGCGGGGCGACCGGTCGGGACGGCGTTCGCCACCGCCCGCGTGCCCGGCTCCGGGGCCGGAGGCGACCTGGTGTGGACCGAGGTCGCTGGTGTGCCGGTACCGGTGTCCCGGACCGTCGGCCCCCGCGACACCAGCGCCGGGCGTGCGCGGGGGTTCTCCCATGACGGCATGGGCGCGGTGTTTGCCGCGATCCACATCAGCCTGCGATTGAGCCCGCAGGTCGGACCGGTGGTATTCGAGGCGACCCTGCGCCAGCAGGTCGTCGGGGACGGCGCCCCGGCACTGGGGCAGCAGCTGGCCTCCGACTACGACCAGACCCGCCAGCGTCTCGGCCTGCCCTATGGCCAACCGGCCGGACGGCTGCACGCGCGGGTACGCGGCTGGTGTCTCGATGCCGAGACCCCAGCTCAGGTCGTCATCCGGCTGCTGGTGGAGGGCTCCACACAAGACGGCGAATCGGTGCTGGCAGCCACGGTCATGCGACTGCGGTGGGCGAGTGGGGACTGGGCACTGGTCGCCCCACCCGATGGGGACTGGAGCCGGGTCATGACCGCGGTCGCCACGGTCGACGGCTACACCCCGGCTCCCGACCCTGGAGGTGCGTGATGGCATGCAACCCCTTCGACCCAGCGTGTCTGGCCGACGCCGTGGCCACGCAGGTCGGCAACACGGTGCTCGGCCAGATTTCCCAGGCCATCACCTCTGCCGAGGAATGGCTGATCGCTACCACGGCCAGCTGGTGGGTGCTCACCCCATCCATCAGTCTGTATCCCGGCGCGAATCACGCCGACCCCGCCGCCGCTCCGCTCGACGCCATTACCAAGATCCAACAATGGATCCTGCCGATCACCCTGGCTGTGGCCACCGGGGGGATGCTGTGGCAGGGGCTGATGATGGTCCTTTCACGCAAGCCAAATCCCCTGGTCAACGTCCTGCGCGGGCTGTGGAACACCGCCCTGTGGTCGGCGGTCGGCATCTTCGGCACCAACCTGCTGCTGGCCGCGACCGACGGCTTCAGCCGCACGGTGCTGCTGCAGGGCCTCGGCTCGCTGGACGGGTCAAACCTGGGGACCCGGCTGTCGACACTGCTGGTCCCTCTCACCGCCCAACCCGGCGGCCTGCCCATCGCCCTGGTCATCCTGGTCGCGGGGCTCGCCTCGATCGGGTCGTTCATCCAGGCGCTGTTGATGTTCTTCCGCGACGGCTCGGTTCTCGTCCTGGCCGCGTTGATGCCGCTGGCCGCCGCTGGCAGTTTCACCAGCGCCACCAGCGGATGGCTGCGCAAGGTGCTGGCCTGGCAACTGTCGCTGATCTTCTACAAGCCGATGGCCGCCCTCGTCTACGCCACCGCGTTCGCGCTGTTGGGTACCAACGACACGCACGACCCGCACGCGCTGTTCATGGGCATCGCCATGATGATCATTTCTCTGGTCGCGCTACCGGTCCTGTTGAAGTTCTTCAACTGGACCGTCGGCAGCTTGCAGGGCGGCGGGGGGAACCTCGGTCTACTCGCCTCGGCCGGTGCCGCCGGCTTGCACGCCGGGGC
The DNA here is from genome assembly GCA_013041765.1 of Dactylosporangium sp. Classification (GTDB taxonomy): domain Bacteria; phylum Actinomycetota; class Actinomycetes; order Mycobacteriales; family Micromonosporaceae; genus JABDRL01. The sequence goes on along the minus strand of JABDRL010000283.1, from coordinate 11,855 downwards.
GTCGCTGCGCGGCAGCGGAGCGGGCGGGGCCAATGAGCACGCCCGATACCTCGATTCCCTCCTTGGCGGCAACCGTTCCGGATCGCCTGGTGGTAGTACCCCCGCAGGCGGCCCGGGACCCGGCGCGGGGCCTGGATTCGGTCCTGGGCCCGCAGTGCCGAAGCCACCGGTGTTCGTCGGGCAGGCCGGTCCCGGCAAGGTCGCCAACATCACCTCGCTGGGCGGTGATCCGGCTGCTTCGGGCAGCGCTTCGACGGCGGCCAGCACCGCCACCACCGGGGGCACGGCCGCAGCCGCCAGCGGTGCGACGACGGGTGCCGCTACGGCCGCGCCAGCCACCGGACCGGGTGCGCCAGTCGTCCTCGCCATCGCGGGGACCGCCAGTGCCGTAGCCGGGACCGCCAAGGCCGCAGCCCAGACCGCAGCCAGCGCCGCCGAGGATTCCACGAAGGACGGGTGATCGCCATGTCGCAGACCGCAGAGCAGGTACCCACCTACGGGGGTTGGCGGCGCAGCCGAGGCCTGGGCCTGTTCGGGCTCGGCTCGGCGCAGACGTTCGTGGTCCTCATCGCGCTCACCGCATTGATCATCTCGGCCTCGCTGGGCATGCGCGCACTCGTCATCGTGGCGGTGCCGGCCATGCTGCTCATCGCTGGAACGGTCGTGCGCTGGGACGGTGTGCCGCTGCTGCGCGGCGTGCTACAACGCGGGCGCTGGGGGTGGGGGTCGGCACGCGGCTACACGTCCTACCGGTCAGGGATGACCGCCGCCCACGCCCAGGCCTGGCAATTGCCCGGGTTACTGGCCCCCACCGTCCTTCTGGCGGTCGAGGACCCGGCTGGCGACTACGGTCTGGTCTGGCACCAACGGGTGGGCACTATGACGGCGACGCTGCGCACCGCAGCCGCCTCTACCTGGCTGGTCGACCGCCAGCAGGCCTCGGCCTGGGTCGCCAACTGGGGCGGCTGGCTGGCCAGTCTCGGCTACCTACCGACGTTGCGGTGGATCACCGTCACCGTCGACACAGCCCCGGCCTCTGGAACCCGGTTGACCGACTACATCGCCAACCGCCTCGTACCCAACGCCCCGAGTTCTGCTCAGCGCGTGCTGCATCAGCTCGTTGCCGTCGCCCCCGCCGCGGCCGCCGAGGTCGAAACGCGGGTCAGCATCACCTTCGATCCGGCGGCTTCCCCGGCCCGTCCTCGCGGGCTGGAAGCATCGATCGCCGAGATCACCCGCACCCTGCCGGGTCTGCAGGACGCCCTGGGCAGCTGTGGGCTGACCGTGCTCGGCCGGATCACCGCGCCCCAACTGGTCGCCGCAGTCCGCACCGCATTCGACCCGGACGCCCGCGACGACGTCACCCGGCTACTTGGCGGGGACGTTCCGGCCGGTCTCGACGGCCTGCTCGACTGGGGCACCGCCGGACCGGTGGCCGCCGAGGAGCACTACGACCGCTACGTCCACGACGCTGCGGTGTCGGTGAGCTGGGCCTGGCATGAGGCACCCCGCGCTCAGGTCCACGCCGATGTTCTCGCCCGGTTGCTGGCGCCGGGGCAGTACCCGCGACGGGTGTCGCTGATCTACCGGCCGTTTTCCGCCGGAGCGGCCGCGCGGATCGTGGAGAGCGAGGTCAACGCGGCGGTGTTCCGCGGGGTTCTGCGCACCGCGCAGAAACGCGACGAGTCCGCCCGCGACCGCGCCGATCGGGAACAGGCCCTTCGGGCGGCGCAAGAAGAGGCCGCCGGTGCCGGAGTGGGGCTGATGAGCCTGTTCGTCACGGTGACGGTCACCGATCCCGCCGAGCTCGGCCGGGCGGTCGCCGACGTCGAGAGCCGCGCCGAGGTCGCCAAGATCCGGCTTCGACGGTTGTGGGCCGGCCAGGCCGCTGGGTTCGCCACCACGCTGCCGTGCGGCATCTGCCCATCCCAGCTGTCGGTCCAGTGGCCGCGTTGACCTCGCGAAGGAGACCTCCGATGGCGAACACCGCGCCCAAGCAGGATCTCACCCGGGGGCCGGTCGCACCGTCGTGGGGCTGGCGTTCCCCCGGCGCCGGGCGGGTCAGCCATCTTGCCCCAGGTATGGAGTACCAGGGCACCACCGTCCAGTTGTGCGGCCTGTACCCCTTCGTCGCGGGCTCCGGCGCGCCGATGCTCGGCGTGCCGATCGGTCGGCACATGCTCTGGGGCGAGGTCGTCTGCCTCGACCCGCTGGAATGGCTGCGCGCCGGGTTGGTGACCAACCCAGGCATGTTCCTGCTCGGTCAGCCAGGCGTTGGCAAGTCGTCCCTGGCCAAGCGACTGATCACTGGACTGACCGCATTCGGGACCTGCCCGCTGATCCTCGGCGACACCAAACCCGACTACACCCCCCTCGTCGAGCACCTCGGCGGGCAGGTCATCCGCGTGGGCCGGGGTCTCGACCGCATCAACCCGCTCGACTCCGGACCGTTGGGTTCCGCGTTGGCCCGTATGCACGGCGCCGAGGCCATCCGGCTGCGTCTGGAGATCCGAGGCCGACGACTATCACTGCTGCTGGCCCTGTGCGCCCTGGTCCGCGCCGGCCGGGTCACCAACCCCGAAGAGGTCGTCCTGGGACGTGTCATCGACCTGCTCGACGATCGCCTCGCCCGTCAGCCGACGGTGCCCGACGTCCTCGCCCTGGTGGAGCAGGGAGCAGACGAGTTGCGCACAGCAGCCCGCGCCAGCAGCCCCGAGGACTACCGTCGCCGGGTCGACGACCTCGTGCCCACGCTCGCGCTGCTGTGCGAAGGCTCCCTCAAGGGTGTGTTCGACGCAGCCACCACGACCCCCATCGATCTCGACGCCCCGGTGGTGAGCGTCGACATCTCCACCGTCGCCGCCGCTGGCGACCAGCTCGTCGCTGCGGCGATGCTGTGCACCTGGGCGTATTCCTTCGGAGTCGTCGATGCCGCAGCGGTCCTCGCCGAGCAGCACCGCACCCCACGCCGGCAGTTCTTCGGGGTGATGGACGAGCTGTGGCGGGCTCTGCGCGGCGCCCCCGGCCTGGTCGACCACGCCGATGCCCTCACCCGCCTCAACCGGCAGCGTGGCATGGCCTCCCTCATGATCACTCACACGCTGGACGACCTCGATGCGTTGCCCACCGCAGAGGACCGGGCCAAGGCGAGGGGGTTCTTCGAACGAGCCGCCATCAAGATCCTTGCCGCGTTGCCCGGCCGCGAGCTGGACCGCATCGGCCAGATCACCCGCCTATCGGACCCGGAACGGGAGCTGGTGTCCTCCTGGGCCGCTCCGCAGGCATTGTTCGCCGGCAGTGTGCACCCTGGCCGAGGCAAGTACCTGGTCAAGACCGGAGAACGGCCGGGGCTGCCGGTAGCGCTCAGCCTGGTCGGCGACGAATGGCGGCTCTATGACACCGATGCCGCCATCCGTCAGCCGGAGCCGCGCTCTGCCTCGACCCGGTGGTCTGAGCAGCCGATGGTCTGGGACGGGGGCGATCGGCCATGAGTCCGTCCCAGCATCCGATCGAGCCCCATGCCACGGCGGGCACGATGTCGCTGACCCCGTTTGTGCTACTCGCCGCCTGCTGGGGATTCCTGGCAGTGACCTGGCTGGCATGGGCGGCCGGGCGGTTGGCCGCGGCGTTCACCGGGGCCGAGCCCGGGCCGGACTGGGGCTCGGGGTTCGTCACCGATCTGCTGCACGGCCAGTGGTCGCTGGCCTATCCGCACACCAACCACACCGTGGTCGCGGTGGCCTTCACGACGCTACTGCTGCTCGCCGCCGCACCGGTTGTTAGTGGCTGGATCCTGTGGCAGCGCCGACGTACCCACGCCGGAGATGCCCTACCGTCACTGGCTCGCCCGCGGGAGGTCTCAGATCTCGCCCCGGCCGGGGTGACCGCCCGTGCCCGGCAGCTGCGTCCCAGCCTGGCTGGCCTTCCCAGCAAACGAATCGCCCCGGCCGACACCGGTATCGCGCTCGGCACCATGCGGCTGCCAGGCCGGGCCGGTCCCCTCCTGCGCGCGTCCTGGGAGGACGGCGTCTTGGCGATCATGGGACCTCGGGCCATGAAGACCACCGCGATCGCGGTCCCGGCGATTCTCGACGCCCCCGGCGCGGTCCTGGTCACCTCCAATCGCGCCGATGTATGGGCCACCACCCACACCGCGCGGGCGGGCATCGGCCGGGTGTGGGTGTTCGACCCGCAGGCCATCACCCGTACCGGCCAGCGCTGGTGGTGGAACCCGCTGACCGCGATCCGGTCGGTGGAGGATGCCGCGCGCATGGCCAGCCACTTCGTTCAGCCCATCCGCCGGGACAAGGGCGAGGATTTCTGGCTGTTGGCCGCCGAAGACCTGCTCACTTCGTTCTTCCTGGCTTCCGCAGCCGCCGGCCTGACCATGACCGATACCCAGGCATGGTTGGCTGATGCCAACGACGACGAGCCGGTCCGACTGCTGGCCGATCATGGTTACCCGGAGGTCTCCCGAGCGCTACGCGGCCGGCAGCATGGCGCCCCCGAGACCCGCGACGGCATCTACGAAACCGCCCGGACCGCCGCGAAATGTCTCCAGGATCCGCGCATCATGGCCTGGGTCAACCGCCCGGCTTCCTCGGCCGAAGACCAGCTCGCCCCGTTCGACGCCGACGCGTTCCCCACCAGCCGCGACACCCTGTACCTGCTGTCGAAAGACGGCGCGGGATCATCCGGGCCACTGGTCGCGGCCCTGACCGACCAGGTCATGCGCTATGCCGTCGGACACGCCGAAGCCTGCGGCGGCAGGCTGGACCCACCCATGGTCGCCATGCTTGACGAGGCCGCGAATGTCTGTCCCCTCGCTGACCTGCCGCAGCTCTACAGCCATTACGGAGGCAGGGGCATCGTCCTGGTCACCATCCTGCAGACCTACCAGCAGGGATCGGGGGTCTGGGGCGAGCGCGGTATCGGAGCCCTGTGGGGTGCGGCGACCGTCAAACTCGTCGGGGCCGGGGGCGACGACCCTCGCTTCGCCGCCGATGTCTCCGCTCTCATCGGCGAGCATGACGCGGCCACCCTGTCGCTGACCCGTGACGCCACAGGATATCTGTCGCGGCAGGTCAGCGTACGGCGCCAACGCATCATGGGACCCGAGGACGTCCGGGCTATCCGGCGAGGCACCGCGATCCTGTTCGCCTCCGGCGCCCGTCCGGCGCTGCTGGAACTCGCCCCGTGGTTCCGGCAGCCCAACGCCCCGGCTCTCACCGCCCAGACCGCCACCTCCATCGCCCAGATCAGCGACAGGGCCGAGCGGGAGCGACTCACCGCAGATCTGGCCCGCGAGAGGGTGGCCCTGACCACTGTTCACGCCGTCGCCACGGTCGTCCCCCCTGGTGAGTCGGACGGTGACGCCGGTGCGGTGATTCGCCCCGTCCAACTGGGCGTTCCCCGGTTCCGCAACCCGGGGAGACCTCGGCCATGAGCGCGTTTCCCGCCCCGCAACGAATAATTGCCGCTCACCAACTCGCCGCCGATTTCTATCGCTCGCACCTGCTTGCCGAGCCACGTGCGCTCGCCTACCTGCGTAGTCGTGGCATCGACGGCGCCGCTGCCCACGCGGCCCCCTGGACCATCGGGTACGCGCCGTACGGCTGGACCACGCTACGCGATCACCTGCACCAGAACGGGTTCACCGACCAGGAACTGCTAGCTGCGGGACTGGCTACGACAGCCCGCAACGGCCAGATCATCGATGTATTCCGCGACCGGGTGGTGTTCCCCATCCGCAACGCTGACCGGCGGGTGGTGGCATTTACCGGCCGCGACCTGTCCGGCCGAGAGAACACCCCGAAGTACCGCAACACCGCCACAACGGCGGTATACCAGAAGAAACGATTCCTCTACGGCCTGGCTGAGCAGTTCGGTGGTGACCGGCAGCCGCCCGCCGTGATGCTTGTGGAAGGCCCTGCCGACGTACTCGCCGTAGCCCGGCTATACCGAGGCCTCTCCGAGGCTGTCTACCCCGAGCGTTTCCACGCCGTCGCCCCCTGCGGCACGGCACTCACCACCGAGCAGGTCGAGCTGCTGGCCGAGGCCGTGGCCCCTGGCACACCAATCGTGATCGCCTTCGATGCTGACACCGCCGGGTACGCCGCCGCCGACAAGTCCCACCAGTTGCTGCGCGAGTGGGCCGGAAACGTGGACGCGATAGCCCTGCCCCCTGGGTGGGATCCGGCCGCGCTGGTTGCCGAGGGACCGACCGACGCGGCGCTGGGCTTCGCCGATCTCCGCACCCCGCTGGTCGATTTGATACTCCACCACCGCTTGAGCCCTCATCGGGAGCGACTGTCGACCAGGCTCGACGAGCTCCATCACTTGGGCCGCGATGTGAGCATCGAGTCCCTGCAGATCCGCCTGAACACCCTCCGCGCGCTGACACCGCTGGTCGCCGGCATCGCCGACGACGACCCGGCCGCCGCGGCACGCCTGGCCCACACCCTGACCGTGGAACTGGACCTCAACCCACTGGCCGTCTTCGAAGCCATCTATCCGCCCACCGACGACACGACGATCGTCGACCGGGAACGGCCAGGTGCCGATGCGGCTGTTCCCGTCATCGCGACCACCGCAGCCGAGACCGACCACGACCCCGCCCCATCGGATCCGACCGGCGGGCCCGTTGTCTTGGGCTGCCCTGGGTATCCCGACCCTGACCTGGTCGGCCACCAGTACGCCCGTACCCGCCCCACCGCCGACGCGGCAGCCACCTGGGTGGAGCACGACCCGGCCACCGGCCACAGCGCCTGGGTCGTCGCCGAGGGCATCACCGCCACGGATGCCGACCGTCACGCCGCTCGGCTGGCCGCAGAGGTCGCCGGACGCGTCGCGGTCCTGGTCGGCGCCGAGCAGGCCATCGGCATCGCTCGGAACGCGGTCAACGCCCAGAACGCCCAGTCGGGCACCACGGGGCAGGGCAACGCCAGCATCACCGTGCTCACCAGCTTCGACGAAAATCAGCCATCCCCTGGCCGGGACCGGTTCACCGTGGCCTGGGCCGGGGATACCCGCGCCTACGCCGCCACCAGCCGCTGGTTTGCCCAGCTGACCGTCGACCACACGCTGCGCGGCAGGAGTACTGCCATGATCCGCGACGACCTGCAGCGGCAGCAGGCCGCACGGCAGGCCGCCAAGCACCACCGGCCAGCGCCCGACGACGCCGCGACGCTGGCCCGCGCCGTGGACCCGCACTGGCTGAGGCTCGCCGACCTGCCCCAACTGGCTGCGGCATGGCGCACTGCCCTGGTTCGCCATGACCTCTCCGACGCCCGTGCCGCGGCCGAGGCGGTCGAGCAACGGCTGCGACAGGCGGCTCCCGACCTCGTACGGCGCTACCGCCAGGTCATCGCCACCGGCGCCCAGCCCGCCCATGCACTGTGGATCGCGGCACCAGTGCTGGTAGCCGTTCCGACCCGAGTCGGCGACACTGCGCTGACCGCCTCCGTGCGCAGTGGACGTATCGACGTCAACCGAATCGACCTGCCTGTCACACAGATCCTGCTGGCCGGCCGGGCCCTGGCTGCCGTGGCTTCTGATCAGTTACGCGCCGCCGTGGATGGCCGCCGGCCTGCCGTCGCCGTCGAAGCCGTTCAGCGGCTCGGTGGTGCGTCAACGGCGGCCCTTGTCGTACGTCCCCGGTCTGGCCGGATCCGCTGCGACATCACTGCGGCGTCGCTGGCCCGCCAGGACCAGCCCACCGCTTCGGATTCAGCGCCAGCACCCCGGATACTCCCGGATCGGCCGCATCTGGCGGCCTTACCCGCCGTGGCTTCCACCGGCGCGCGTTTCGGCCGTTGAGGGCTCCTGCCCCGGACGCGCGAGGCCTTGTTCCGACGGCATCAGCGGCCGGGCGCCTGCCGAGGTGACGTCGGTGGAAGGTTACGCAGTGCGGCGGGTTGGCAGGGGTTGGGTGCCTGGTTCGGCTCCGAGACACCAGACGACGCCGGGTACCACTGCCTGACCAGCCTCGCTGGACTGATCCTTGCTGGAGCGGTGGCGGTGCGGGCTTCGGCGAGACCAGGCCGGCACTCCACGCCAACGGCCGTGGCTGCCTCCCGGGCGGTAGCAGCGGCGGCCCGCAGGGCGTCCGTCACGGCCCGGAATGACTCGTGGTTGCGGGGTACTGGACCCCATTCCGGGATGCGCACGAGTTGACCTGGGCGCTGGCACAGGCCTCCGGTGAGGGCCAGGACGGCGCCGCGGGCCTGGGCCTGGGCCGTCCCCATCTGAAGCAGGTCAGCGAGATCTGGCATCCGTGCCATGAGGCTGCCGGCGGTGGAGCGCCACCCCACCCGCTGGACATGATCCGTCGCCCAAGCGGTGTCGTCGAGCCACTGCCCCTCCGGCCGCAGTCGGTTCTGCAGCCAGCGGGACAAGCTGGTGAGTGCTACCACGGGGGTAATCTGCCCGGCGCCGATGCCGGTCTGCGGGTCGCGGAGGTCTGCGGCGGCTCGCACCACGTGACGCCATGATCGGGCGGCAGCGGCGAAGGCCGGAACCGATGCCGCGTGCCCGGAGTTCACTGTGCGGAGATGGACGTGTTCGACGTAGCGGGTGATGGCCAAGGCGGCACGGGCGGCTGCGGTGATCTGCCCAAGGGTGATCTGGTCACTATGGATAGTCAGCCAGGCTCGGGTCGCATCGAGTGCCTGCACGCACTCGCCATGATTGGCCAGGCTGGCCCAACGCATTGGATCATCGATTGGTGGCACCGCACCCATACCCAGCATGGGGGCCTGGTCCCCACGACCGTCTGCGGCTGCAGCGGGCGCAACGTATCGAAGTGCTCCGCAGCGCACTCGACAGGCGTCTTCCTCGGCTGCGGCCAGCAGCGGCTGCCACGGGGAAGGAGCGTGTTCTGGCCACAGCCACCTGCCCAGGCGAACGTCCAACGATCCGGCGGCCGTGGCCAATTCGGCGAGGGATGCGAAATTGTCGTCATGCCCAGCGCCGACGAGCACCGCCAGGCCCTCGGTCGTGAAGGGCCGCCGGATTCCGCCGGTCTCGATCCCGGTATGGCTGCTGAGGATCTCGCCAGCCGCCTCGATCGCGTGGGCCGCGTCGTACAGCGCCGTGGCGACCGGTCCGGTGGTGGCCGGCAGATCGATCCGATCAGGCTCGCGGTGGGTGGTCATCGCGGTCGTCGCCGCGGCTTGCCGCAGGGCCAGAACCAGGTCGGTGACCGGTCCAGGTACGAGACCGGACCGTCTGCGGAACGGTCTGGCCCCATCCGCTGCGGAGGATTCGAGACTGGGTATCCGCCCGACGATCGCGGCCTGCCAGGCCAAACTGCGGTACAAGCGGGCGCGGGGCAGCACAACGCTGACGCGAGCAGCGGGGTCGGCTGGGGCCGGACCTCGCAGAGCCGCATGAGCCCGGGCCAGGCCCACGGCCGCTGATGCCAGGTAGTCGCCGTAGTTCATGTCAGCTCCCCCGCGGCATCGTCGAGGCGGTGGGTGGCTTGCGCCCAGATCAGTCGCCGCCACGGTGAGCCGGTCCCGGATCCGGCGGCCCGCGCGTACAGATCAGCGAGTTGGCGCAGCAGGGCGATGATGGCCTCGCGCAGGGCGGGCTGGTCCGGTCCGGGGCCTGGCAGTCCGTCGATGAGGGTGGCCGGAGTATCGAGGCCAGCCTGGACAAGGGCTGCGGCTTCGGCGATCGCCACGGCGTAGAGGTCCCAGTCGGCACTGCCTTCTCCGGGCTGGGCTGTACCCGCGTGAACCGCCAGCAGGAGCGCCTGCTGGGCGGTGAGTCCATCGGGGTCTGTGGTGAGCGAGAGCGCTGCGGCGGTCTGCGCCAGCAAGGTGTGAAAGGTTGGTGTCATATCCGGCACTGTGCTGGTTCCTTCGTGATGCTGGCAATCAGTGCCCCGGCTGCCGGTGGACAACTCGGCAGGGTCTGCGGGGGTTGACAGCCAGCGGCAGACATGGTCAGTCCCACCAGTCCTCGGGCGCCGGCTGGATGTCCGGCACCCTCGGTGGTTCGTGTTTGCCGGCACGGTTGCCTTCGCTGTGCCGGCAGATGCGAAACGGTCCGTCGAGGCCGAGGAGGATGGGCAGGTGGTGGTCCAGGTCAAGCCACCAGCCGGATTTGGCCGCCGGTTCCCAACGAGCGCCTTCCCAGCCGTTCCACAACACGGTCAGTCGCACGATTGCCTCGGCATGTTCCCACCAACGGGCGCACCAGCGCGCTCTGGAACTACCAGGCACCCGGTGCAGGAACATCGGCGCGAAGTAGCCGTTCACCCAGGCTTCCAGGCTGGGGTACAGCGGTGGATGCGCGTCCTGTCTCGCCTCGCCGTCGGCGACAGAGCGCTCGTCGGTAGCCTGGGTGGTCACGGCGTCCTCCGCGTGGTCTGGCCGGGTGTCCTGGTCGGCATGGTGTTGGCGGGCCGTTTGCCCCCCAGATCAGCGGGTCTGGGGGTGGGATGGTCCAGGCCGTCGGGGTACCACTCCCCCGCCAGCCTCGCCGCAGACCGCGGCATTGGGCCACGGCTGGCCGCGGCGGCCTGATCGCCAGCGACGTCACCCAGGTCCGGGGATTGTTGCTTCAACCCGACGCCCGTGTGCTCGTTGATCCCCGGGGTGGTCGGGTCATCGGGTGTCGCGGCCTCGGCCGCAGCATCCCGAAGGTGCTGGGCCGCTCGGGTGGCGAGCGTCTCGCGCAGGGCCTGCGCCGCGGCGTCCCCGCCAGCCCCCAGGCCGTGCAGTTGCTGGACGTAGGTGTCGATGTCCACGCCGGTGGCCAGCCGAATCTGCTCAGCGGTGTTGGCCTGCGCGAACGCTTCTGGGCTGACGGGTGGCTGCCCGGGGCCGATCCCCGGAGAGGTCCGCCCGCCGTGGGCCCAGGCCCTCGGCGGATGCGTGAACTCGTCGACCGCCTGGCGCATGGCCGTAGCTGGGGTGACGCCCTCACGCATCGCCGCGTCGTAGGAGCGCATGAGCCGGGGGTAGTTCTGGCGGAGCTGGTCTTCCACCCGTCTGATCACACCCGGTGCCTCCGGGAACTCGTTCTCCCGCAGTCGGGCGGTACGCCAGATGCCGGCCAGATCTCGCAGTCTGGCTGTGGCCAGCCACTCGGCGTCGCTGGCCTGGGCCAGGATGTGCCGATCGGTGCGGGCTGTCTCTCTGGCCCGAGCCTGGGCGGCGCGCCGGCTCAGCTTGTCGGAGCGTTCGGCGACCCGTCGCATCTTCTGGCGCGATTGCTCGTCGCGGTCCTCCCCGTGCTCGCGCCGCCGGATCTCCTCGGCGGTGACCCGGGCGGTGGCCTCGCCGAGGGTGGCCAGCACCGCGAGGCCCTGCGCGAGGTGCCGACCGACTTCGGTGGTCGGGTCGGCATGCTCCTCGCGCCCCAGATAGCCCTCCATCGCCGTCTCCTCCAGCCGACTGCCCTATCGTGTCCGGCCATCGCCGGGTGGTCGGGCTCCAGGTCGACGATCGCGACCGGGGGTTGGTGGAAGCGTTGACGGTCGCGCTGCCGGCGCGTTCTTCGATGGTGGCCTGCCGCTGACGGTGTGAAGCAGGCGGGCTGCTTCGCGGGCCGATTTGGCCTGGTGCAACCGGTCCTGCGCGTCCCGAAGGTCGGCCAGGGCGTTCGCCAGCATGGCCAGATCCGTGATCGTCCGGAGGATGCCGAAGGTCCATTCGTCGTCGCCGAGTTGGCCCATCAGGTGCAGCAGTCGCGACATGGCTCGCAGGTGTTCTCGACGGCCGGTATCCGGCAGCGGTCGGCGGTAGGGCTCACGCGCGGCGCGATCGAGGGCTTCGGCCGCCTGGTGCAGCGGGCCGTACCGCTGGTCTTCCAGCAGACGGGCGGTCACGGTGAGGATGTCGGCC
>JABDRL010000274.1 GCA_013041765.1 Dactylosporangium sp. | reverse complement strand
GCCGCGACGTGAGCGCTCATGAGCGGCCAGTCTATCGGCAGCACCAGCGGGCGCCAGCCCGCCGTACGTCCGCCGGTCGGTCGCCGCTCACCGCCCGTTGATGGAACGACTACCAAGCAGGTCGGGGGGTGTCTCCCCGGGGGAATCCGCTAACGCGTCGCCGCGTACGCCGTCATGAAGGAGGTCGCGAAGCCGTCCGGATCGGAGTCCTCAACGAACTTCTTCAGGATCGCGTCGAGTGCGTCGTTCAGCTCGACGCTGACGGTGACCCCGTGGGTCAGCGAGCCGACGATCTCCGTGGCGGGATCCTGCCATTCGGCCATGGCCTCGGCCAGGTAGCCGGTGTACTTCGTCTGATCGACGTCGGTCCGCGCCGGGATGGACCCCTTCTGTGGGTTGAACACGTCCTGCCCGTCGACGGATCCGCATTCGATGAGCCACTTCTCGGCGGCCTTGGGATGGGGCGCGCCCTTCGGCAGGGTGAAGGAGTCGGACAGGAAGTCGTAGATCCCCTTGGCCCCGGGCGAATGGACCACGGCGAAATCGGTCTGATATTTCAGACTCTTGCGGAGATTGTAGCCATATGCCCAGTCACCCATGATGGTGTAGGCGGCCTCACCGGCGATGGTCCGGTCCATCGAGCTCTGCCAGTCACCAGAGGAATTCTTCACGTCGGAGCTGCCGAAGACCCGGGCCGCGGTGGTCAGCGCCTTGATGACCTGGGGAGATCGCCAATCGGTCTGACCGTTCCAGAGGCCGGTGTACCGCTCGGCCCCGAGTTCGCCGAGCAGGATGGTCTCCAGCAGTTGCTTCTGCGTCCACAGCGGTCCGACCGCGATCGGGGTGATGCCCTCGGCCTTCAGCACCGACGTCTGGGTCAGGAACTCGTTCCAGGTCGTCGGGGGTTCGCCGATGCCGACGTTCGCCAGCACCTTCGGGTTGTACCACAGCAGGTTCGCCCGGTGGATGTTGACCGGTACCGAATAGATCCTGCCGTCGACGGTGATCGCTTCCAGGAGACCCTTGGGGATCTTGTTCCGCCATCCTTCACGGTCGTACAGGGCGTTGAGGTCCTCAAGCCGGTCCTGCTGGATGTCGCCGGTCAGTTCCAGACCGGCGTGCGCCTGGTAGGAATCCGGTGGGTCGTTGGAGTCCAACCGGGTCGACAGCACCTGCTTGGCGTTGCTTCCGGCCCCACCGCTGACGGTCGCGTTGATGAATTCGATTCCCGGGTTCTTGGTCGTGAAGTCGTCGATCAGGGCTTCCAGGCCCTCCTCTTCTCCCTCTCCGGTCCACCAGGAGAAGACCTCGACCTTGTCATTGCCCTGATCGCTGGAGGCGGTCTCCCCCAGCGAGCAGGCCGATGAGGCCAGCAGAACAACGGTGACGCCGAGCGAAAGCAGGCCCATCCGGCTGCGTCGCATACCACCCTCCCGGGGCACTAAACGGATTCAGCGGCGACGCGTGCCGACCGCACCGCTGAGAGCAGGCTCTGACCGCCCTATCGACCGGATACGGATGCGGCGAAGGGTTTTGCCACCGCCCGTCTACGGGGCGGTCAGCAGTCCGACGACTTCGACGTGGTGTGTCATGGGAAACGCGTCAAACGCCCGGAGCCCGGCCAACGCATACCCGTGCGTGGCGAATGTCCGAAGGTCCCTGGCGAACGTCGCCGGATCGCACGACACGTAGGCGATCGCCCGCGGCGCCCGCTCGACGATCCGGGGCACGACCTCCGGCCCGAGGCCGGTGCGTGGTGGATCCGCCACGACCAGGTCCACCGATCGCCACCGGGGGTTCGACAGTGCCGAGGCCACGTCGCCGCCGACGATCCGTACCTGCGGCAGATCGGCCAGGCACCGCCGGGCCGCGGCGACGCTGTCGCGAGCGGATTCGACCACCGTCACCCGGCCGCCGGTCCCCACCCGCTCGGCGATGGCCGCAGCGAACAGCCCGGCCCCGCCGTAGAGGTCCCAGGCCCGCTCCCCCCGACCGGGATCCAGCAGTTCGATCACAGCGGTGGCCAGGGCCGTGGCGGCGCCCGGGTGCACCTGCCAGAAACCGCTCGCCGCGATCGTGAACCGCCGGTCGAAGACCTGCTCGACCACCGTGGGTCCCGCCAGGGACCGGTGTGGCCCGGCCCCGCGCCCGCCCGCCCGGTTCCCCGCGCGGCGCTCCGATCCGCGCCACACGACCGGATCCCCCGACGATCCCCGCACCGCCTCGACGACCTCGCCCGGTGTCCAGCGTTCCCCGGTCAGTGGCAGGTCCTGGATGTCCGGATGCGCGATCCGGCACCGGTCGACCGGCACGATCTCGTGGGAACGGTGCCGCCGCAGTCCCAACCGGCCGCCGGCATCGGCCAGGTAGCGCACCCGGGTACGCCAGCCGGATGCACCGCCGGGCAGGGCCTCGACGGTCACGGGACGGTCGGGGATCCCGGCCACCCGCACCAGTTGCTCCCGCACGATCGCGGCCTTCAGCCGCCGCTGAGCGGCGGGCGCCACGTGCTGGAAGTCGCAGCCGCCGCAGCCGCCCGGCCCCGAGTACGGGCAGGGCGAAGCGACCCGGTCCGGCGCGGCCTCCAGCACCTCGACGGCGTCGGCCCGCAGGTACCTGCCGCGGGTGGCGGTGACCACCGCACGGACGCGCTCGCCGGGCAGGGCGTGACGGACGAAGACCACCCGCCCGTCCGCCCGGGCCACGCAGTGTCCGCCGTGGGCGATCGGTCCGACGTCGAGATCGATCGTGTCCGGTTCCCGGGCCGTCACCGGCGTTTCCCCGTGGAGGTGTCCGGGGCGCCGCCGCGCGGGCCACGCGCCGGAGTGCGCGACAGATCAAGATCGAAGCGCTCCAGGTCCTTGCCGCCGACCGATTGCAGCTGCCAGGGCACGCTCATGACCATGACACCGGGCTCGAACAGCAGCCGGGCCTTCAGCCGCAGGGCACTCTGGTTGTGCAGCAGGTGCTCCCACCAGCGGCCCACCACGTACTCCGGGATGAACACGGTGACCACGTCCCGGGGCGACGCCCGCCGGATGGACTTGACGAAATCGATGATCGGTCCGGTGATCTCCCGGTACGGGGACTCGACAACCGTCAGCGGCACGGGAATGCCCCGGGCCTCCCACTCGTCCTGCAACACCTGGGTGTCGGCCTCGTCGACGCTGGCCGTGACGGCGGTCAGGGTGTCGGGCCGGGTGGCCTGGGCGTAGGCCACCGCCCGCAGGGTGGGCAGGTGCACCTGGCTGACCAGCACGATCGCGTGGTTGCGGGCGGGCAGCACCTGGCGCTGGGCCGTCGGCGCCAGTTCCCTGGCCACCCCGTCGTAGTGCCGGCGGATGGCGAGCATCATGACGTACATCACGGCCATGGCCAGGATCGCGATCCACGCTCC
The DNA here is from genome assembly GCA_013041765.1 of Dactylosporangium sp. Classification (GTDB taxonomy): domain Bacteria; phylum Actinomycetota; class Actinomycetes; order Mycobacteriales; family Micromonosporaceae; genus JABDRL01. Next base: position 18,527 of record JABDRL010000274.1, on the reverse strand, counting down.
CAGCAGGAACTTCGTAACGAGCACCACGATGAGGACCGCGCCGGTCAGGGCCAGGCCGAACATGTTGATCGCCCGCGAGCGCATCATCCTGCGCCGGGCGACCGGGTCGGCCTCGGCGCCCAGCAGCCGGTTCCAGTGCCGCACCATGCCGGTCTGCGAGAGGGTGAACGAGACGAACACGCCAACGATGTACAGCTGGATCAGGCGGGTCACCTCGGCCTTGAACCCGACGATCAGCACGACCGCGAAGAACGACAGGAACAGGATGCCGTTGGAGAAGGCCAGCCGGTCGCCACGGGTGTGCAGCTGGCGCGGCAGGTGCCGGTCCTGCGCCAGGATCGAGCCGAGCACGGGGAACCCGCTGAACGCCGTGTTGGCCGCGAGAAACAGGATGAGGGCCGTCATCGCCGCGACGATGTACACCAGGGTCGAACCGCCGCCGAACACCGTCTCGGCGATCTGCACCGTGACGGTCTTCTGCTCGTAGGTCGCGCCGCCGCCGACGATCTGGAGCGCCGGGTCCTCGACGTACTGCAGCCCGGTCGATCGGGCCAGGAGGATGATCCCGACCATCATCGTGATCGCGACGGCACCGAGCATGGCCAGCGTCGTCGCCGCGTTGCGGCTCTTCGGGGGGCGAAACGCCGGGACCCCGTTGGAAATGGCCTCGACCCCGGTGAGCGCGGCACAGCCCGACGAGAACGTCCGCAGCAGCAGGAACGCGAACATGAACCCGGTGAGGTGCGACCGTTCCGCCCGGACTTCCAGGTCGGCGCTCGGTGCGCGCAGGTCGTCGCCGAGCACGAAGATCCGGACGAGCCCCGTAGCGATCATTCCGAACATTACGATCATGAACCCGTAGGTCGGGATCGCGAACGCGGTCCCCGATTCGCGAATACCGCGGAGGTTCGCCGCCGTCAGCGCCACGACGGCGACCACCGCGATGATCACTTTGTGCTCCGCGACCCACGGGACGACCGATCCCAGGTTGCTCACGCCCGAGGCCGTCGAGACCGCCACCGTCAAGACGTAGTCCACCAGCAGCGCACTGGCGACGCCGAGACCGAACTTCGATCCGAGGTTGACCGTCGCCACCTCGTAGTCGCCGCCCCCGGACGGGTAGGCATGCACGTTCTGCCGGTAGCTCAGCACCACAGTCACCATCACCAGGGCGACGGCGATGGCCACCCAGGGCGCGTAGATGTAGGCCGCGGCGCCCGCGATCGAGAGAGTGAGCAGGATCTCGTCCGGGGCGTATGCCACCGACGAGAGCGCGTCCGAGGCGAAGACCGGCAGGGCCACTCGCTTCGGCAACAGGGTGTGGCTCAGGCGGTCTGAGCGAACCGGACGGCCGAGCATCAGCCGTTTCAGGACTTCGGTGGGTCTTGCCACGACTGCCAAGCGTACGGGTGCGTTGAACGGCGACAGGGACGACGGGTGCCACCGGCAACCATTGCCCCTTGCCTGCTACTGTCCGCTCCGCGACCTGCCACGACATGGCATGCTCGCAGCTGTCAGATTGGCCGCCAGCAGCCCGTCACTGGGGTCGCTTCCGGCAACTCTTCCCGTCGGAGGACGTTGTGCACGTCGTCATCATGGGGTGTGGCCGGGTCGGCTCGATCCTGGCGCTCAGCGTCGAACGCCAGGGGCACACCGTGTCGGTCATCGACGCCAATCCCGAGTCCTTCCGCAGGCTCGGGTCGGAGTTCGCCGGCGACACCGTCACCGGAGTCGGTTTCGACCGGAAGGTACTCGCCGAAGCCGGGATCGAGCGGGCCGGGGGGTTCGCCGCCGTGTCCTCCGGGGACAACTCCAACATCATTTCCGCGAGACTCGCCAGGGAGACCTTCGGCGTTCCGCGGGTCGTGGCCCGCATCTACGACGCCAGGCGAGCCGAGGTGTACGAGCGGCTGGGCATCACGACCGTGGCGACCGTCCGGTGGACCGCAGACCGCATCCTCCGCCACCTGGGCGAAACGGACGAGACCGAGGTCTGGCGGGATCCGACTCGCGGGGTCGCGATCTCCGAAACGCCCTTCCACGCCAGATGGGTCGGCCACGAGATCAGGGAGTTCGAGCGGGCGGCCGGCGCGCGGGTGGCGTACATCATGCGCTTCGGGGTCAGCAAGCTGCCGTCCCGATCCATGGTCTTTCAAGACGGCGACCAGATATTCGTGCTGGTCGACAACGAGATCTGCGCACGGGTCAAGGCCGTCGCCGCGCGACAGCCCGAGTAGCGTCGCCGAAGCCCCCACCAGCACGAAGGAGATCCCGATGCGGGTCGCGATCGCCGGAGCCGGCAATGTCGGCCGCTCCATCGCCCAGGAGTTGGCGGACAACGGTCACGAGGTCATCCTGATCGAACGGCAACAGTCCAGGTTGCGGCCGGAACGGGTGCCGAACGCCGAATGGGTTCTCGCGGACGCCTGCGAGCTGGCCAGCCTCGAAGAGGTCGACATCGCCAGCTGCGATGTGGTCGTGGCGGCCACCAACGACGACAAGGCCAACCTCGTACTGTCGCTGCTGGCCAAGACCGAGTTCGCCGTCGGCCGCGTGGTCTCCCGCGTCAACCGCGCGGAGAACGAGTGGCTGTTCACCGACCAGTGGGGCGTTGACGTCGCGGTCAGCAAGCCTCGCATGATGGCGGCCCTCGTCGAGGAGGCCGTCACCGTTGGCGATCTTGTCCGGCTGATGACCTTTCGTCAGGGACAGGCGAATCTCGTCGAGATCACCCTGCCGCCGACGGCACCGTATGTCGGTCACGCGCTCCGGGACGTGCCCCTGCCGCCGGACACGGCACTCGTCGCGATCCTGCGGGGCAAGCGGGTCCTCGTTCCCGGGCCCGATGATCCCCTGGAATCCGGCGACGAGCTGGTCTTCGTCTGCACCGCAGAGATGGAGCACGGCGTCCAGGAGGTCATCCTGGGTGCGCCGGGGAACCCTCAGGGGTGACAGCCGGGCTCTCCGGGGCCACGAGTTCGCCCGTGACCAGGGACGGCTCCCGGCGCAGCACCCGCCGGGCCGACCAGACGGTCAGGGCGAACAGCAGCGCGTACGGCGGCCAGCCGAACACGATCCGGCTCGCCCCGAGCAGGTCCTCGGCATTGGCCCAGTAGAGCGGCAGCTGGATGCTCGCCTTGAGCAGATAGATCGTGGCCCACAGCACCGTCAGCCAGACGAACGCCCGGCGCAGGCTCTGCTGCTTGTGCCACCGGGGGGCACCGCCGTCCAGGGTGACGGCCCACAGCCAGCCGACCAGGGGCCGGCGGGCCAGCACGGACAGGAGCATGGCCGTGGCGTAGCCGATCGTGTAGATGATGCTCAGCAGGTGGAAATCCCGCGCCTCACCGCTGCGCCAGGCCATGGCCGCCCCGAGCAGGATGCCGAGCACCCCGTTGACCGCGTACCGCACCGGTTGACGCCGAGCGAGCCGGAACGCCGCAACGGCCAACGCGAAGGTCACCGAGGCGATGAGGGAGGCACGCAGGGACCACAGCTCGGTCCGGGAGCCGGCGAAGTTGAGCACGACGAACACGGCGACCGGAATGCTGGTCTCAACGAGCCCCCGGATGCCCCCGAGTTGCTGGGAGACCTGCTCGGAGAACGACGGCAGGGGCTCCTCGTCGATCAGTTCGGTGGGATCTACGGATCCAGGCTGTGCGGTCATCGTCTCACCGGGGTGCCTCAAGCTCGTAGTACGGGTTGTACATGACTTTCCGGTCGTCTCGGACGGCGATCCGGCCCCGAGCGGTCAGCGTGCGACCGGGTTCGATCCCGGCGATCTGCCTGCGTCCCAGCCACACCAGCGTCACCAGATCGCTGCCGTCGTACAGCTCGGCCTCCAGCGTTGGCAGGTTCGTCCTCGGCGTGTGCACCACGGTCCGCAACCGACCTGTCACGGCGACCACCTGACCCCGCTCGGTATCCCGCACCGGGGTGCACCCGGACTCGGCGGCATCCCGTTGCAGCCGCTCGGCGTCCAGATCGGCGTCGCTGGCCGTGAACCGGCGTAGCAGCCGGTGCAACGGTGACCCGAAATGCCGCGTTGCCACAGGGGTCACCGTCGCCGTTGGCTCTGGCGTCGCCGCTGGCTCGCGCGCGGCGGACGGCTGCCGCCCTCCCCGTCGGGCTCCCCGCTGTCCGTGGAGGTCCGCTGCTGCTCGGTCTGCTGTTGGCTGGCTCGCTCCGCGACCTCCCGCGGCAGGCGCAGGGGCAACGACTCGCCCACCGGCATCGCCTCCCGGCCCCGGTCGACCACCAGGCCGGCCAGGCAGGTCTGGAGCAACGGAGCGGCGGTGGCGTCCACGGCCACCGGTCCCTGGAAGATGGCGCGCACCAGCCACCGTGGCCCCGAGACGCCCACGAACCGGAGATCCAGCGGCCCGTCCGGAGTCCGGACCCGGGTGCACAGCTCTGTCCCGTGCGGGCCTTCGATCTCGTTGGAGGCGAATCCCTCGGCCCGCAGCTGGCCGCGGATCTCACCGCGGATCTCATCCCAGACCGACTCGGTGCGGGGTGCGGCGAGGACCGCCAGCTGGAGGGCGTTGTCCCCCATGACCAGGGCGATCTGCTGAACCCGGCCCTCGGGGTCAGCCTGGACCCTCGCCTCGACGCCGTCGTACATCGGGATCCGCAGCGCGCCGAGGTCAAGGGCCTTCTCCATGGCTGGGGCATCGGCGAGGTCGACCGGGCCCGCGGCGACCGGTTCGGCCTCCGGCCGCTGGGGGTCGGAGTCGGGAGCCGCTGTGGTTCCGCTGTCCTCAGCGACCGGCGGCGTGGCCGGAGGTGGTGTTTCGGTGGCGGTGTCGCGCGTGTCGCCCCCGCGCCTGCGCGAAAAAATCACAACAACTCACCTTCGCTCGTCCGGTCCCCCGTGATCTTGACGGAAAGCCCACCGGTGGAACCGTGGCCGCCGGTCCCGCGCGGCGACATCGGCAGCTCCTCAACGAGGTTGAAGTCTGCCCGCTCGACCCGCTGAACAACAAGCTGCGCGATGCGATCACCACGAGAGATCCGTACTGCCGTGCCCGGGTCATGATTGATGAGATTGATCATTATCTCACCACGATAACCCGCATCGACCGTACCCGGGGCGTTCAGCACCGTAACGCCGAATCTCGCAGCAAGTCCCGATCTTGGATGGACCAGTCCGACGTACCCGGGCGGCAGGGCGATGGCCATGCCGGTCCCCACCAGAGCCCGAGCGCCCGGCTTCAGCTCCACGTCGGTGGCCGCGACCAGATCGGCTCCCGCGTCTCCCGCGTGGGCGTAGGTCGGCGGCGGAAGGTCCGGATCGATCCGGCGAACCGCGACGGTAACCGTACGAGCCGTCACTCGACCTCCAAAGGATCCGGAACGTAAGTTTCTCCACCGCGGTCATGGCCATCCCCCGACGGGGCGGGCCGGTTCCGGGCGGAGTCGCATCCGATCTCCGCCCCGGTCGCCAGCGGCGCCCTCCGGCTGGGACAGCCGGGGACCGCGGCCGCTGTCACATGTCAAGCACACTCCCGGCAGATCAGCTCGCCCCGGCGCTCAATCGCCAGCTGGCTGCGGTGATGCACCAGAAAGCACCGCGTGCACCGGAACTCGTCCGACTGCATCGGCAGCACCCTGACGGTCAGCTCCTCGTCGGCCAGGTCGGCACCCGGCAGCTCGAAGCTCTCCGCCACATCGGCCTCGTCGACGTCGACGATGGCCGACTGCGCGTCGACCCTGCGGGATTTCAGCTCTTCCAGGCTGTCCTCGCCGAGGTCGACCTCGTCGCGACGCGGAGCGTCGTAGTCGGTGGCCATCGGGGTTCACACTCCCAAACTCAAATCCGTTCCACTCGCCCGGATACCCTCGACACCGGACGTGTCAATCGTCCCCACTCGGCGGGGGACCCGCCGTCCCGACGCGCTTCGGATCGAAACGTGCCCAGCGAGCCGGGAACCTTACCTCCCCGCCCGATGGGTGTACGCCCCCGCGCGCAAAGTTGTTCCCAATGTGACCCATACGACACCCCGGTAGAGTAGATGGCAAACACAGAAAGCGACGCCACGGGTACGTTCTGCCCGCGGTGGCAATGTGGGTGGGTGGAATTCCGGTGGGGACGTACACACGGCGTGGACAGCAGGCGTTAACCTCAGCGCTGCGGTCGCCGCACCTCAGGCTGGTCGACCAAACAGTGCCTGCGACCGCTGGCGGACGGGGAGCCGAGTGACATGAGCTTCGCGAGAGTCAGAGCCCTCGCCATCGTCGGGGTGCTGGTGACCTGTGCGGCGATTCTGGTTGCCGTCACGCTGTTCAAGGACCGGCAGCGCGGCCCGGTCAACGAGCAGAGCTGCCCGAAGAACGCCGTGATCGCGGACGTCCGGCTGCCGGAGCCCAGAGACGTGAAGATCGTCTTTTTCGACGCCACGGGCACGAGCAACACGGCCGCCAACGTCCGCGCGGAGCTGCGGCACCGGCAGTTCCAGGTCACCCGTTCGGAGGAGCCGCTGGAGCGGACGGACAAGGTCGCGGTCCTACGCTACGGGCCGAAGGCCGTCGGCTCCGCCTGGCTGCTCAGGGCGTATTTCCTCAACACCGCCGAGACGGCCTTCGCCATCGAGCGCACCGACGACACGGTGGACGTGGTCCTCGGCGGAGGCTTCAAGAAGCTGGCGACCGCGACCGAGGTCGGTCAGGCCCTGGCGCAGCTCGGCAGGCCCCAGGAGCCCTCTGGCACCTGCGTCAACGAGCGGACGTAGGCAAGGGGCTACCGCCCGGCTCCCCCGGCCGCGTCCAGGGCAACCAGGGCCTCGTGCAGCGGGGGGTACAGCACTGGCGGCGCGGCGAGCACCAGGTCCGGTCCGGCGGGCTTCCCTTCCAGCCCGGTGACCAGCAGCCCGGCTTCGGCCGCGATCAGGCCGCCGGCCGCGTGGTCCCACAGGTTCAGACCCTGCTCGTAGTACGCATCGATCTTTCCTTCGGCGACCAGGCACAGGTCGACGGCCGCGGCCCCGAAGCGGCGGATGTCGCGGACCTGCGGCAGCAGGCCGGCGAGGACCCGGGCCTGGTCGGCTCGGCGCTCCCTGGCGTAGCCGAACCCCGTCGCGAGCAGCGCCTGCCCGAACACGGTCTGCTCGGACCCGGTCATCCGCCGCCCGTCGGCGTACGACCCGCCGCCCCGCGTCGCGGTCCATTCGCCACCGGTCGGGATGTTCCGGACGACTCCCGCCACCACCGTGCCGTTGACCTCGGCGGCCAGTGACACGGCGCAGACCGGCAGGTCGTACAGGTAGTTGACGGTGCCGTCGATCGGATCAAGGATCCAGCGCACCCGCTGGCCGCCGTCGGATGCCCGACCCGCCGGCTCCGGGCCGTCCGCGGTGGCGGCACCGAATTCCTCGCCCAGGATGGTGTCACCGGGACGCGCCGCCGACAGCGCGCCGGCCACGTAGCGCTCAACGGCCCGGTCCGCCGCCGTCACCACGTCGGTGTCCGTGCTCTTGGTCGAGACGCCAAAGACACCGTCCGTGCGCATCTGCCGGGCGAGGTCAGCGGCCGGACGGACCACGGCGACGGCGACGGCGAGCAGCTCCTCCGGCGAAGCCGGGCCGGTCCTTGGGGGTGACTGGGCCTTGTCCTTGGCGGCAGATTCGGGATACTTCATGGGACCTCCTCAGCAGAATATCCTCTCAAGAGGCCGCCCTGCCCGGTCACGAACCGGTGGGATGCGTGCTCTGACGCGCGCACCAAACCGCCACGGCAGATGGCGCGGGCCGAAGAGCGTTACAATTCACGCCTGCCCGCACGTCAGGAAGCCAAACCCCGGATTCACGGCGAACGGGCATGACATATCCGGCCACTCCCTAGCGGCCGTGCCGTGCGCGAGATCGGCCGGAACAGCCGCACTCGCTCATCGCCACCGGAAGGTCATTCGTGACAGCAGCCCGCCAACCCGGCATCGATGTACGCTCCCTCGCCGAGACGTTGATCTCCCAAGCCGCAGGTCGAGGCGGCCAACTGACCTCGGCGGAAGTCGCGCAGGCTGTTGAGGCCGCAGGCGTGACCCCACCGCAGGCAAAGAAGCTGCTCCGCAGCCTCGCCGACTCTGGCGTCACCGTTGTCGTCGACGGCTCAACCGCAGGTCGGCGACGCGTCTCAGCGGCTCGTGCTTCCACCCCGGCCTCCAAGGCCGCCACAGCGAAAGCCTCAACGCCCCGCGCCAAGCCACCGGTCGAGGTCGTCGCGCTCGACGGGGCCGGCGGGGCTGGGGCTGGTGGCAGGTCCAGCGCTGTCCCTCCCGACGCCGCCAGGACCGGCACAACGCGCCCGGGCAAGGCCACCGGCGCCGCGGGCGGGGAGTCACCGGCCCCCGACCCCACCGGGCCGGCAAAACCGGCTCGGGCGAAGAGCGCGAAACCATCATCCGCATCAGAAGGTTCCAGTGCCCCGGCCAGAGCCGCCAAAACGGCCAAGGCCGCCAAGGCCGCTCCCGGGGAGTCCTCCCGGGCCAAGGCCGCGAAGGCCACACCGGGCAAGGCCGACGGGACCACGGCTTCCACCACGGCCGAGGACGCCGAGGTGGAGGCCGAAGCCCTGGCCGCGGGCATCGAGGACGTCCCGACGGACGAGCCAGCCGAGCTGGCCCAGGCCGCCGCGGCCGATGCCGAGGAGGACTTCGACTGGGACGACGGCGAGTCCGAAGCGCTCAAGCAGGCCCGGCGTGATGCCGAGCTGACCGCCTCGGCCGACTCCGTCCGGGCCTACCTCAAACAGATCGGCAAGGTGCCGCTCCTCAACGCCGAGCAGGAGGTCGAACTCGCCAAACGCATCGAGGCCGGGCTGTACGCCGCCGAACGCCTGCGGTTGTCCGAGGAGAGCGGCGAGCCCATGCCGACCCAGTTGCGCCGAGATCTTCTCTGGATCTCCCGTGACGGCGAGCGAGCCAAGAACCATCTGCTGGAGGCCAACCTCCGGCTGGTCGTCAGTCTCGCCAAGCGCTACACCGGCCGGGGCATGGCCTTCCTCGACCTCATTCAGGAAGGCAACCTGGGCCTCATCCGGGCCGTCGAGAAGTTCGACTACACGAAGGGCTACAAGTTCTCCACCTACGCCACCTGGTGGATCCGCCAGGCGATCACCCGGGCCATGGCCGACCAGGCGCGGACCATCCGCATCCCGGTCCACATGGTCGAAGTGATCAACAAGCTCGGACGGATCCAGCGTGAGCTGCTCCAAGACCTCGGCCGTGAGCCGACGCCGGAGGAACTCGCCAAGGAGATGGACATCACCCCGGAGAAGGTGCTGGAGATCCAGCAGTACGCCAGGGAACCCATCTCGCTGGACCAGACCATCGGGGACGAGGGCGACAGCCAGCTCGGCGACTTCATCGAGGACTCCGAGGCCGTGGTCGCCGTGGACGCGGTCTCGTTCTCCCTGTTGCAGGATCAGCTACAGCAGGTTCTCCAGACGCTCTCCGAACGCGAGGCCGGGGTCGTGCGGCTGCGCTTCGGCCTGACCGACGGGCAGCCCCGGACCCTGGACGAGATCGGCCAGGTCTACGGGGTCACCCGGGAACGCATCCGGCAGATCGAGTCCAAGACCATGTCGAAGCTGCGGCACCCGTCGCGTTCCCAGGTCCTGAGAGACTATCTGGATTGAGTCGAAGGTCTCGGCCGAACGACACTTGTCGTCGTCGCCGCAACACGCTACGAATATGGCACGGAACGAAACGGTGAAACTGTGGCGACGGTCAACCACTCGCACGGGAAGGCTTGCGCGGGTGGCGATGTTGGAAGATGTGTGGGCACGAGGAAGGCAATGCGCTCATCGGTGACGACCAGAGGAGGCAGGCAATGACCCCGACTCTCATGCCGCCGCCGGAGACGGTGGCACCCCCCGCTGAGGAGCGGTGCGACCGCTGTAACGCTGGCGGCAAACTCAGGGTCCTACTCGCTGGGGGCGGCGAGTTGGTCTTCTGCGGACATCACGCCAATAAGTACGCCGACCAGCTCGTGAAAATAGCTATCGACGTGGCTGTTTCGCCGGACTTCACCTGGCGGGGCACCATTTAGGCCCTTCGTTGCTCAAGGGTAGGCGCGGCCAGATTCCCGGGAACCGCCCGGCACCGGCCGCGCCTTTCCTTGATCAACGCATGGTGTGGAGCGCGGCGATGCGCTCTTCCAGCTGCTCGATCGTGGCCTGTGCGCTGGGCGGTCCCCCGCAGAGCCGGCGCAGCTCAGCATGGATCTTGCCGTGAGGCATGTTCGTCCGGTGGTGGTGGCCAGCGACCAGGGTGTTCAGCTGCTTGCGGAGGCTGATCCGCCTGGCTCCCGAGGACTGTTCCGGGGCCGGTGGGACACTCGGCTCGGCCACCATGGTCCGCCGGCTGGAGACGACCTGCTCCGCCTGGCGCTTGGTCAGCAGGGTCGCGACCTGGTCGGGGGTCAGCAGTCCGGGCAGGCCGAGATACTCCTTCTCTTCCGGAGTGCCCGCCAGCACCGGTGTGGCGAATGACGCCCCGTCGAAGATGACCTGGTCGAGTTCCGCGGTCGCGGACAGCGCCTCGAACTGCTTCTCCAACGAGCCACTGGCGTTCTCGGCCCGCTGCGCCCGGTCCAGCAGCGCGTCGTCGAGGCCGTCGGCCTCCTTGCTGCGGCCGAGGACATGGTCGCGCTGGGTCTCCATCTCACTGGCCAGCTCCAGCAGATGGGGCACGCTCGGGAGAAACACGGTCGCGGTCTCACCCGGTCTGCGGGCCCGGACGAACCGTCCGATCGCCTGGGCGAAGTACAGCGGGGTCGATGCGCTCGTCGCGTAGACCCCGACGGCCAGCCGGGGGATGTCCACGCCCTCGGAGACCATACGCACCGCCACCATCCAGCGCTGGCCGGAGCTGGTGAACTCGGCGATCCTCGCGGACGCGCCCGGGTCGTCCGAGAGCACGAGCGCGGCCCGCTCACCGGTCACCTGCTCAATGACCTTCGCATACGCGCGGGCGGCCTGCTGGTCGCTGGCGATCACGAGGCCGGCGGCGTCTGTCATCCCCCCGGAACGCACGACCTGTAGGCGGGCCTCTGCGGCCCGGATCACCTGGGGAATCCAATCACCAGAGGGATCAAGGGCCGTCCGCCACGCCTGGGCGATGAGGTCCTGGGTCATCGGCTCGCCGAGCCTGGCGGACAGCTCGTCGCCGGCCGAGGTCCGCCACCGGGTCTCCCCGGAGTACGCCAGGAAGATCACCGGACGGACGACGCCGTCCCGCAGCGCGTCGGCATAGCCGTACACGGTGTCGGCCTTCGAACGCGCGAGCCCGTCCCGCCCGGGCTCGTAGCTGACGAACGGAATGGGGTTCTCGTCCGATCGAAACGGGGTGCCGGTGAGCGCCAGCCGGCGCACGGCCGGTTCGAACGCGGCCTTCACCCCGTCGCCCCAGGTCCGAGAGTCCCCCGCATGGTGGATCTCGTCGAGGATGACGAGGGTCCGGCGGGTCATGGTGCGCCGTCGGTGCACCTGCGGAGCCATCCCGACCTGGGCGTATGTCAGGACCGCGCCGTGGAAGTCCGTGGACGTGTGGATATCGGCGTTGCGGAACCCGGCGTCCAGGTGGATGCCGACGCGGCTGCCGGCCGATGCCCACTGGGTCTTGAGGTGCTCGGTCGGTGCGACCACCGTCACCGCCTCGACGGTGCCGTCGGCGAGCAGCTCAGCGGCGATTCGCAAGGCGAAGGCCGTCTTGCCGGCCCCGGGCGTCGCCACCGTGAGAAAGTCCGGATCCCGACGTCGGAAGTACTCCACCAACGAGCGACGCTGCCATGCCCGGAGGCTGGGACCGGCCTCGGGCGTCGGACGCGGCGGCATGCATGCCCTCCCCTTCATGAACACGAAAGCCGTGGCTGGACACGACGACATGGCCGGGCACGCCACGGTGACCGGCCACAGCGACACAGCGGAACCGCGCCCGGTGGCTCGGGCCTGTCCCCTACGGCAGGGAGTCGAAGATTTCCTTGCACTCCGGGCAGACCGGGAACCGCTGGGGGTCGCGGGAGGGAACCCAGGTCTTCCCGCAGAGCGCCCGCAGTGGCGTGCCTTCGACCATCGACTGCATCTGCTGGTCACGACGGACGTAGTGGGCAAACCGCTCGCGGTCGCCCTCGTCCATGCGGTAGTCGACGCGTTCTTCGGTGAGCGTGTCGCCACCGTGATCGGGAAGTGTTGTCACGCTGACCAAGTTTGCCAGGTTGAACCGAGATCCGTCACCAGGGGCCTAGGCATCCCGGCGTGGTTCCCCCGGGAGATCTCCACGCTGCTGGGCGCGGAGCAGGTCCCGGATCTCAGTCAGCAGCTGGATCTCATCGCTGACCGGCACGGGTTCCTCGGTCGCACCCCGACGCCGCCGCTCGGCCAGCTTGTTCATCGGCAGGACGAAGACGAAATACACCACCGCCGCCGTGATGAGAAACGCGATGACCGCGTTGACGAACGCCGCCCAGTCGAACGTGGCGTCCCGGACCTGCCACACCCCGGACAGCTCATCGCCGCCACCGATCAGCTGGATGAGGGGCTTGATGAAGGCCTCTGAAAACTTGGTGACCACCGCCGTGAATGCCGCTCCAACAACCACGGCCACAGCAAGATCAATGACATTGCCGCGCGAGATGAAATCCCGGAAACCTTTCAGCACGCTATGCACGATAGCCGCCTCCGGTACGCCTCGCGACCCGGCACCGCACTGTCTACTATGTCCGGCGCGTCGTCAGGGCCGCGAGCAGCACGGGAATCAGTTGCCGCTCGAGATAACCAACCGGAACAATATCGGGTTCGAGATAGCTCTGCTCCAGCGCGCCCTCGTGCAGCGCGAACAGGACACGAACAAATACGTCAAGATCAATTGCCAGGTCCCGCCCCATTTCGGCCAGGCCGTACGTCAGCAGCTGGGCGGTTCTGGCCCGAACCTCACGGCGACGATCCGCCAGCCCGGACGCCGCCGCGGGATGACGCACCGCGTGCAGCGTGAACTCAGTGTTGATCAGATACCACTGCCGATCGTCCGGCTGGACCAGCAGCAGGCGTTCGACCGCCTCAGCGAAGGCATCCGCCTCGACCTGGCCGGTGCGTTCGGGGCTCGCAGCACAGAGTTCCGCGCTGCACCTGCCAACCGTCTCCTCGATCCGGTCGAGCAGCCGGCGGGTCCGGTCGGAGTACAGCTCGAAGAACAGCTCTTCCTTGGTGGTGAAATTCGAGTAGAAAGCGCCCCGGGTGAATCCCGCCCGATCGCAGATATCCTCGACCGTCGAACCGTAGAAGCCGCGCTCCGCGAAGCTCGCGAAGGCCGCGGTCAGTAGCCGCCTGCGCGTCTCGGCCCTGCGGCGGGGTGGCCGGGCGGAACGCCCCGCACCGCCTTGGCCGGCCCCGGCCGGACCATCCGTGCGCACGATCACACCTCCTGCGACAGCGCTCCGATGCTACACACCCGGGGCGGGCCGCAGGCCGCGTCGACCGGTTCCCCGAACATCACCGGGTGGCAGGATGTACCCGTGCGTCCGCTTCTTGATACCTCAGGCGTCCTGCGACTGCGGGAGGCCCTCGCCTCGGCCGGGTACACCGCCCCCGGCATCGCCGAACGGCTCGGTGCGGCCGCGACAGCGCAGGCCAGACGCGGCGATCTGCGAGAGACCCTGCGGCGGACCGAGACCGGCGATCGGATCGCGACGCTCATCCGCCTGTTCGTCTGTGGCCAGACGGAGCCGGTCGCGGCCGTCGAGTCGGCCCTGGCGCCGCTGCCCCTGGCCGACGCGGTCCAGGCCGGGCTCGTCGAGCCGGTTCGGTGCGACGGTCGGCTGGGCGTGCGAGCCGCGCTGGTACTCGAGCCGTACGGCGACCGCTGGATTCTGTCCGATCTCTCCGCGAGCCTGCGTCCCGGCCGGCCGCTGCCGGCCGACCACGTCCTGGGCCTCGGAGCGGCCTCGGCGACCCTGGCCGGGGCCGTGGTCCGCGGTTCCGTCGGGGATGCGCTCGACCTCGGCACCGGATGCGGCGTGCAGGCACTCCACCTGGCAGACCACGCCGACAGGGTCACGGCCACCGACATCTCCGAGCGTGCCCTGCGGCTCGCCGCGACCACCGCGGCCCTCAACGGCCTGGACTGGGAGCTGATCCAGGGCGACCTGACCGCGCCGGTCCGCGGCCGACGCTTCGACCTGGTGGTCAGCAATCCGCCCTTCGTCACCGGCCCCGGCGTGACGACCCACACCTACCGTGACTCCGGCCGGGCCGGGGACGGGGTGTGCGCCGAGCTGGCCAGCGCGGCCCCGGGCCTGCTCCGGGACGGCGGAACCATGCAGTTCCTCGCCAACTGGCTGCACGTGACCGGCCAGCCGTGGCAGGACCGCGTCGCTGGCTGGCTGGCGGACACCGGTCTGGATGCCTGGGTGGTCCAGCGGGACGTCAGTGACCCCGCCGGCTACGTCGACCTGTGGTTGTCCGATGCCGCGGAGGACCCGACGACCCGGCCGGCCCGCGCCGCGGCCTGGCTCGACTGGTTCGATGCCAACAAGGTCGAGGGGATCGGATTCGGGCTGATCACACTCCGCGCGGGCGGGCATGCCGATCCCACGGTCAGGCTGGAGGATCTGCGCCAACCGTTGCCCTCCCCCCTCGGCCCGCTGGTGACGGCGTGGTTCGACCGGCAGGACTGGTTGCGGGAGCGGCCGGGGGCGAGGCTGCTGGAGGCCCGGTTCCGCACGGCGCCGGGGCTGGTGCTGCGGCAGGAGGCGACCCTGGGGGCGGCCGGCTGGGACGTGGAACGCCAGGTCGTCGCCGAAACCACCGGCCTGTGCTGGACCCAGGAGGTCGACCCGGTCGCCGTGGCCCTGATCAGCGGCTGCACCGGCCAGCTGGCCCTCGGCACCCAGCTCGACCTGCTCGCCGCGGCCAACCAGGTCGAGCGGGACCTCCTCGCCGAGGTCGCCCTGCCGCTCGTCGGCCAGCTCGTGGAACGCGGGCTGCTGCTCCCCGCCGGGCCCGACTGATGCGGGCCGTGGTGCAGACGGTCAGCCGGGCCTCGGTCACGGTCGACGGCACGGTCGTCGGGGCGATCGCCGACGGCCTGCTCGTCCTTGTCGGGGCTACGACAGCCGACTCCCCGCAGCGGGCGGAGCAGCTCGCCCGGAAGGTGTGGCACCTGCGGATCCTCGACGGGGAACGCTCGGCGTCGGAGACCGGCGCGCCGGTGCTGGTGATCAGCCAGTTCACGCTCTACGCCGACACCCGCAAGGGCCGGCGTCCCTCGTGGTCCGCGGCGGCCCCCGCAGAGACCGCCGAGCCGCTGGTTGAGGCGTTCGCCGCGGCCCTGCGGGACCTCGGCGCCGACGTCGAAACCGGACGCTTCCGGGCATACATGCTGGTAGAGAGCGTCAACGTCGGTCCGCAGACCCTGCTGCTGGAGGTCTGAGCCGGCCCGGCGGCGTCCGTCGACCAGATCGACTCCCGAATTCGTGCCACCTGCCCCCCGCCTCACCGGAACTTCACGCCCAGCCATCCAAGCTGTTACCAGTAACGATGTGACTGTTCAGGGGGAGGCGAGCAGAAGTGGCCCAGCCACTTGCCAACGTGCGGCCGACAGACCTCAGGAGGACTGGCCCGCACGAGACTGAGGGAAACAGCACCAGTACGCCGCGCACGGCAGCCAACGACACTGGGATGTCCCCCGACCTCGTCCGGGCATACCTCAACGGTATCGGCCGCACCAAGCTGCTCACCGCGGGGCAGGAAGTCGATCTTGCCATGCGGATCGAGGCCGGACTCTTCGCCGAGAACAAGCTCTCGAAGCTTGCCGGCGGTCCGGACGGCTATACCTCGGCACTGCGTGCCGATCTGGAAACGATCGTCTGTGAGGGACGGTCGGCCAAGAACCATCTACTGGAGGCCAACCTCCGGCTGGTCGTCAGCATCGCCAAGCGGTACACCGGCCGGGGCATGGCCTTCCTCGACCTCATCCAGGAAGGCAACCTGGGCCTCATCCGGGCCGTCGAGAAGTTCGACTACGCCAAGGGCTACAAGTTCTCCACCTACGCCACCTGGTGGATCCGCCAGGCCATCACCCGGGCCATGGCCGACCAGTCCCGGACCATCCGCATCCCGGTCCACATGGTCGAGCAGGTCAACCGGATGGTTCGGGTGCGGCGGGAACTGTCGACGGCGCTCGGTCGAGAGCCCTCCATCGACGCCATCGCCACCGCGATGAACATGGCCGAATACCAGATCATCGAGCTGATCTCGTATGACCGGGAGCCGGTCAGCCTCGACCAGACCGTCGGCTCCGACGGAGAAAGCGCGCTGGCCGACTTCGTCCCGAGCGTCGGCTCCCATGCCGATCCGGAGAACGAGAAGTCCAACGGCCTGCTCCGGTCCGAGGTCGAGATCGTCCTCTCCACCCTGTCCCAGCGCGAGCAGGAGGTCATCCGCCTCCGCTTCGGCCTGGACGACGGACGCCAGCGCACCCTGGACGAGGTCGGTCGGGAGTTCGGTCTCTCCCGCGAGCGAATCCGCCAGATCGAGAAGGTCACGCTGCGCAAGCTGCGCCAGCCCTCCTGTGCCAAGCGGCTGGAGTTCTACGTCTGACCCGAGCCGCCGACAGCGAACTGGGCGATGCCGTTCCTCGGGCATCGCCCAGTTCGCCCCACCAGCGTCACGGAAGTTTGTCCGCCTGATCCGACAGGCTGCATCCCGTGGAGATTCCGCACCGCAACAGCTGGCTGACCTGGTTGAACGTCACGCCATGCTCAAGATCAGTCACGGTCTCACCCATGACCCTGACCTTGCCATCATCCCGGACGTGCACGTATGCCTTGGGCCAGAACTTGTCATGGTTCCAGGCGTTGCAGAACTCGTAGAGCCGCGGGATGTCGTCGACCGTGAAGATACGACGGGCAATCGCCCGAATATTCAGAATCTCGTTCTCTGGCCCGGTCACGAAGAAGTAGACCTGGGTGTCGTTCCACCAGCCACCGATGTCACCATCGGAATCGGTAAAGAAGTGATCATCACGGGACTGCAGCACCGATGCGATCAGCTCGTTGGACAGGGGAACGATGTCCATCTCACTCAACGAAGACCACCTTCAACATGAACGTTTTGTCGGACAGAACCTCGGGCCGCACCGTACACCACCGACGCCACTCCGCGCGGGACACTGACCGCCCCGGGAACGGACCACCGCCGACGAAACCCACCCCGCACCGCACGGAGTGTGCCCGAGCGCTCCCGTTCATGATGTCAAGTTTGACCCACTGACCAGGTAGCATCGGCGATCGGGAGGGCGGTGGCAGTTGAACGAGCTGGTCGACACCACGGAGATGTACCTCCGGACGGTCCTCGAGCTGGAGGAAGAGGGTGTGGTCCCACGACGCGCCCGGATCGCCGAACGGCTCCACCAGAGTGGCCCAACCGTCAGTCAGACCGTGGCCCGGATGGAGCGGGACGGGCTCCTCACGGTGGAGGGCGACCGGCGGCTCCGGCTGTCAGAGACCGGGCGCGCGCACGCGGTCGCCGTAATGCGCAAGCACCGGCTGGCCGAACTCCTGCTGGTCAACGTGATCGGGATGCCCTACGAGACCGCCCACGACGAGGCCTGCCGCTGGGAACATGTCATGAGCGAGACCGTGGAACACCGAGTCTTCGACCTGCTCGGGCACCCGCAGCGATCGCCGTACGGCAATCCCATTCCCGGACTCGACGATCTCAACCCGGCGTCCACCCTCGCCCCGGCGGCGAACGAGCACCCGCTGGCCTCCCACGGTCTGGTCGGTCAGGTCGTCATCAGCCGCATCTGCGAGGTTGTCCAGACCGATACCACGCTGCTGCGGTCCCTCCACGCGGTGCGGGCCGACCCGGGCTCGACCGTGGCGGTGTTCCAGGAGCGCGACGGCGTGCTGGTCGATCGCGACGGCGCAAGCGTCCGGGTGCCCCGGCACGCCGCCTCGCGCATCTTCGTCACAGTCCCGGTGTAGACCCGGTACAGGCCCGGTACAGGCCCGGTGTAGTCCCGGTACAGGCCCGGTGTTCGCTCCCGGGGCCGGGCCTCTGGCATCGCCGCGACCCCGCCGCACGGCAACCGGGCCGGTCTCAGAAACCGATGAAATCAATGATCTTCGCCAGCTCGACCAGCTGCGCGGTTCGCTCCGCCGCGGGACCCGGGGCTTCCCCCGGGACCAGCCGCAGCCGCAGGACCAGCAGGCGACCGTTCCCGGCCAGCCATCCGATCTGGACGCCGGGGCCGGCGTCCGCCGCCGCCTCGATCGGCGCACTGTACCCGATCTTGCCAAGGCCCTCGACCTTGGTGGCCCCCTCCGGCATCGCCGCCGTCTGGAACGCCTTCTCGTCGGCGATGCTTGGCGTCACCGACAATGCGAGATCGGGAAAGCTCGCCCCGCTCGGCTGTACCAGGCAGGTGTAGGTCTCTCCCTGCTGGGCCGCGGCCGCGACGGAGAAGCTCAGTCCGAGGGTGTCGCGGATCGTCGGGTAGTCAAGCAACTGGCAGGCTCCGCCAGCCTCAGCGG
>JABDRL010000267.1 GCA_013041765.1 Dactylosporangium sp. | reverse complement strand
CCCGCGACTACGCCGCCGTGGTCAACGGGCTGACCCTGCCCCACAGCTCAGGCCCGGTCGAAGGCCAGGTCAACCGCATCAAGATGATCAAACGCCAGATGTTCGGCCGCGCCACGTTCGACCTCCTCCGCAAACGAGTACTCCTCGCCAGCTGACCGCCGCCAGGGACCACTTTCGATCAACGCGAACGGGTCAGATCCAGATCCAGATCCAGATCCACTTCAACGTGGCATGTGCGGGCGTCCAATCATGAACGTCGGAGGGGCGTGGTCAAGCGGTAGCACGAGACCTCTCTGACAAGATTGCGTCATGAGGTCCTCGCCGCGTTGGCTGAGCCGCTACCAGGACGGGCAGCGGGAGCAGGTCTGGCAGGAGTTGCGTCAACTCGGCAGCGCCGTGCGTATGTCCGAATGGGTCGAGGAGGCGCAACTAGTCTGCGACGAGATGGCTCGCCGGGCTCGGCACAACATCGAACTCATCGTCGAACGACTGGCGAGCGACGGCTACCGGTTCCACACGAATGACGATGAACAGACCCCGGTGCCACCGCACGTCCCACCAACTGCGGCGGCGGCAGCGCACGCCGACTGGCTGGAGCAGCGGTTCCACGCGGTGCCCTTGACCCTGTTGTCCTGGGTGCGGATCGTCGGGGATGTCTGGCTGGTGGGCACGCACCCGCAATGGCCCGGCTCGGCGAGTGCGGATCCGCTCGTGATCGAAGTTGAAGGGGCCTGCTACCCCGACGCGCCGTCGATTCGGGAGTACTTCGACGCCAAGTGGACCGACTGGCAAGAACGCCAAGCGGAAGACCCCGGCAGTTGCGGCCTGTTTGCGCTCCCCCTCGCACCCGACCGGCTCCACAAGGACAACACCAGCGGAGGGGGACCGTACGGAATCGTCCTTCCCGACGACTGCGTGGACGGGCTCTTCAGCTGGGAGACCACCATGCCGTTCGTTTCGTACCTGAACTGGGTCTTCAGCAGCGGTGGATTCCCTTGGCCATCGGGCGACGAAAGCCAGTGGCGAGTGAGGTACCAGCTCGTCAATGACCTGTTGCCGCTATAGCCCGTACACCCAAACCAGCCGCGTCGCCGACGGTGTGCCGGCTCGCGCGGCAGTACGACGTTCCAGCGGCCTGTTCAGGCCTTGTCCTGCGGAAGGCGAAGCGAGCGAGCCAGTCCCTTCGGCGGCTTGGGACCGGGCTTCGCATCCAGCACGTTGCGGCCCGTGGCAGTACCGCCGAGCGCCTGATCCAGGCGGGCCGGATCGAGCAGCACAAACCCGAACGGCTCCGGAAAGCAGCCGCTCATCCGGATGGAGGGAAACCCCATGGGCACGACCGTAGCGGACCCGGACCGGTTGATCCGCCGGCCCCACCGATGCGGGTCTTCCTCGCCGGCCAACCGTTCGACATCGGCTCTTGGGGGATCAAACCGGCCGCCACCGTACCGGACGGCCGCGACAACCGAATGATCTGGCTTCGCACCCCGTGTGTATAACGAGACAGTTCAAGGTCAAATGTGATCATCTGCCGCCGGTGTGTCATGGGTGGTCATGCGTATCCACCGCTGTCTGTATTGCCACTCTGACGGCCGGGAGTAGCCAGCGAATGTGTGGCCAGCAAGCGGTCCGTCCATAGACTGCAGCAGTGAGATACGACGAGCTCGAAGCGGCGGTTCTCCAGCTGGTCGCCGAGGCCGGCGACGACAACCTCCGCGTCTTCGGGGCCGAGACGGTCGCCCGTCTCGTCCGAGACGAACTGCTGCTTGACGTCGCAGCTGAGGATGAGCTCGACGAGGACGCGTTGGCGGCGCTCACCATCGCCCGCGAGAACGTCCTGACGGCCAGCCCGACCGAGTTGCGCGTGCAGCTGGCGCGCATCGATAACGGTATCCTTACAGACGGTGACATGGACCCCGAACTCCTGATTATCGTCTCCGCACTCGAACACTGGACGGCCTACCTGGAGACGGGCCAGCGCGACGAGCTCTACGAACTCGCCATCCGCTCCATCGAGCAGGTCGATTTCCAAGTCCCGGCCGATCTCAGCGACTTCCTGGCAACGCCTGAGATGGCCGCCGAGTACGAGCGGATCGAGCGCCTGCTCGCCACGTAGGGACGGCCGGAGCCGACGTTTCCGAGCAACCGCTTCCGCTCGATATGCGGGTGGTCGCGGGTACGCTACGCCGCCCATCGGGCGGTGCTCGCTGCGCTCGCCCCTTCGGTGATTTGGAGGAGCTGGCGCGCCGTGTTCCTGGACGTCAAGATCCGACGTCCGAACATGCCGCCAACCGGGCGTCGTGCAAGGTGACGGACTTGGTCCGTGATCACCTGCGAGGCGTGGGCCAACGGTCAGGGCCTGCTGGATCAGTCGTCGAATTCGAACCCGTTGGCCTTGGCCAACGCGACGAGCTGCCGCAGACGATCACTGGAGGCTGCCACGGCGTCGATCAGCGCGGCCAGCGCTTCGAGCGCACGGCGGTCCTCGCCGTAGGCGCAGAACATGCCGCCTTCCGGATCGTAGGACAAGCGTTCTTGGAGCGCGGGGGCCTCGGTGCTGACCAGCAGCTGCGCGACGCCTTCCCAGAAGTATCCGTTCGGTTCGTGGCCAAGCTGCAAGATGACGTCGTCAACGTCGGTGGTCCCCGCGTCCAGCAGCAGGGAGAACCTGCCCGGACGGGTTTCGATCAACCTCGTAGGGCTCATCGGCGTAGCCTGGCATCTGCTGCGCCGAACGGCAAGCATCCCGCCGCTCACGACCTGTCTCGCTCGCACACCGACTCCAACCTGCGGGTGTACCTGCGATGGTGCACCGACCATGACCTCGAAGCGATGATCGCCACCGCCCGAACCTCAACGAACCCGAACGACTTCGCCCTGGTCGCGATGCTGGGCCTGCTCGGCCTGCGGATCTTCGAAGCTACCGGGGCCAGTATCGGCGACCGCGTCGCCGGGCCGATGCTGTGCAACCAGGTCGGTGGGCGCATGGACCGGCACGCCGCCACCCGCCGACTGAAACACCTCGCCGCCGCAGCCGGCGTCCGGATGTCCCGAATGCACTCACATATGCTGAGACATACGTTTGTGACCACCATGCTCGACACCGGCGTGCCGCTGCGCGACGCGCAGATCGCCGGCCGCTACGCCGACCCCCGCACCACCATGCGTTACGACCGAGCCCGAACCAACCGTGACCGGCACCCCCACTACATCTTCGCCGCGTTCATGGCCTCGGGCACTTGACGGAGTTCGCGCTGATGCCGGCGAGCGCACCGAAACGGGCGCCCGTCTCGGCCCTGAGCTGTACCTCTTCAAGAGACTCTGGTAGGACCGCTCCGTGGATCTTAGGCGTTGGCTGCGCCGGTCGCGCGGCCGAGAGCGTCGGCGAGGTGCTCGTCGGCTGGCTGGGCGGCGAAGTCCGGGTCGGCCAGCGCCAGGCGCAGCGTGGCCAGTACCGAGCCGAGGGCCACGGCAAGCGCGGGCTTCGGGACCTCGACCTGGAGCCGGCCGGTGGCAACGGCGGCGTCGATGTCCCTCAGGATGGTCGATGCCGGCCCCCGAGGGACGTCCAGGTGACATTCCGTGGCGGACAAGGACCTAGGCCAGCTGTGGCCGCTTCAACGCGCCGCGGATGGACAGCTGGACCGACTGGGCAAATGCCGCCACGGGGTCTTCCAGACCGCGGTGCAGCCGGTCCAGCAGTCCGCCGGTTTCTTCTCGATCACGGCTGACAACGGCTGGTGGCACCGTGCGCCACAGCGATCGGATCAGCTACCCGGTGCCGGGTCCTTGCCAGCTCCCCGGTCGTGGCCAGGGGGATCCAGGGGGCTGAGTTCCGCCCGGACCCGCGGCCGGACGGCGGGGTGGTGCTGCTGGATCCAGTCCACCAGCCGTTCGCGGACCAGGCAACGCAGATCCCACAGCGCCGAGCTGTTGGAGGAGCTGACCAGCACCCGCGCCTCGATGGTGCCGCCGGTCGCGTCGGTGATCTGCACCCCGCAGACCCGACCGTCCCACCATCCGTCGCGGTGCTCCTCGACGATGTCGCGCGCGGCATCGCGCAACTGCCGCACCGATACCGACCAGTCGACGTCGATCATGACGGTGCCGAGCACCGACGCGTCCGTCCTGGTCCAGTTCTCGAACGGGGTCGTGGTGAAGTACGACGAGGGCAGGATGAGCCGTCGCTCGTCCCAGATTTTGATCACGACGTAGCCCAGGGTCATCTCCTCGACCCGGCCCCACTCGCCCCTCACGACGACCACATCGTCGATGCGGAGGGCGTTGCCGAAGGCCAGCTGCAGGCCGGCGAACGTGTTGCCCAGTATGGACTGGGCCGCGAGCGCGGCGATGACGCCGGCCAGACCCGCAGAGGCCAGAATGCTCGCCCCCGCCGCCCGGGCCTGCGGGAACGTCACCAGCATCGTGCCGATCGTGACCATCACGACGACGGCGAGCCCGACCCGGCGGATCACCGTGACCTGGGTGTGGACCCGCCGGGCGGTCAGATTGTCCTGCACGTCGACCCGGAACCGTCCCAGCGCGGCGTCCGCGACCACCTGCAACAGCATCGCCGCCAGCCAGCCGAAGGACCCGATGACGGCGAGGGTCAGCGCTCTCAGCACGGGCCCGCGCCACCCGTCCGCGCCACCTGGCTGCATGAGCAGCCGGCTGGCGAGAAACACCACGATCGCGATCGTTGGCCAGTAGGTACTCCGTACGAGTCGCCCGACCAGCATCGAACGGCGGCCGAGGCGACACAGCACCCAGTATCCGACCATGGCGAGTAGCGTGGCCCCGATCGTCGCGAGGACCAGGAGAAGGGCAGTAGCCAGGGCGGCAGGCACGATTGGTTCCTTTCGGCTCGGCGTTTCGTCGGCGTCAGGCCGACCTGGCCGGTCGTTCACCGCCTGTGGCCGTGGGTGAGGCTATCGCACCCAGCCGTGGCACCGGACCCGGTCCCGGGATCCGCCCGGGTTGATGGAGTCGAACGCGACGCCGACCTGGGATCACCCCTGGTCCCGGGGGCGACCAGGCCGTTCAACGCCGTCCCGGTACCGGGCTGGGCCCTAAAGACCGGTTTTTATGGTATTTGACATCATCGAGCTGTTCTGTCAATATCCGCGGCTGAACGGTCACGCGTAGAGGTCGAACTGATACGTCGGCGGGGTCACGATCGGCCCAAGAATGCCGGTAGCGTGGGCGGCGCAGGTAGGCGAGACAAGGCCCACGGTCGAGCTTGGCGAAGTCCGGCGGTGTGGTCCATTCGCCGGCATCGGCCTGGCAATCGTACGGAGGATGGCGTGTCCCACGGCGGTGACCTAATGCGCGAAGACGTGATGTCGCGGCCGAGATTCGATCTCGTGATGCGCGGCTACGACAAGCGCCAGGTGGATCAGTTCGTGCTGAGAACGGACAGCGAACTCTCGATGCTGACCGCCGAGCGCGAGCAGTCGCGGGAGCAGCTCCAAAGCATGGCCGCGCAGCTCCAGCAGCTTCAAGCGGAGCTGACCGAGTTGCGCAAGCGGCCGGTGCAGATGGAGCAGGCGTCCTTCCGGGACCTGGGTCCGATGGTTGACCAGATCCTGGCCCTTGCCGAGAAGCAGGCCGCGCAGATCACCACCACCGCCGGGGAGCGGGCGGCCAGCCGTCAGGCCGAGGCCGAGAACGTCCTCATCGAGGCCCGGGAGCAGGCCACGAGGATCCTGAGCGACCTCGAGGTGGAACTGGCCGGCCGGCGTACCGAGGAAGAGAAGGCCTACGAGCAGCGCCAGGCCGTCGCCCAGTCGGAGCTTGAGGAACTCCGGGAGCTGGCCGACCAGTCGCGGGCGGAGAACGCGGCCGCTCGCGACCGCGCCGAGCAGGAGGCAAACCGCCTGAACGAGCAGAACGCGCAGCAACTGGAGCAGGCCCGCGCCCAGCTTCAGCGGGAGACCGAGGCCGGGCGCACCCAGATGCACCAGGAACTGGCCACGGAGCGGGCCGACATCGAGCGTGAGATCGAGGAGCGGCGCACCTCCGCCAGCCAGAAGATCGTCGCGCTGCACGCCGAAGCGCAGCAGCAGGCGGTGGAGGTCCTCCAGCGGGTGGACGCGGAGGCCGCGGCCCACCGGCAGGAACTCGCCATGGTGGAGCAGGAGATCGACGCACGGCAGCAGGCGCTGGCCCGGCTGCGAACCGAGCTGGACTCCGCCCAGCAGCGGCTCGTCCAGTCGCACCAGGAGCGGGCCGCCACGGACGACGAGGTCAGCCAGCTGCGGCAGCGCCTCGTCGAGGCCCGCCAGGACCTGGCCACCGAGCTGAACCGGCTGAACGAGGCCCGGCAGTCGGCCGATGATGCCGAGCGGCACGCCAAGGATGTCCGGGCTCGCGTGCAGCGCGAAGCGAAGCGGGTGGCGGAACGTGCGGCGGCGGCGGTACTGGCGGCTGCCGCGGCTGGCCCGGAGACCGGCGAATACCCGCAGGTCGCCCTGTCACGGGCGAGCGCGGCCCGCACCGGGGAGCAGACCAGCCAGCCGCAGGCCCGCGACACGGCGCCCGATGCGGAGAAGCCAACCAGCGACAACGGCCACGGCCCCGACGACACCCGCAGCCCAATCCCCGTCCAGCGGGAACCGCAGCCGCAGGACGTCGCGACCGAGAACGTCGCCACCGGCACCGAATAGCCGGCGGGCCGGGGACGGCCGCCGGAAGTTTCGTGGATGATCGCCGTGGACGGGCCGGTCCGAGCGCGCTGAGACCCCTCTGGGCAGGGCTCGGAGGCACCCGGGAATAGGGAATTATCAATCGACCCTATCTGGATCGGGGACCGCCCGCTATCGTTCCACTCTCCGCGATCGGTTCGCGACCGGCCCGGCGAGCGCGAGGAGTCCTCCGATGAAGGTACGTAAGCTGGTCACGCCGCTTCGGGCCGCGTTGCTGAGCGCGATGTGTGTCGCGGCGACCGTGCCGCTGTGGTACCAACCCCCGGCCGACGCGCTCGAAGCTCCGGTCGACGAGCCGGTGACCGGCAACGCCACCTGGTACGACGCGCTCGGCGTGCCCTACGGCGGGTGCGGTATGACCGAGGACGCGCTGGAGACCCAGGACTACATCGCGCTCAATGTCTACAACACGCCGAAGGACTACGTGTACTACACCCGCCCGATGCCGGAGGGGGATCCGAAGATCGGCATGTGGGACAACGGCCACAACTGCGGCCGCTGGGTGGAGGTGACCATCGGGGACTACTGCACCGGGACCAACGACGGCGTGGCCAACGAGGAGTTCTGCCGGCTGGGCGGGGAGTGGGTCACTGACGAGTACAACGGCGCGAAACTCAACATGATTGTCGCGGACAGCTGCGGTGACTCGAACGCCTGGTGCCGCGACGACCCGTACCACATCGACCTGCGCCGCGGTTCGCTGAACACGTTCGTCAAGGACGGCGCGCCGGTCGGCGACATGGACCCGGAGCACTGGAACAACCGCCAGGTGAGCTGGAAGTTCATCCCGGCGCCCGACTACTCCGGAGACATCGAGATCGGCTTCCTCCAGGGCTCGAAGACCGGGTGGACGGCGGTCGCCATCTCGCGGCTGGCCAACGGCATCCACGGGGTCGACTACTGGTTCGAGGACGCGTGGCACGACGCCGAGATGGACGGCGACATGGGGCAGGCGTTCATCATCGAGCCGCACGAGGTGGGGGAGGCCCAGTACTCGATCCGGGTCAGGGACGTCGGTGACGAGTACGTCAACGCCGGCCGGGTGTACACGTTCGACCTGCCCGCCACCTGTGACCCGGAGTGCAGCCCGGCATACCAGAAGATCGAATACACCACAGGCAGCGAGCCGCCGGGCACGGGGGCGTCCGCGGTGCCCAAGACGTGCTCCGCGACCCCGCAGATCGTCCAGTCCTGGCCCGGCGGGTACGAGGCCGAGGTGACCGTCACCGCGGGCGGATCCAAGATCCGTGGGTGGAGCGTGGACTGGACCCTCGCCAGTGATCAGACCATGGGCGACGTCTGGAACGGCATCCGAAGCGTCGACGGTTCCACGGTGACCGTCACGAACGTCTCCTGGAACGGCACGGTGGCGGCCGACGAATCGGCCACGTTCGGGTTCCTCGTCTCCGGCGGGGACTCGATCCCCACGATGGCCTGCACCGCGACCTGAGGCCGCCGCGGACGCTCCGGGGCCTCGACCACCGCTCCGCAACAACCGGGAGCAACGCGACGGCGATGCCCGGTACCCGCGTGATCCATGGTCGTCGGGGGGTACGGGCGGGCGCGTCACCCTACGGGTTGTTCTGATCGTGATGGGTTCATGATCGGCCTACCATGTGCCCCGTGAAACCCTTCCTGTTGTTGTCAACACGCGCCGAGGACGTGGCCGCGGACGGCGAGTACACCGCGTTCCTGACCCTGGCGGGGCTGCCCGCCGAGCTGCTGCACCGGGTCCGGATGGAGGCCGAGCCGCTGCCCAAGCTGGACCTCGACGACTACGCGGGGATCTTCCTCGGCGGCGGGCCGTTCAACTCCAGCGACCCGCCGGCAACGAAGTCGGCGGTGCAGCTGCGGGTCGAGGACGAGCTGCGGTCCCTGCTGGACGAGGTCGTCGAGCGGGACTTCCCCTTTCTCGGCGCCTGCTACGGCGTCGGGCCGCTGGGCCTGCACCAGGGCGGGGTCATCGATCGGACGTACGCGGAGCCGGTCTCCCGGATACAGATCACGCTCACCGCCGCCGGCCGCCGGGACCAGCTCCTGACCGGCCTGCCGGCGGAGTTCGACGCGTTCGTCGGGCACAAGGAAGCGTGTCAGGTGCTTCCACCGACCGCCGTGCTGCTGGCCACCTCGCCCCAGTGCCCGGTGCAGATGTTCCGGGTCAAGAGCAACGTCTACGCGACGCAGTTCCATCCCGAACTGGATGTGCCGGGCATCGTGACGCGGGTGCACGTCTACCAGCACGCCGGCTACTTCCCGCCCGCGGAGGTCCCGGAACTCATCTCCCGGCTCAGCCTGGCGGTGGTGACCGAGCCCGGTCGCATCCTGGCGAACTTCGTCGCCCGCTACGCCTGAACGACCCGGCGAAGAACCGGGCTCTGCTTCGGGGCGAGGACTACGGGTCCTGGTGCACCTCGGCGGCCTCGTGCCGCAACACGGCGATGACCCGGGCCAGCCGGTCGGCGTCGGTGAGCGCGGCGCGCCTCGCCCGGTCCGCGGTGACCAGGCCGAACTGGAGATACGCCGGGACCAGATCGGGGGCGCGTTCCCGGAGCACCCGCAGATGCGCGTCGATCGTCCCGGTGTCGGCTCGGCGTACCGGTCCGGTCAGCGCCTCGTCGCCGGTCCGCAGGGCGTTCTCCAGCGACGCCCGGGCCAGCGGAGCCAGGACGAAGCCCGGGTCGGGGACGCCCGCGGCGGCGAGTGCCTCCATGGCCGAGGCCGTCGGAGCGATGAGATTGTTGGCACCGAGCACGAGGGCGGCATGGTAGAGCGTCCGGTCCTCCTCGGCGATCCATATCGGGACACCGCCGAGGTCCACGACGAACTCCTCCGCCCGGGGACGCTCGGCCGGCCGCGTGGTGATCGCGTAGGCCAGACCGGCCAGGCGATCAGCATCGGTATCCAGACCGGGAAACGTCATCGCCGGATGGATGGCCAGCGGCATCGCTCCAGCCTCCGCGGCGGGCCGCAGGACGGCCAGTCCCCGGGCGCCACTGAGGTGCAGGACATGGTGCCCGGCGCGAAAGCACCCCGCCACGGCCAGGCCGGCGCATACCCGCTCGATGGCGTCGTCGGCCACCGAGACGACGAGGATGCCACTGGAACGGGCGACCTCGGCGGGCTCCAGGATCGGCGTGCCCGGCAGCATGCGTGCCGCCCGGTCCCGGGACCCGGCCGACCGGGCCGCGATACCGGTCACGTGGTACCCGGAGCGGATCAGCACCCTGCCGAGGGCGGTCCCGACCCGTCCGGCACCGATGATCCCTACGGGGTGCTCCCGCATCGGCGGCACGATGGCTCCTCGCTGTGCGCGACGTAGCCTTCCGACGGCCGGTTCTCGACCCGCTACATCGGGCCACACGGTACCTGGTACGTCCGGCCGAGGCGGGTCGTGGCCCGGTGCGCGACAATGCCAGGCGATGAGGCTGTTTGCCGCGGTGTACCCGCCACCATCCGCCCGGGAGCACCTGGCCGCCCTGGTGCGACGGCTCGCCGTCGGCCAACCGGCGGCACCGGGCAGCTCGCTGCGACTGGTCCCGCCGGAGCAGTGGCACCTCACGCTGGTGTTTCTCGGCGAGCTGGCCGACGAGCGGTGCGGGGCGGCGGCCGAGGCCGTGGCCCGCGGCGTGTCCTCGATCGCCGCACCGACACTCCGGATCGCCGGGGGCGGCCGGTTCGGGCGTGGTGCGTCCACGGTGCTGTGGGCCGGCGTCGACGGCGATGTCGCCGGGTTCGGCGCGCTGGCCGGGGCCGTGCGCACCCAGCTGCGCCGCGCCCGCCTGCCACACGACCGGAAGCCGCAGCGCCCGCACCTGACCCTGGCCCGCCCGGGGGACCGGTTGCCGGGAGAGGCCACCGGCGCCGATCTGTGCCGGCTGGGGGAGTACACCGGGCCCTGGTGGCCGGTCGAGGCGGTGCGGCTGGTACGGAGCCAGCTGGGGCCACGACCGGGCCACACCACCATCGGCTCGTGGGAGCCGGGCGGGCCGGCCGTGCCGCCAGCCAAGGACCCCGGTGTCGTGGAGGATCCGTGACCGAGACGTACTTTCAAACCGATGCCTATCGCTGGGAGTTCGGCAGCAGCGTTGCCGCCCGCGAGGACAACCGGATCGCCCTGGACGCGACCGCGTTCTACCCCGGAGGCGGCGGCCAGCCGCACGACGTCGGAACGATCACCGCGGACGGCGCCGGATGGCAGGTCGTCGCGATGGAACGGGACGACGACCGCATCTGGCACGTGCTCGACCGGGCGGCCCCCGACGTGGGCACCCCGGTGCACGGGCAGGTGGACCGGGATCGCCGGTACGCGCTGATGCGTACCCACACCGCCATGCACATCCTGTGCGGCGTGATATTCCGGGACCACGGCGCCAGCGTGACCGGCGGCAACATGGAGCCGCTGCGCGGCCGGATGGACTTCGAGTTCGAAACGATGCGGCAGGAGCTGATCCGCGACATCGAGGAAGCCGTCAACCGGGAAGTGGCCCAGAACCGTCCGATACGGGTCCAGATCCTGCCCCGCGAGGATGCTCTCCGGATACCGGACCTGATCCGCACCAGGATAAGCCTGCTGCCGCCGGAGATCGCCGAGATCCGGACCGTGGACATCGTGGGACTCGACCTCCAGGCGGATGGCGGGACCCACGTGGCGAACACGTCAGAAGTTGGTCCCATCCGTATCACCAGGTACAAGAGCAAGGGAAAGATCAACAAGCGGATTGAGCTGGCGCTCGACGAGCGTCCGGCACCCTGACGCCGGCGTGATCGGTGGCCTCCCGCCCGGGGCAGGCTATTGATGCTCAGGAATTGACACGCAGTCTCATAAGGCATAGCGTTTCACATGTGACTGAGTACCCTACCCGGCGGTGGGCGGCGCTCGCCGTACTGTCCATGGCCTCCGTGGTCATCACGCTGGACACCACGGTGCTGAACGTCGCACTGCCGACCCTGGCCAGAGACCTGCACGCGACAACGTCCGAGCTGCAATGGTTCGCCAGCTCCTACCTGCTCGTGCTCGCGGTGATGCTCCTGCCGGCGGGCCTGCTGGGGGACCTCGTCGGGCGCAAACCGATGACGCTGACCTCCCTGGCGATCTTCGGCCTCGGCTCGGCCTGGAGCGCCTACGCCGGCTCGCCGGCCGCACTCATCGCCGCCCGGGTAACGATGGGGGCTGGCGCTGCCCTGCTGCTACCGCTGACCTACTCGTGGCTGATCGCACTCTTCCCCGACGACGAGCGCCCCAAGGCGATGGGGGTCCTCGGCGGAGCGGGTTTCGTCGGCATGCCGCTGGGGCCGATCGTGGGCGGCTGGCTGCTGGACCGGTACTTCTGGGGGAGCGTCTTCCTGATCAACGTTCCCGCCGTTCTCGTCGCCATGGTCGCGGGCCTGGTGCTGCTGCCCGGCGGCGGTCGCCTACCCGGGCGGCGGATCGACACGGTGGGCATCGCCCTGTCCGTGGTGGGCCTGGCCGCCCTCACCTACGGAATGATCGAGGCGCCAGGGAGGGGCTGGACCGATCCCATCATCGTCGCCACGGCGGTCGGTGGCATGATCGTCCTGGCCGCCTTCGTCGGGTGGGAACGCCGGCTCACCGGGGCGACCGCATTGATGGACATGTCGTTGTGGCGGCTGCCCGCGTTCAGCTGGGGCGTCGGAAGCCTGGCTCTCGCCACCCTGCTGGGGATCGTCGCGATGTTCACCATGCCCCAGTACTTCTCGGCTGTGCTCGAGGTCGACGCGCTGGGCACGGGCCTGCGGCTGATGCCCCTGCTCGGAGGCATCGTGCTCGGCATCGTCGCCGGTGTGGCGCTGTCGGAGCGCTCCGGGTACAAAGTCGCCGTGGTCGCCGGGCTGGCCTGCGTCCTCGCGGGAGGTCTCCTCGCGGTCCGCACGGGCGTGGACACCGGCTACGGCTGGGCGGCCGGTTGGCTCACCCTGCTCGGCCTGGGCCTCGGCGCCGTCACGATCGCCGGGAACAACCTGGCCCTCAACACCCTCGACGAAACCCGGGCCGGGGCCGGCGGCGCCATCGTCCAGGTCATGCGCCAGACCGGCAGCGTCATCGGGATCGCCGCCCTCGGCTCCGTCCTCAACGCCTCCTACCGGGACAGCATCGACGTCGAGCGGCTGCCCGGGGCACTGGCCGACACCGCCCGGGACTCGGCAGAAGCCGGCCTGGCCGTCGCCCACCGGCTGGGCAGCCCGGACCTGGCCCTCGCCGTCAAGCACGCCTTCCTCGACGGCCTCCACATCCAGATGTGGCTCAGCGCGGCCCTGGCCGCCGCCTGCATCCTCGGTACGCTCATCGCCATGCCCGCGAGACTGGGCAAAACGAGGACCGAGGCGCACTTGGCACAGGAGCACACACGTGAACACCATAGGGCGTGAGACCTCCGGCATCCCGCTGCGGGTCCGGAAGCGCAACCGCACGCGCCGGGCCCTCCAGCGGGCCGCCATCGACCTGGTCGAGCAACACGGCTACCAGGCCACCTCGGTCGATGAGATCTGCGCCAGGGCAGAGGTCTCACGCAGCACGTTCTTCCGCTACTTTGGCAGCAAGGACGCCGTCTTCCAACCCGACATCCTCGAAGAGGAAGTGATCGAACTCCTCGACGCCCCTGGCGAACTCTCCCTTCAGGTTCTCGAAGACCGCCTCTGCGCCGGCGTCCAGGACCTCAGCCCCGAGGACTGGGACATCGAGCGCCGCCGGATGCGGCTGCTGCTGACCGTTCCCGAGCTGCGGGCGAGCTTGCTCAGCGAGTTCTTTCGTCCCTTCCCGCTGGCCATCGGCTACGTTGCCAGAATGCTGGACCTGCCTCCAGACTCGGCGAGAGTCCGGACGGTCGCGGGAGCCATCATCGGTGCCCTCGCCGTGCATCAGATGCCCGACGCCAGCGGCAACTACGAGCTTCCGGCCAGCACGGAAGACGCCATCATGAGGTACCGCGGCACCTTCCGCGAACTGGACCATATCCTCGACCTCAACCGACTACGCGGGTCCTGATTCGCCGATTCATGACGTAGCGAGCCATTGACGGACGTGTCTGGTCGTTCGGTTGGTGGTGTTGACTCGTTACCGGCCTTTCTCGACTGGCAACCCGGTGACGTCTACGGGCAGGCACCCAGGGCGTCCGGTTTCGTGTGGACGCAGTCGGCGTTTGGGATGCCTCCCCAGCCTCTGGCCATCATCTGGTATGCCGTTGCCCCGACGATGCCCTCAAACTACGCCGGCAGAACTGTGGTACGACCCGAAAGTCGGACACTCGTCCGAAGACATACTCACCAAGTTTCGGGCCCCACACTGCTGCCCGATTCACCGGCGTTCATCCGGCGGGTCCTCGTCGAAGGGCGTCGAGGAGCGCCCTGTCCGTTCCCATATCGAGTACGAGGATGCTTGGTGTCTTGGTGTTCTGGTGTTCTGGTGCGGTGTCGGGCTGCGCCTTCGGCACGGAACGGAGGCGCGTGTGGCAGAACAGCCGCGACCCGTGACCCGCGATTTCGCGGGATTCGGGCACTACCAGATGGCTGAGCGCGTCGGGCTGTCGCGTTCTGAGGTCAACCGTGCTCGGGAACTGGGGCTGCTGCCTATCCCGGATATCCGGGGACGCCGGTGGTCGCTGGCCCTGGTCGAGCAGATCGCCGAGACAGCCGAGCAGACTCGGGAATACCTGGCGACAGAATACGAGGCTACTGCAGCGTGGGCTCGGGCCATGCTGCAACCTGCTGTCGCCGTCATCCTGGATACTGAGACCGCGAAGCTGTTCGGTGCGATTGTGGAGATCGCGGTCATCGACGTGGCCACGGGAACCACCCTGCTGGACACGCTGGTCAATCCGGGGATTCCTATCCAGCCCGCTGCCCGTGCCGTTCACGGGATCGCGGACGCCGACGTCGCTGGTGCACCTACCTGGGCTGATCTTCTGCCCCAGGCGCTGGAGGCGACCGCCGACCGACGAGTGCTGAGCTACAACGCCACATACGACCTCAAGGTCGTGCGGGCCGATTGTGCGCGGACGAACGTGGACCCTGGCCACCTGGGAGATACCAGCCGGTGGGATTGCATTATGCGGCGTCGATCCGCGAGCGCTCGTAGCCGACGATGGCTGCCCCTCGGCGGAAGCCACCGGGCGCTCGGGGACGCCCACGCTGCCCGTGCCGTTCTGACGGCGATGGGTTCCTTGGCAGGCGCCGAGGTCCCGGACTAGGTCCTGATCATGCCAGACGACGATCAAGGAAGACTCCCGCGCTGGCGGGGACGACCGGACCGGACGGCCCAACGACGACATCTCGGTAGGAAGACCCCCGCGCTGGCGGGGACGACCTCCACACCGCGCTCCCCGATCCGCTCGCCGTGGGAAGACCCCCGCGCTGGCGGGGACGACATCCCCCTCCGAAACCGCACCGTGATCGTTGTCGGAAGACCCCCGCGCTGGCGGGGACGACCTGACGCCATAACGATGCGCGTCTCACTCCGTGGGAAGACCCCCGCGCTGGCGGGGACGACCTCGGAGATGATCGCCCGTACGGGCACACCTGCGGAAGACCCCCGCGCTGGCGGGGACGACACCTGCTGTCGATCTACAGTACGTCCGATGATCGGAAGACCCCCGCGCTGGCGGGGACGACATGAGGAGACCGGACACGGCCTCTTCGCGTACCGGAAGACCCCCGCGCTGGCGGGGACGACCCAGACGAGCGGCCGGTCGTCGCCGTGGGACATGGAAGACCCCCGCGCTGGCGGGGACGACGACAGCTGGTTCGTCCTCTCCGCGCTTTTGATCGGAAGACCCCCGCGCTGGCGGGGACGACTGTAAAAGCCGCTGGCCAGATCACCGATACCCAGGAAGACCCCCGCGCTGGCGGGGACGACGGTCCTCGATGGTGGCATACCTGTCAGGGTCCAGGAAGACCCCCGCGCTGGCGGGGACGACACCCGCTCCCACGGCCGCGACCTGGCCGAGGCAGGAAGACCCCCGCGCTGGCGGGGACGACTCAAGCTCGACGGCGGTGGTCGCGGTCAATACCGGAAGACCCCCGCGCTGGCGGGGACGACGCCGCCCGAACCAGTTGATGACACCGTTGCAGCGGAAGACCCCCGCGCTGGCGGGGACGACCGCCGCTGACGCGGAAGACCGGCGGTGGAAACGGGAAGACCCCCGCGCTGGCGGGGACGACCCGTCCGCCCCCCCGGATGGGCGGGCAGAGTGGGGAAGACCCCCGCGCTGGCGGGGACGACCGCGGCCTCTGCGGGCCGACAGTTGGGGGTGGAGGAAGACCCCCGCGCTGGCGGGGACGACGCGTCCGAGTCGAAGATGACGATCACGGTGCGGGGAAGACCCCCGCGCTGGCGGGGACGACTCGTTTTTCGATTCGTTTGTTGGTGGCCAGGTGGGAAGACCCCCGCGCTGGCGGGGACGACGGGCCTGGATGACCTGGACGAGATCGTTTTCAGGGAAGACCCCCGCGCTGGCGGGGACGACCCCGTGGTCGGGTCATACTGGACCTTGTAGCTGGGAAGACCCCCGCGCTGGCGGGGACGACCGAACGCTGCCTCGGCGATCGACATCGGCGAATGGAAGACCCCCGCGCTGGCGGGGACGACCGGTACCGGACCAGCCCGACGCTGGCACGATGGGGAAGACCCCCGCGCTGGCGGGGACGACCGAGCCGTACCAGGAGGGACAGATACCGATGGAGGAAGACCCCCGCGCTGGCGGGGACGACCGACTCCCCTCACGTCGCAGGGGGTGGCGGTGGGGAAGACCCCCGCGCTGGCGGGGACGACTCCGACTATCGGTTACGCCGGGCCGTATGTGCCGGAAGACCCCCGCGCTGGCGGGGACGACACGGCCACCGAGGCATACCTGGCCGCCGCCGCCGGAAGACCCCCGCGCTGGCGGGGACGACACATGGA
>JABDRL010000260.1 GCA_013041765.1 Dactylosporangium sp. | reverse complement strand
CCCGCGACTACGCCGCCGTGGTCAACGGGCTGACCCTGCCCCACAGCTCAGGCCCGGTCGAAGGCCAGGTCAACCGCATCAAGATGATCAAACGCCAGATGTTCGGCCGCGCCACGTTCGACCTCCTTCGCAAACGAGTACTCCTCGCCAGCTGACCATCGCCAGGGACCACTTTCGATCAACGCGAACGGGTCAGATCCCCGGCGAGTTCATGCGGCACGGAAGATCCAGATCCGCATCAGCAGGAACCGCAGCAGGGTGGCGGCCAGGTTCGCCGCGACCAGCACCGTCAGCTCCGCCGCCCGGCTGGGATGGGCGGCGACGGTTTCCAACCCCACCAGCGACCCGGCGGTCAGGCCCAGCCCGAGCAGGAAGACGAGCAGGCCCTGGGCCTGGTGGCGGACGACGCCCGCGGCTCCCCGGACCCCGAACGTCAGCCGCCGGTTGGCCGCGGTGTTGGCGAGCGCGGTCGCTAGGAGCGCGACGAGGTTGGCGGTCTGGGCCCCGGCCACCAGCCGCAGCGAGGCGTACAACGCCAGGTAGGCGAGGGTGCTGGCGACCCCGACAGCCCCGAACCGCACCAGTTGCCGGACCAGTCCGGGCGACGCGTCGCCCGGCACCGGGGCGAGCGGCCCCCGCCCCAGCTGCCGCCGCAACTCGGCGACGGGCAGCGATCCGTTCAGCAGGCCCCTGGTGAGCCGGGCGATGCCCCGGAGATCGGCGAGTGCGGTGGCGAGGATGTCGACCCTGCTGTCGGGGTCGTCTCGCCAGTCGACCGGCACCTCGTGGATGCGCAGACCGGCGCGTTCCGCCAGGACGAGCATCTCGGTGTCGAAGAACCAGCCGGTGTCCTGGACCAGCGGCAGGAGTTGGACGGCCACCTCTCGTCTGATGGCCTTGAAACCGCACTGCGCGTCGGAGAACCGGGCCGCGAGGGTGCCTCGCAGCAGCAGGTTGTAGCACCGCGAGAGGAACTCCCGTTTGGGCCCCCGCACCACCCGTGCCCCGGGCGCCAGGCGCGAGCCGATCGCCAGGTCGGAGTGACCGGAGACCAGGGGAGCGACCAGGGGGAGCAGCGCCGCGAGATCGGTGGACAGGTCCACGTCGAGGTAGGCGAGGACGGCGGCGTCCGAGGCGAGCCACGCCCGGTGCAGCGCCCGGCCCCGCCCCTTCCGGTCGAGGTGCATGACCTGGACCGCCGGCAGCTCCCCGGCCAGGGACCTGGCGATCCACAGCGTCGCATCGGTGCTGGCGTTGTCGGCGATCGTGATCCGGAAGGAGTAGGGAACATGCTTCTGGAGGTAGTCGTGGAGCCGCCGGACGCAGGGTTCGAGGTCAACTTCCTCGTTGTACACGGGCACGACAACGTCGAGGACGGTGCTGCCGTGCGGATCGTTCGGGGAGGGGGCCGTCGTCGGAGCGCGGTCCGGGACGTTCACCGGCCAGGAGAGCATCGAAGCGGTCATGCCAGCACGGTCCGTCTCCGAGCTTTCCCGGGTGTGTGTCATCGCTGTGGCCTGCCTGTGAAGGCGTATCCGTACCTGGGGCCGCCGTAGACTGCCCGGCTGTGGACCTCGTCGTTGGCTTTGACCTTGACATGACACTGCTGGACACCCGGCCGGGTATCGCCGCCAATTACCGGGCCTTCGTCGCGGCGACCGGGGTGCACGTCGATGTGGAACTCGCCGTCAGCCGTCTCGGACCCCCACTGGCCCACGAGCTGGCCCACTGGTGCCCGCCGGACGGGGTCGAGCGGGCCGTCACGGCGTTCCGGGCGCTGTACCCGCGGCACGCCATCGCTCCCTCGCCCCTGCTGCCCGGCGCCCGCGAGGCCATCGGGGCGGTGCACGCCGCCGGGGGCACGGTTGTGGTGATCACCGCGAAGCTGGAGCGGTTCGCGCGGCTGCACCTGACGCACGTCGGCCTGCCGTTCGACCACCTGGTGGGAGAGGCGTTCGGGGACGGCAAGGAGCGGGGGATGCGGGAGCTGGGGGTGACGATCTACGTCGGAGACCACGTCGCCGACATGCGGGCCGCGGTCGCCGCCGGCTCGGCGGTCACGCCGGTCGGGGTGGTGACCGGACCGTGCACAGAGGCCGAATTGACCGGGGCCGGGGCCGCCCTCGTGCTGCCGGACCTCGGGCACTTTCCCCGGTGGTTATATGATCAAGGATTTCCACAGGAAACGCATAGCTTGAGATCAGACCGCTCACAGATCCATCGGGCATCCTGATCTCCATGACGATGCAGGAATCCGGGCGACGTGGCGGCTCGACTGGTCAGCAACGCATGGGAGTCCCGGACGGTGAGTCCCGGACCGACCTCCGTCGTCCCGACGGCGGGCCGGTCAGGATCCTCGTCGTCGACGACGAGGTGACCCTCACCGAACTGCTCACCATGGCGCTGCGCTACGAGGGCTGGGACATCAGGAGCGCCGGAGACGGGATCGGAGCGGTGCGCGCCGCCAGGGAGTTCCGGCCGGATGCCGTCGTTCTCGACATCATGCTGCCGGACTTCGACGGTCTGGAGGTGCTGCGCCGGATCCGCGCGGACACCCCAGACGTCCCCGTGCTCTTCCTGACCGCCCGGGACGCCGTCGAGGACCGTATCGCCGGCCTGACCGCCGGTGGCGACGACTACGTCACCAAGCCGTTCAGCCTGGAGGAGGTCGTGGCCAGGCTGCGGGGCCTGCTCCGGCGCAGCCGGGTGGCGGTCACCCGGGACGAGTCGCTGCTCGTCGTCGGGGACCTGACCCTTGAGGAGGAGAGCCGGGAGGTCCACCGGGGCGGCACGGCGATACACCTGACGGCCACGGAATTCGAGTTGCTGCGCTTCTTCATGCGCAATCCCCGCCGGGTGCTCAGCAAGGCGCAGATTCTCGACCGGGTCTGGAACTACGATTTCGGTGGTCAGGCCAATGTGGTCGAGCTGTACGTCTCGTACCTGCGCAAAAAGATCGATGCCGGCAGGGACCCAATGATCCATACGATGCGGGGCGCCGGATATGTCCTCAAACCCGCTGGCTGATCCGGCCAAGCGCGCTCGGGCGCCGCGGCGGTGGGCCAACCCCCGCTCGCTGCGGGTGCGTATCCTCGCCGTCTTCGTCGGGGTGTTCGCTCTGATGTTCCTGCTGGTGGGCGCCGTGACCGTGGTGATGCTGCACGACTTCCAGGTCCAGCAGCTCGACGACCAGCTCTCCTCCGCGAACCAGCGGTTTCGGGAGAAACCCCCCGAGGGCCGGCTGCCGGACCCGATGGCCCGACCGGGGCCGCCGACCTCGGAGGAGGACCCCACCGACCTCGGTCGCCTGTTCTCCGCGGTCCAGGCCCCCAACACCCTCGCGGCTCAGATCATCGACGGCGGTGTGACCGACGCGGCGATCCTGGAGGGCACCGGGCCCCGACGCCTGCCGACCTCGCTGGAGACCGTGCTGGTCCAGCTGCCGGCCGACGGCCGGATGTACACCCGTGATCTGGACGACCTGGGCACCTACCGGCTGGTGGCCAACCGGCTGCGCAGCGGTGAGATCCTGGTGACCGGCCTGCCGATGGCGGGCGTCGAAGCCGCGCGGTACCGGCTGATCGGGGTGACCACCACCGTCGGCATCGCGGCCCTGCTCATCGCGATCCTCGCGGTCGCGGGCATGATCCGCGTGGCCCTGGCCCCGTTGACCAGGGTCGCGGCGACCGCCCGGCGGGTGAGCACGCTGCCCCTGCACGAGGGGGAGGTCGGCCCGCTGGCCAGAGTGCCGAAAGCCGACACCGATCCGCGCTCCGAGGCCGGGCAGGTCGGCGCCGCGTTCAACCGCATGCTGGGACACATCGGCTCGGCCCTCGCCGCTCGGCAGGCCAGCGAGACCAGGCTCCGCCAGTTCGTCGCCGACGCCAGCCACGAGCTGCGGACCCCGCTCGCCGCGATTCGCGGTTACGCGGAGCTGGCCCACCGTCACCGGAGATCGACCCCCCCGCCGGTCGGGGACGCCCTCGACCGGGTGGAGGCCGCGGCCTGTCGCATGACCACGCTGGTCGAGGACCTGCTGCTGCTCGCCCGCCTCGACGCGAAGCGCCCGCTGGCCAGCGAGCCCGTCGACCTCTCCGCCATGGTGATCGAGGCCGTGACCGACGCCCATGTCGCCGGACCCGGGCACCGGTGGCTGCTGGACCTGCCGGAGGAATCGGTCGGTACGGCCGGTGACCCGGCCCGGCTGCACCAGGTGCTCGCCAACCTGCTGGCCAACGCCCGCACCCACACGCCCTCGGGAACAACGGTCACCGTCAGCCTCGCGGCCGGCGCGGACGGGGTCGCGCTGCGGGTGATGGACGACGGCCCCGGCATCCCGCCGCATCTGATCCCGAGGCTGTTCGAACGCTTCGCCCGGGGCGACTTCTCCCGGTCGCGAACGACCGGGAGCACCGGGCTGGGCCTGGCCATCGTGGACGCGGTGGTCCGGGCACACGGCGGCAGCGTGGACGTCACCAGCGTTCCCGGCAAGACCGTCTTTGTCGTCTGGCTACCCCTCGCCACCGGTGCACAGCCAGCTCCCAGCCAGCACCCACACCCGCACCAGGTACGAGGGACACTGTCATCAACATGACCGCGACGACGTCGGCGCCGGATGCCGCACTCCCCGCCGAACCACCGGCCGCCGAGCCACCCCCCTCCGGCAGACGGTTGTGGGCATTGGGCCGGCTGGGCCCGCGCCTGTTGCGAGGCGACGTGCACGACCCGGCGTGGGTCCGGCCCGCCCTGCTGGCGCTGCTGGTCACGACCGGGGTGCTCTACCTGTGGGGGCTCGGGGCCTCCGGCTGGGGCAACGCGTTCTACTCCGCCGCCGTCCAGGCCGGCGCCACCAGCTGGAAGGCGTTCTTCTTCGGCTCCTTCGACGCCGCGAACTTCATCACGGTGGACAAGACCCCGGCCGCCATCTGGCTCATGGCGTTGTCGGCGCGGCTGTTCGGCGTCAACGCCTGGAGCATCCTCGTGCCCCAGGCTCTGGCGGGAGTCGCGACGGTCGGCCTGCTGTACGCCACCGTCCGCCGGTGGTCCGGCCCGTCCGCCGGCCTGCTCGCGGGAACCGTCTGCGCGACGACCCCGGTCGCGGCCCTGATGTTCCGGTTCAACAACCCGGACGCGCTGCTGGTGCTGCTCCTGGTGGCCGGGGCGTACTGCGTGGTCCGGGCGACGGAGAGCGCGAGCTGGCGGTGGCTGGCGCTGGCCGGGGTGGCGGTGGGGTTCGGCTACCTGACCAAGATGCTCCAGGTGCTGCTGGTGTTGCCGGCGTTCGCCCTGGTCTACCTGGTGGCCGCGCCCACGTCCGGGCGGCGGCGACTGGGCCATCTGCTGCTCGCGGGACTGACCATGGTGGTCTCCGCCGGCTGGTGGATCGCGATCGTCGAGCTGACCCCCGCCCGGTACCGCCCGTACATCGGCGGCAGCCAGCACAACAGCATCCTCGAGCTGACCCTGGGGTACAACGGCCTCGGCCGGCTCAATGGTGTGGAAACCGGCAGCGTCGGCGCCCGGTCCTGGGGCGAGACCGGCTGGGACCGGCTGCTCGGCGCGGACCTGGGCGGTCAGGCATCCTGGTTGCTGCCCGCCGCGCTGCTGCTGCTCGTGCTGGGGCTGATCGCCACGCGTCGCGCCCCGCGCGGGGACCGGACGCGGGCCGGACTGCTGCTGTGGGGCGGCTGGCTGCTGGTCACCTGGCTGACCTTCAGCTACATGCAGGGCATCTTCCACGCCTACTACACGGTGGCCCTGGCCCCGGCGATCGGCGCGATCGTCGGCATCGGCGGGGCCCTGCTGCTGCGGGAACGCCACGCGCCGTGGGCCTCGGTGGCTCTCGCCACGACGATCATCACGGCGACGTGGTTCGCCTACGTGCTGCTCGGCCGCGCCCCGGACTGGTAC
>JABDRL010000257.1 GCA_013041765.1 Dactylosporangium sp. | reverse complement strand
GCGGCGTTGGAGGCGCCGGTGAGGACGGCGTTGAAGATCTCCTGGCGCCGGTTGGTCAGGGTTTGCCGGAGGCTGGCGAGTTCGGGGAGGTGCCGGTTGGCCTCGCACCAGGCGAGTGGGGCGTCCCGACGATCGGCGACGTCGGCCTCGGTCGGGCGAACCCCGGACCGGTTGGGGTGCGGGGCGAGGATATGCCGGAGGTCTTCCTTGGCGCTCCAGGCCTGGGGGAGGTCAGCCAGGTGGTCGTGATCGGCGAGGACGTTCCAGAGCTTGTCGAACTGGTCGTCGGTCAGGTCTTCCACACAGACGTATCTGTTCGTCTCGACGACAAATCCTGGCCCGCACGCGGCGTGCCTGGCCATCCGCCGGATCACGGGCGTCCTGCGCGGGCCGACGCCCTGCTCGGCGGCCCGCCCAACCTCGGCCAGTGTCACCTGATGGC
Organism: Dactylosporangium sp.; assembly: GCA_013041765.1. GTDB lineage: Bacteria > Actinomycetota > Actinomycetes > Mycobacteriales > Micromonosporaceae > JABDRL01. The sequence continues at coordinate 2,216 of JABDRL010000257.1, read as the reverse complement.
CGTTGGGCAGGAACGGGAGCAGCTCCCCTGTCGCGTGCTGCGGCGACGTCGAGCACCGGCGCCGCCGCCCGCGTCCTGATCCTCACAACCTTCGACCTGGATGAATACACCTATGAGGCGCTGCGGGCCGGTGCCAGCGGCTTCGTGATCAAGGACGACCCACCCGAGCAGCTGATCGCGGCGATCCGCACGGTCGCCGCCGGTGACGCGCTGCTCTCGCCCGCGGTCACGATGCGCGTCATCAAACAGTTCGCCCGCGTCCCACGCCTCTCACCGCCGAGGGAATTCGACGAGTTCACGACCCGCGAGCAGGAGGTGCTCCGACCCATCGCCTGCGGCCTGTCCAACGCGGAGACCGGCCACAAGCTCTACATCGGCGGCACGACCGTCAAGACCCACATCACCCACATCTTGCAGAAGCTCAACCTCCGTGACCGCGCCCAGCTGATCGTGCTGGCCTACCAGACCGGGATGTTCTGCTGAATCGCCACCACACCCAGTCGTGGTTCCGAATACGCACACTGCGAGCTGGCTCGGCACTGGAACAAGATCTCTACAGCAAGCCGCCATCAACCCTCGACCAGGGCGGGTGCGGTTTCCGGCACGCGTGCCGGAAACCGCACCCTTTATGGCAGCACCTTGAAGCGGTCGACAAGCCGGCGCAGGTTCTCGGACATCGTGGCGAGGTCCGTCGCGGCGATGCTGGCATTGGCGGCGACGGTGGTGGTGGAGCGTGCCGCGGTCGCTACGCCTCCGAGATTGGAGGCGATCTGTGAGGTTCCGCTAGCCGCCTGCATAATGTTGTGACTCATCCGGGCGGTGGTCATGTTCTGCTGCTCAACAGCGGACGCGATGCTGGTGACGTACTCGCTGATGTCCTGGATGGTCGTGCTGACCTCGGCGATGGCGGAGACGGCGCACTTGCTGTCCTCCATGGCTTGCTGCACCCAGCGGGCAATGTCACCGGTGGCCTGGGCGGTCTCCTGGGCGAGTTCCTTGACCTCGCCGGCCACGATGGCAAAACCCCGGCCGGCGTCTCCGGCGCGGGCGGCCTCGATCGTGGCGTTGAGGGCGAGCAGATTGGTCTGCTCGGCAATCGATGTGATCAACGAGACGATCCCGCCGATCTGCTCGGAGGAGCGGCCAAGAACCGCGACGGTATGCGTGGCTCGCTCGCCGGCCTGCACCGCGTGGCCGGTCACGAGGGCGGTCCGCTCGGCACTGTGGGCAATCGTCTGGATGGAGCTGGCCATCTCCTGGCTGCCGCCGGCCAGCCCGTTGACGTCGTGGGAGACCTGTCCGGCTGCCGCCTCGACGGCGACGACCTGGCGGGCGGACTCCTCGGCGGCGGTGTTGAGGCCTCCCGAGATCTCGGTGAGCCCCCGGGAGGCCTCGTCGAGCCGCGTGGCGTTGTCGAGGATCTCCGTCGTCGTAACCCGAAGGTTGGCCAGCGCCCGGTCCAGGCTCTGCGCCATCTGACCGACTTCGTCGCTGCGGTCGACACCGCCGCTGCGGGTGAGGTCGCCTTCGGCCAGTCCTTCGACCGCGTACTGCACCCGGTGCAGTGGCCGCACGATCGAGCGAGCGGCCGCGAGCGACAGCGCGACAGCGAGCGACAGACCGCCGAGCAGCAGCCCGATGACGGCAATGCGAGCGTTGCGGTATGTGTCGTTGGCGCGCTGGTAGTCGCGCTCGGCGCCACGTGCTTCATCGGTGGCGATGGACTGTAGCCATCCCTCGACGATTTGGTACGAGGGGCGGGCATGCAGGTCACGCATCATGACGTACTGCTGCACCTTGCCGCTACGCGCCAGCGGCAGCAACGTGGTGTCCCGGACGGTGCGGTATGCCTTGACGTTCCAGACGACCTGTTCGAGCAGCTTCGCGTGCGCCCCGCCGTCAAGCGCTCGGTATGCCTCAATGGTCTGGTCGAACTGCGTGTCGGCCTCGGCCACTTTGGCCGTGGCGGCTTGGACGTCAGTCTCCACGGCGGCCTCGGCTGACACCCGCTGCATGTCGACGAAGCGGTTCTGAGCGGCGTTGGCGACCCGTACCGACGCTAGGCCGTGGTTGTAGATCGCGTTTGCCTGGGCGTTCATTGCCGCCATTTGGACGATGGCGAGGGCACCGACGCTCAACGCGACGACGGCGAGGGCTCCCACGACCGCCAGGATCTTCGTGCGTACCCGCAGCGCGCCGACGCCACGGGTACGCAC
>JABDRL010000241.1 GCA_013041765.1 Dactylosporangium sp. | reverse complement strand
GCCGCGAGGTGACGGCTCCCGGTACGCGCCCGCACTGGACGGTGGACCGTGAAGCGGGTCAGCCCACCCGGACCGGGGTGCTCCGACGGGCCGTGGGAGCACCGTCCCCCAGTTGCCCGTACCCGTTCGTGCCCCATCCCCACAGTGCACCCTGAGTATCGATCATGCATAGGAATCCGTTGCCATAGTCGATCGTCGTCCAGGTGGTCGTGGTGTCGAGCCGCAGGGGCAGGACCCAGTCCGTGCTCACCCAGTCGCCGTACCCCTCCTCGAGGTTGTAGCCCCAGCACCACAACGCGGCGTCGACGTCGATGGCGCAGGTGGCCGCCTGCTCGGCAGCCACGGCCTTCCATGCGGTCGCCCCCTCGACGACCTGGCGGGGCAGCGGTCCGCCGGCACCCCGGCCCACCCCGAGCTGGCTGTTGCCGTTGTTGCCCCAGCACCACAGCGCGGCGTCGACGTCGATGGCGCAGGTGTGCAGGCCACCGGTCGAGACGCTCGCCCAGTCGGTGGCGGTGCCGACCCGCACCGGCGACCACAGCTCGTCGGCCTCGTCGGTTCCGACCTGCCCCTGGGCGTTGTAGCCCCAGCACCACAGGGTGTGGTCCTGGCGAAGGCCGCAGGTGTGCCGATCGGCGGCGGTAACGCTCGCCCAGTCCGCCGCCACCCCGGCCTGTACCGGCTGATAGCGATTGGTGGTGGTTCCATCTCCGACCCGCCCGTCGACGTTGTAGCCCCAGCACCACAGCGTGCCGCCGGCCCGCACGCCACAGGTGTGGCTCTTGCCGGCGCTCGCGGCCACCCAGTCGGTGGCCGTGCCGATCCGGGTGGGCAGCTGCCGGTGGGCGGTGGTACCGTCGCCGACCTGCCCCCAGGTGTTGAACCCCCAGCACCACAGCGTGCCGTCGGTCTGGATGGCGCAGGTCCGGCTCCATCCCGCGGTCACGCTCGCCCAGGTCGCGGCGGTGCCAACCCGCGTGGGGACAGACCGCTCGGTGGTCGTCCCGTCGCCCAGCGCGCCGTACCAGTTCGATCCCCAGCACCACAGGGTGTGGTCCGAGCGGACCCCGCAGGCATGGAGATATCCCGCGGACACCGCGGTCCACCCCACCTCCGGAGCCCCGCTGATCTCCGCGGCCTCGCTGAGCCCCAGGTCCTCGCCAGCCACCGGCGAGGCGGCCACCGCGGCCAGCACCGCCGCCGCAGCGAGAACGGCGAGAGCGACCCCCGGCCGTGCGACCCGCCCGGTCCCCCCGGTCCCCCCGGTCCCCCCGGTCCCCCCGGTCCACCCGGTCCATCTCATGGGCCTCTCCCCTTCCCACGCACCCGGCACCGCCCGGGTGGCCAGCGATCACCGAAACGCCAACAAATATATCAATATCAATACCTGAAGGTAGAAAACACACCTCGACCGAACGCGCGAGCCGCGGCCGGCCGGGGCGGTGACGACAGCGTCGCCAGGGGGTCACTCCAACCCGGCGTCGATCAAGATCATGGCTGGTCGGGAGGCGGGATCGCATCCAGCGCGGGCGCCGTGGAGGCTGGGAGCCAAGCGACGGCCAGCGCCAGCACGGCTCAGCCGTGACGGATGTTGTGCCGCTGGACAGAATCGTCCAGCGGTTCTGACCGCTGCCGAAGCATGTGCGCGGTGTCGCACAGCCGGTCGAGCGCTTCCGGACTGTCGACCTGCCATCCGCCGACCTGTAGCCCGTCCTGCCCGTAGTCGTGCACCAGGGCGACGCGCTCGTCGAAGAGGACAAAGTCGAAGCACTCCGCGCTCGGCAGCGGCCACGGGTCGTCGGAGCGGTCACAGATGACGTAGGACAATCCCGCCGCCATCGGGCAGTCCGGTCGCCACCTCACTCATCGACGAACCCAGCGCAGCTCGTTGGGCGGCAGATACTCGTATTCCGGCTGGAAACTGCTGATCCACAACGGCCCATCGGAGCACTCCAACCGCAACCCATCGGTCGGCTCCAGGCTGCTCGACAGCAGCTCAAGCCGGTCCGCGCCGACTTGGGCAACCGGCCCGTGCCGACCTCCAGCAGCGAATCGAAACGTTCGTATCTGGCGATGGGTCTCGGCCGCGGAACGGTGCGGGGAGAAGTCAAGGAAATGCTCATCCATCCACCCGGCATACGTGGCTTGGGTCTCGTCCTGGATTCTGCCCCGCCCGCCCCCCAGGAGCGTGTCAAGGGCCTCGGTCAACACGGCCGGCACGAGTGACCGGAGTCTGCCGAACACCGCCTCGGCGTCGGGGTCTTCCCCGAGGACGACGCCCCCTCCTGGGCGAGGATCGGGCCGGTGTCGAACCCTTCATTCATCAGGTGCGCAGTAACCCCCGTCGTCGGGTCGCCGGCCCGGATCGCCCAGTGCACCGGGATCGGACCGCGATGCCGGGGCAGCAACGACGGGTGCAGGTTGACGACCCCGTAGCGGGGCAGCCTCAGCAGCTCCGGAGGCAGCCACCAGGGGAAGGTGACATCAGAAGATCCACGGCATATCCGGCGAGTGCGCGGGTCAGCGCCATGGCGTTGCCGGGCAGCAACAGGTCAATGTCACCGGGCACGACGGGCAGGAGTTCCGACAGGCGCGTTCTGGTCTCCTCGTCTGCGCACCCTCCCGGACGTCGTGACCGAGCGGAAGCGTAGGCGACGATCGCGTGGCCGGCGACGCCCAGAGTCTGGTGCAGCATCGCGAACTCGTCGCGACCGTGCGACAGGATGGCAATGCGGAACTCGTGTGCCACGTCGATGCCCGAAGGCGCAGAAGACATCCGGCGTATGCCGGCCGATGACGGACATGCTATCCGCGGGCTTCACCCCGATCGAGCATCTCACCGACCCCGCGGGAGGGGTCCCCGTATCCCTCGTACGCATGCGCAAGCCAATCGCCTCACCCGCTAGCGGGCACGGCCCTCGCCGCCTACCTCGACGGCCGGAGAAGGCATGCGAACGATCGGGCGGCTGATCGCTGTTGCGGCCATGACGGTCGCCGCAGGTGGAATGCTTGCCACCCCCGCCTGGCTCCCCGGGGATCCGGGGTCGCGCACCAGCGGTGTGGCGGGGCGACGCGGGTCGCGGGCCAAGGCCCACGTCACGGGGTTCGGGGCGACTCCCGGGCATCGATGGCCTGCCGGACCTGCCACGCGGTCAGGTGCTCTCCGGTGTCCTCCACGCGGTGAACGAGATCGACCATGGCCGAGTTGTACGGCGTGGCCCGCCCGATTCGTGCGCCGAGCGTGACCACCTCGCCGCACAGATAGTCGATTTCCGTCGTGACGCCCCGCCGGATGCTCTGGAGGGTCGATCCCAGGATCGGGACCACGCCCGTCGATCTCGCCAGCAGGGCGGCCGGCACGCGCCGCAGCGGTCCCGGCAGACGCAGCAGCGAGGCCAACGCCCAGGCCGGCGTGCCCGGCAGCGACGCCATGCCGATGCCGGCCGCGCGCAGTGTCCCGACCGCCTCGGCCATGAGCACAACGGTGAGGTCCCTCAGGTAGCCATCGGCGAACACGTCCTGGGCGCTGCCTCCGGTTATCGCGGGCAGGGCGTTGGTCTCGTTGACGACCAGTTTGGTCCACCGGGCTCCCGGCAGATCGGCTGCCAGCGACACCGGAACGGCCCTGCCCAGCAGGGCCGCGACGGTGCGTGTCCGCGGGTCGATCCGCTGGGCGAACGGTTCGCCGACCACCACGCCACGGGACAGGGTGCACGTCACCCGCCCCGGCTCCAGGTACGTGGCGCCGAACAGCACCACGCAGCCAACCACGTGCTGGCGCCCGAGGACGTCGGCCGCCATCTGGTCGGCCCGCACCCCGTTCTGGGTCACCACCACCGGCACTCCCCGCAGGAGCGCCGAGTACTCCTCCAGCGCCGCCGGTAGATCCTGCGTCTTGACCGTGAGCAGAGCCAGGTCCGGTCGGACGTCCAGTCGCGGTGTCGCTCGGAGCCGGATCGTCATCCGGTCGGAGGCCCCATCGATGATCAACCCATGGTCGTTGAGCAGATCGACGTGCGGCTGCCGCCCGACCAGGATGACGTCCTCACCGGCCCGGGCCAGAAGCCCACCAAGGACACTGCCGACCGCGCCGGCACCGATCACCGCGATCTTCACGACGTCCCTCCCACCTCACCCGGAGATCGCCATCGATCATAATCCCGCCGGGGCGCTCACCCGCCGCCCGCCGGTTGGTGTCCGGGAGGAGCGCGCTGGTCGTGCACCACTACCCTGCCGGTCATGACGATCGCCGTTCCTGATGATGTCGTCGAACACGCCGCCACCGCGTACCATCTCCGTCTCTCCGAGTTGCGCCCGGTTCGGCGGGTGGGCGCCCCCGACGGGGCCGTCCACACCTATCGCCGGGATGAGCAGCGGCTGTATTTCAAGATCAAGCAGGTAGCCAGGGATGCGGTGCCGGTCGAGCATGCCCGGGTCGCGTTCGTCGCCCACCTGCACTCGGCCGGCATCACCGTGCCGGAGCAGCTGCCCTCCCCTGACGGGAACCTCATCGAAATCCTTGATCACGCGGGGAGTCACTACAGCGCGGCCCTCAGCGTCCAGATGCCCGGTCGGCACATCGTCATCGCCCAGGACTGGAACGACGCTCTCGTCAGCGCCTGGGGCACCACGCTGGGGCGCATGCACGCCATCGCCGCCGACTACACGGCCCCCGATCTGCCCACCTGGCGGGAGGAACACGCCGGTTTCCGGGACAGCTGCCGGGACGAGGCCCTCGGCGCGGTGTGGGAGGACCTCGGCACGGCCCTGGCAGCGCTGCCGATCGACCGCACGTGCTTCGGGGCCGTCCACAACGACCTGCACTCCGGCAACCTGCTGCTCGCCGAGGACGGCAGCCTGGCGGTCCTGGATTTCGACGTGTGCGGCAGGCACTGGTATGCCTCGGACGTCGCCTCCGCCCTGGCCCACCCCATCTGGGAGATGCGCCAGAAGGCTCCATCGGCGATCGAACCGTTCGTGGACGGGTTCCTGGCGGCGTACACCGCCGAGTACCCGCTGCCTGAGGCCTGGCGTGCCCGGCTGCCGCTCTTCCTGCGTTACCGGATGGCGCTGTTCATCCTGGCCATGGCCGGGGAGATGGGCCATCCGGACGCGCTCCCATCCTGGCTGGCCGAGATGCGCACCTGGGTCTGCTCTGGAGAGCCGCTCACCTTCTGACATAAACGATCACCCATGGAGGCGGGGCGTGACAACACGCCCGGGGGGTGGCCCCGCCCGTCGTCACGGTTTCCGAAGATCTGGGAAACTCCTGCTGACTCCAGCAGTATTTCTTTCCCAGATATCGCGATCACGTGTAGCTCGCAGAATGTCGTTGTCCCCCACCACGGGGAGGTCAACGAGCACCCGGCGCATAGCCCGCTGCCGGCGACGGCCACCTTCGTCGCCACCGCGCCTCCGGACGAGGCCGGCGAACGTGCCCAGTTGACTCGACTACGGCTTCACGGTTCACAGTATGGGTCGTCCGACTCAGACACCATCTGCCGTGATTTGGAGAAGAGCCATGCGACAGAACTCGGGGAGTCAGCACCACCGTCAAGACGCTCCGCGGCTCTACGACCTGCCCAAAACTCCCATCAGTACTGATAGCGGCCTGCTGATGACAAACATCGCCGTCGCGAAGGTGCCGGGGTACCGCGAACTCCACATGGATCTGCACCTTCCCCGCCAGCGGAAATCAGCGCCGGTGGTGTTCTGGGTACACGGCGGCGGCTGGTATGCGGGAAGCCGGACGACGGTACCCGATTCCATCCTGGACGCTGGCGGCGTCCACCGGATACTGCTGTCGCGGGGATTCGCGGTGGCGGATGTCGACTACCGGCTCAGCAGGGAAGCACCGTGGCCCACCCAGCTACACGACGTCAAGGCCGCGATCCGCTGGGTCCGAGCGTTCGCGTCCGATCTCGGAGTGGACCCTGACCGGTTTGCGGTCCTTGGCTACTCCGCGGGAGCGCATCTGGCGGCCTTCACCGGGCTGACCAGCGGATCTGGCTCCACGGACCTGGAGGGTAGCGTCGGTGTCACCGGGGTGTCCAGCGCCGTGCAGGCGGCCGCCACCTGGTACGGGCCGACGGACCTGCTGCCGGCGGCCCGTGGCCTTGGCATCGATCTGGCCGATCCCGACTCGTCCTTCGCCTGGCTGCTGGGCTGCCCGGTCACCGAGGATGCCCTGTCCGCGGCCAGCCCGATCAATCACGTGAACGCCGCCGCGCCGCCCTTCCTCTGCGTCCATGGCACTGCTGATCAGCATGTGTCGGCTGCCCACAGCGAGTGGTTGGCCGAGCGGTTGCGGGCCCACGGCGTCCGTTGCGATCTGCATCTCGTGCCAGGTGCTGACCACGATTTTGTTGGCGCACCGGACGTCAAGGCCGTTATCGACCTGACGGTCGAGTTCCTCTGCGAGGCCCACCACCGCTGATTCCACGGCTAGCCGACAAGGCCAAGCAGGATCGAGCCCCCGAACAGCAGCGCCGCGAGCGTGGCGAGCAGGAAGCACCCGACCCAGAACGGCTCCGGAATGTGGGTCTGCTCGTGCAGCAGCGCGGCGTCGGATTTCGGGGGCTTCTTGCCCCCCTCCTCCTTCTTCTTTTCTTTCTTCTTTGCCGCCCGACGCTCGGCCCTGCTGATCCCCCGAAACTCGACGGTATTCCGGAAGCCGCCGATCAGCAGCAACCAGATCCAGGTGTGCGCGACAACGGTCTGCGTCAGCGGGCCCCCGTACCTGGCGAAGAGAAATATGACGGCCCCCGTCGTCACCACGGCGAGTATGCCGAAGACGTTCCTCAGCGGCACCTGGATGAGGACCAGCACCAGGAATACGATGCTGAGCCACAGCACCGGCAACGACAGTCCCTGGACGAGCAGAATGGCGGCGAGCAGCCCGAAGAGCGACGGCCCGGTATAGCCGGCCAGCAGGACCAGAACGAAGCTGGTCCCGCAGACGCTCTTCTTCGCATTGACCGCCCCCCGCGCACCCTTGGACCGGCCCAACTCGATCGATCCGACCGAGCCGCCGAGGGCCGAGAGGAACAGCGCGTGTCCACCTTCGTGGGCGATGGTAATCGCCCACCGGACCACCGGCCAAACGGCCAGGACCAGCAGAAGTGCAAGAATTGCCGTGCAGGCGACAAGAATCGTCGACGGTGGCTCATGCGCGGTCCGGGGCGCATAGGCGAGTGTGCCGTATGGAATTCCGGTCATGTCTCGCGCATGATGTCGAATCCAATTCACCAGGATCTGCGAAAGCCACAGGCGCCGGCGGGCCATGGCCCGCCGGAGAAGTGTTCCGAGCTACGTCGTGGGGCTTCCACCCCCGTCACGCCGCTCACTGTGCCGCCAGAGTAATTCGCCTCGCAGTACCCAGTGAAGCCACGTCAATCAAAAGGATGAACGCAGCACAGGGTTGCCTCATTCGCCGCGGTTTCACCGTTGACGCCGGCAACTGGCTCCGAATCGGTGACGGGGTCGAGCGAGGATGCGCTGCATTCCTCGCTCGGCCCCGTCGCTTGGGTTCTCAGCCGAGTATCTGGTTCAATACCCCGCCGAGATCGGCGTTGTCGAGGTAGCGACCCCGTTCCGGGTCGTGTTCAGTCGCGGCCCGGGACAGAAGCGACGAGCCGCTCCCCTTGGCGAAGAGCGGGATCAGGCTGTTGGTGTGGCCGGTGCTGTGGAACTCCGCCAGCGGCACCGCGGCTCTGCCCTGGGAGACGACAGAGGTCCAGGTGGGGTCGCTGCTGGGGCCGGTGAGGTAGCCGCACTCATGGTCTCCGGTCACCACGAGAAGGTTGTCCCTCCAGCCGCCGTTGCGATTGATCCAGGCGACGACCGCGGTGACCGCGCGGTTGAAGTCGGCCTGCTCCTCGATGGTCCGGCCCACCGCGTTGTTGTGGGAGGCCCAGTCGACCGCACCGCCCTCGATCATCAGGGCGAAGCCGTCGCGGTCGTTGTCGAGAACGTTGAGCGCGGCCTTCGACATCTCGGCCAGGGTGGGAACCGAGGTCGTCACCGGCACCCTGTAGGGAGCGTCGATACAGGCGTTGACGCCGGTCAGGGGGTTGACCTCGGTGGCATCGCAGCGGCGGCTCTGCTGCAGGGTCTGGTACACCTGAGGCACACCGATCACCCGTTGCGGGGTCTTCCCCCGAGCGAGCGAGCGGAACTCGTCGCGAGCCTGCACCAGGGTCCAGGGGTCCTGACTACCGTCACCGTTGGCGTCCGCGCCGAGGGCACCATCGACGTCCGTGAGGTCGGCCCAGGTCGCGTCCCCGCCGACGTACTTGGTGGTGTTCGTGCAGCCGTTGGGCACGCCGTTGGCGTCGTAGCAGGGGTGCCCTCCACCCATGATCACGTCAGTGGCGCTGTCGTAGATCATCTCATTGGCGATGCCGGGGTAATCGTTGCGGGTGACGTTGTGCGCGACGAACCCCGCTGGGGTGGCGTGGCTGAGCTGCACACTGGTGACCACACCGGTGGAACGGCCGGTCTCCTCGGCCTTCTGGAAGGCGTGCACCAGGTCCGCCCCGGCGGGGTCGACACCGATGGCACCACTGTAGGTCTTGACGCCGGTCGACATGGTGGTCGAGGCCGCAGCGGAGTCGGTGGCTCCGGACTTCACATAGTCGAAGGACACCCAGGCCGCCGAGGGGTCATAGGACCCACCGTCCAGGTACGTGCTCATCCCCGTGCGCACCGGGAAGCGTTCGTACACCTGGCGGCCGGTCCGCCCGTACTGGTAGTAGTCGGTTGCGGCGATGTGGTTGTACCCCCAGCCGTCGCTGATCATCACAATGACGTTCTTCGGGCCGGGCGGCCGGGACCGACCATGGGCCACCCCCGGCGCCGCAGCGGCCAGGGCGATGGTCGCGACTGTGGCCAGGCTGAGCGCACCTCTGACGTTCTCCACGGATCCCCCTTCGGCGTCACATCCATAAAGGACATAGCGGACTCATCCATGTGGACACCCGGCAGCGGGCCCATCCGCAGACCTGCCGCCCGGCCACCACCAGACTTTGTGGACCCTAGAAGCGCCAATCGACGTCCGCCCCAGCAACAAGAACCGCCCAGATGAACTCCTCGCAACATGATCAGGTTGTCGACTGTCCACAATGCCGCCCGTACCGAACACACCGGACATAGACCCTGGCCGGGGCGACTCCACACGAACCACCACGGGCCACAGCGGACACTGCCCGCACCCCGGAACGCCCCGCGCTCCCGCACCCCGGAACGCCCCGCGCTCCCGCCGACCCGACGACGACCCGCCCGAGGTCGAACCTCCAGCCAACACGTGCTGAACTCCGGAGAAAGAGCGCAATTTTCATCGATCATGGTAATGCCGACATGATCCAATCGGGCGAAAAGCACTTTTTACGATTCATTGTCATAGAGCAAAACGGACCAACGTCGCACGCAGCCCCGGGGGTGGTCCGAGGATTGTTGACCAGCCGAGCGGACCCTCAAATACTGTGAGCCACTTCCATCAAAATTGATCTTGAATACCGTGATCGCCGGCACCTTCAGCCGAAAGCTGGGCCGCGCCTCGATTCACGGGGCCTTTCCCCATTCCCCATCCCGGTCAGCGTTCCAGGAGAAGGAGCAGACATGACCGACACCTCAGCCCGTACGGGCAGACGCTGGGTTCCCAAGACGCGGGGCCGCACCATAGTCACAATCGGTGCCGCCAGTGCCCTGGCCCTGGCCGGGGCCGTCGCCGTGTCGGGCAACGCGAGCGCCGCGACCACGCTCGGCGCCGCGGCCGCGGAGAAGGGCCGGTACTTCGGAGTCGCCATCGCCGCCAACAAGCTGAGCGACTCGACGTACAGCACCATCGCCAACCGCGAATTCAACATGGTGACGGCCGAGAACGAAATGAAGATCGACGCCACAGAGCCCAGCCAGAACCAGTTCAGCTTCGCCAACGCCGACACGATCGTCGACTGGGCCACCGGCAACGGCAAGCAACTCCGCGGGCACACCCTGGTCTGGCATTCCCAACTGCCGAGCTGGATGAACAACCTGTCCGGCGCCACCGCCACCCGCGCGGCGATGAACAACCACATCAACGGCGTCATGTCACATTACAAGGGCAAAATCTATGCCTGGGACGTGGTAAACGAGGCATTCAACGACGGCAGCGGCACCCGACGCGACTCCGTCTGGCAGACCCAGATCGGCGACAGCTACATCGAGGAAGCATTCGTCACCGCCCGCGCGGCCGATCCCGACGCCAAACTCTGCATCAACGACTACAACATCGACGACTGGAGCCACGCCAAGACCCAGGCCGTATACAACCTGGTCCGAGACCTCAAATCCCGCGACGTCCCCATCGACTGCGTCGGCCTCCAGTCCCACTTCAACGACCAGTCTCCGGTCCCCAGTAACTACCAGACCACCATATCCAGCTTCGCCGCTCTCGGCGTTGACGTGCAGATCACCGAGCTGGACATCCAGGGCTCGGGCACGGCCCAGGCCGACAAGTACAGCACCGTCGTCGAATCCTGTCTCGCGGTCTCCCGCTGCACCGGCATCACCGTCTGGGGCGTACGTGACAGCGACTCCTGGCGCGCCTCACAAACCCCGCTGCTCTTCGACGGCAACGGCAACAAGAAGGAAGCCTACGACGCCGTTCTGGCCGCGCTCGGCGGCAGCAGCGGTGATCCCAGCGGCGGTCCCAGCACTTCCAGCGCCACGCCAAGCGGCTCCGGAAACCCCGATGCGGCCTGCCGGGTCACGTACGCGGTCAGCGCCTGGAACACCGGGCTCACGACGGCAATCACTATTGCGAATACCTCCAGCACAGCGATTGACGGCTGGTCGCTGGTGTTCACCCTACCCAGTGGGCAGACCATCACCTCCGGCTGGAACGCCACCTACTCGCCGGCCAGCGGGCAGGTGACAGCACGGAACATAAGCTACAACAGCACCATCAACGCCAACGGCTCAGTCGGCATCGGTTTCCAGGCCACCCATACCGGGGACTCTGGCAAGCCGACCTCGTTCGCCCTGAACGGGACCGCCTGCTCGATCGCCTGACCGCGGGCCGCGCCGTACTACCTTCGGGGATCTTGGGATAGATCGGTTGATCGATCGCTGCCCCTGGTCTGAGCCACCTGGTGGGACGGCCCATTCGGACCGCCCCACCAGGCCGGATCCGCCCGCGAAGCTGCGGGCATGCCGGCAGATCGGCCGGTGGCCGCGCCTCAGGTGATCCCCTTCAGCGGCGATGTGATAGCACTGCTTGCGTTGGTCGAAACGCCCCAGCCTCGACGGGACCCCATTGCGGCAGCTCATGAAACCGCCGCCCCAGGCCAAGGAAACAACGGCTCCAGGCCAACGTCAATATCGATGGGCCCTATTTCGGGCGTCGAGAATCCCTCTCCCAACGCTTCGGGCGCCCCACCGGAAAATGGCGCGCCAATGGCGAGCGCCAAGCCACCGACCGCCGAACCGGATGCCTCCCCAACCGCGACCACAACGCCCGGCTCCTCCGTAAGCAACATCATTTACGCCCCTTCCGGGCCGGGGCAACGCCGCGGTTCCCGACCGCGAGCAGCACGAGACGCGAGTCCCCACCGCTATTCTTTCGCCGGAAACCGCTGGGAAGCCTTCAGGAAACTGGGCACCACAACAGTGTTCACAGAACCACTGCTCCCGATCCCCCGCGACCGAGTTAGCCACCGTCGGTTGGAGAGGGCAGGCAGCGAGGTCCCCCGGGAACGGTCTGGGCGCCAGCATCGCCATGGAACATGGACACGATCAGGGCCCTGGGGCCACGCGCCGTGCCGAAGACCGTCGGCGGTCAGCCCCAGAGGAGAGAACGCATGACCGCCTTCACGATCACGCTGCCATCCGGCGTCGAGTGGACACCGACCTTCATCGACTCGATCGACCGGGCGAAATGCATCGGTTGTGGCCGCTGCTTCAAAGTCTGCTCGCACCAGGTGCTGGAGTTGCGCGGCGTTGATGAGGATGGCGAGTTCGTCTCGTTGGATCCGGATGAGGACGACGAAGAGTACGAGAAAAAGGTGATGACCGTCGCGCACCCGGAGAACTGCATCGGCTGCCGGGCCTGCGCGATGGTGTGCTCGAAGAAGTGCTGCACGCATGCGCCGGCGGCGGCCTGAGTTCTTCCGGAGGCCAGACCCGCCCAGCCATCGCCGCCCAGCCATCGCCGGTCGGCCTCGCCGGTCGCGGGTCGTGTCCGAAGCGGACACCGCCGTGGCGTAACCCACCCTCTTCGTCGCAGAAGCAGCAGCTGAGAGGCTGCTGTGCGGTATCGATGACGGTAAGCTGCTCGCAAAGGATCGACACCGCTTACAGTCGTTTCTGGGAGGTATGTGATGGCGTGGTCTGTCGCCGTGTCGTTGGCCGTGATCGTCGCGGTCCTCCTCTTGGTCATGTTCTTCTGCTGGCGCAGGTGGGGCCAACGGCGCCGAGGGCCTGCCGTGGGCGGGACCGCCGACGGGCCGGCTCCCGAGCAGGCCGTCGTTGACGAACCAGCCACCAGCGAGCCAGCCACCAGCAAAGACGAATCGGCTGCCGCAGAGCCGGCCAGCAAAGAGGCAGCCGACGAGGTCCCGCCCGAGCCGGCCTCCGCACCGGCCTCCGCACCGACCTCCGCCACAGTTGATCAAGCCGTGGCAGCGGAACCGGACGAGCCCAGCAGCCCACCGGTCAATGCACCAGATGACAATCTTCAGCGAATCGCGGGCATCGGGCCACAGATGGCCACGGCCTTGAAGCGTGCCGGCATTCGAACCTTCGGCCAGCTGGCAGACGCGGACGATGACGCCGTGCGTGCCGCGCTGGATGCCAGCGGGTTGCGGTTCGCGCCGAGCCTGGTCACCTGGGCCCGGCAGGCGAGGTTGCTCGCGGACGGCGACGAGGGGCGTACCTGAGGGTCCAGGTTTCTTCGGCACATATTGCCGTACTGGATCTGATCGATCACTGAATCGCATTCGATGCCACCACCCCGGGCTCCACCCCGAACAGGCGTCCCCACGGAGGACGGGGTCCGCGTTGAGCTGGCGGTCGGTCAGCAGGGCCAATCAACCGAGCGCAAAGAAACAGAGCGTTAGGGCTCTTCGCAGGTCCGCGATTTCCTCGCAGCGTATGGCATTCGCCGATAAGCGCCGCTGTCAGCGGTGGCCTGTCGCGGTGCTCCGTGATAATCGGCACCGAAGCGTTTACGCAGCACGGGGTTGTGCGGGCAGTACACATGCGGAGCGCCCCGCGAATGATACTTGCAGTAGAACAATTCGGTACAGGGCTGGACACAATCCGATCGACCATCGACCCATTTTGTGATCAGGTTCGGATCGGCCAGGAGCGCCCGAACCATCAGGACAAGATCGGCTGATTCCTCCTGTACCACCTGATTGGCCAGCTCCACCGAGTCAATATTGCCGGCCACCATGATGGGCAGACCAAGGCCGTGTCGAAGCGCTGCGGCCTGATGCCGCCACAGTGCTCGGCCGAGCTTCCTTGCTGGGATAATCCAGTCCTGGCTGCGGGTATAGATGCCAGCCGTCACGGAGGTGTAATCGAGACTCGCTACCAACGGAAGCAATCCTTCTAGCAGCTCCGGAAGCTCCGTGCCTCCCGGTCTACCGCTCTCCGAGACGTTGACGCGGATGCCGACGCATTCAGCCCCAGCGTTGCGAACCTCTGAAACGATCTCCCTCAGAATCCGGAAGCGTCCATGGACGCTTCCGCCGTAGCAGTCGGATCGTCGGTTCAAACGTTGGGAGAGAAACCCCGAAACCAAATAGCCGTGTGCCGCGTGGATCTCGATGGCGGCGGCCCCAGCCTTGACGGCCAGCCGAGCGGCTTCTCCGAAGCGGGTAACGATCCGGCGAATATCGGCCCTTGTCGCCTCGGCGGGCACCTCACCGATGACGTGACAGGCTTCTGCCGACGCCGCCAGGATGGGGCACCCGATCTCGGAACTGGATGTCTGCCGACCGGCGTGCATGAGTTGCACGGCTAGCGTGGACCCACCGGCTGCCACCGTTTCCGCGATCTGTTCGATCACGCGGCGATGGATTGGATCATGCATCGTGAGGCTGTGGACGTTGGCCCGTCCCTCCGGGCTCACAGCGACTCCACCGAGGTATATCAGTCCGACTCGGGCCATCGCATACTGCCGGTAGAACTCGCAGATGTCCCCGGCCCTGCGGGGATCCAGCAACGACCCGAATCCTGGGTTGACAGGTCCGAAGCCGATTCGGTTGCGAAGCATCACCGAGCCGAGAGCCAGGGAAGAAAACGCCTCCTGCCCACAACAGGTACCCAGTTCCGGCATTGCCGCGTCCTATGCCTTCGACAAACGGACCAGAAATGCCTGGGTAGCGGGAAATGTGTCAAGTCTCACGGCATCATTGACGGCTAGCCAACGATGCTCCAGTATTTCTTGCTCATTGAACTTGAGAGAATCACGCTCCGAATCGATGTGGGCCTGAAAGAAGTGGACCGTACCTTCCCCGAAGTCATAGCTCTCTGTGGCGACAGGCTCAAGCTCATGCAATTCCAGAGAAAGCTTCGCTTCTTCGAACAGCTCGCGAAGCGCTGCCCCCTCCGGCGCCTCCCCCGGCTCCATCCCTCCGCCGAGAGGTTGCCACCATTCTGGCAACCGTCGGGTTCTGATCATCAAAATTCGATCATTAGAATCCCGAAGACCGACAACCGCGACATTGCGCTCCGCGTTCTCTAGCCGTTCTCGCTCAACGAGTGGGTGCCCCAAGACCGGCATCGCTCCTCCTGCTGCTATATGACGGGACTTCGGATATGCCCTTGACGATCATCGAAGACGCGCTTGGATCCTGGTTGCCGCAAAGATCAAGATACTGCTAGCCACATTGGTGACTAGCCCGAGGAGGAATGCGATCACCAACGACAGCCGCCGGTCCGTCGCTTCAGCATAGATGACAATCATGATCGATAGGGATATGTAGCAGACTATCGCCACAAGCAGCCGATGCTCATATCGAAATACTCGATCAAACGCACCAGCCAACTCGGGTCCGAACGCTCGCCTAGCCTCCTCAATGAAAGATTCCCCGCTGCCCTCCTTTTTGACGGTGGCGGGATTCAGGATCGAATCGCTGGCCAGCGGCCAGATCCCCGTCCCATGGCCGTGCTGGCCCGTATACGGATTCTCCACCCGCGCGTGCAGTCGCTCAAACTCGATCTTCGCAATCGACTCCCTCCAGGAAATCCGTACATGATTGAAGGAAAAATTGTGCAGAACGATCCCTAGACGTCCCCGGAATCCGGGATCGGCGTGCGTGTTGACCGGCAACAGCCCCAGAGAGAAGAGCCTCCCCTTGAGAAGCACCCGGCCAACAACGTCGGAGGGAAGAGCGAGATACTCTTCAGTAATGATCACAATCGACTGATGTGGCTTAACAAGGATGTATTTTGCGGAGCCATTGAGTTTCGTCTGGACCCCGCCCGCACTAAGATCGTAATATACCTGGCCAGCCCGCAGCTCGTAGGACGCCTGGTTCGCGTTTTCCGGCACGAAGTTCTTTGTAATGAGGCGGCCAGCAGCCGCTTCACGCTTGATATCGCTGTCTGTCAGCAAGCCGATGGGCGGCACAATGGAATCTCCGGGGTGCGTGAACGACAGTCATGTGGACATTGCCGGACTCGCCAGAGCATGGCGGCCATACCTAACATAACGAGGCATGCCGAATTAGGAAACACGCAGAACCAGATGACACTAGTGAGGTACCATCACGAGGCGCACAGCGCAGTCAAATATACATGAACGTCGTACCACAAACGAGTGGCCGCGCCTGCCCGCACCGAGTCAGGAGATACCGGCCGCAGACGCAATCCGGCCCTGAAGTTCCGCGCGATCCAGACGCTCTGGTCGAACAGGCGGACGTAGGGATTCGCCGTCAATGATCATCTGAGTACGAAATGATCCGGGATGGTGTGCTGCCCATGGCGGTGAATCCGACGATCAAGGATCGAGTTCACGCCGTCGAGGCGGTGGTTTCCGCGAATCAGGTCCAAGAGTCGTGGCTCCAGAGGGGGCGCCCGAGATCAAAGTCGGCGCCGGAACATAGTGCTCTGCCAGCTGAGCTACGCCCCGGTGGGAGACGGGACGGTGGGACTCGAACCCACGACCTCTCGATGAACAGTCGAAGTAACCGTTGCCTGCGCACCGGGCACCCCGTCTGAAGCCACGCACCCCCGAGATCACAATGACGGGCGGATTGCGGGTTTTGAACCCGCGGGCCGTACAGGCCCTCACACCAGAGAAGTAACCGCCGTCTACGCACCGGGAGGTGCGGGTGGAACCCTAGCAGCCCACGGCCCACGATCGCGACGCGTTTTGTGCCCACCCATCGCCGCCCCGGCGGCACGGGGGAAGGACGCTGCTGGCTGCTGCCCGGGAGCCCGAAGCCCGCCGTGAAGCGGCAGTATCTCGGCGTCGGGTGCGGTAGGCGCGCAGTGTTCTGCCGGCGGGCCTGGAAGGGGCGCCCGGCTCGCTGACCTGGCGATTGGGCGCACGTTTTCACTCAATGCCGGGACCGGATTCCGATAATGCGGGGGTGAGCGTTCGTTCGGATCCGACCTGGCTGGGTTCACGGCCGAGTCCGTCCTCGGATGCCACCTCGTTCGGCGAAGAGATAGCCGGGTTTCGGGTTGTTGGGAAAGTCGGCCGGGGCGCCCAGAGCGTGGTTTATCACGTGCGCCGCGATGACGTCGACTATGCGCTCAAATGGTTGGCCCCGTCCCGCCGGGTTCCAGCAGACGTCAACGTGGCCTTCCGCCGCGAGGCTGCCCTGGTGGCCAGCGTGCGCCATCCCGGGCTGTGCCAGATCCATGAGATCAGCGAGGTCGACGGCCGGCCGTACCTGGTAATGGATCTCGTCGAGGGGCGGCAGCTCGGTGAGGTGTTGGCGACCGGCCCCATCTCCCCGGATCGGGCGGTCCGGGTCGCGATGGACCTGGCCGGGGCGCTGGCGGAGCTGCACCGCCGGGGTCTGGTGCACCGCGATGTCAAGCCGCAGAACGTCATGATGCTCGCCAGCGGCGAGGCGCGGCTGATCGACTTCGGATTCATCGCTCGCGAGGACCACCACGATGACCAGCCTGTGGTCGGAACGCTGGACTACGCTCCACCCGAACAGTCCGGGATCCTCAAGCGACCCGTGGACGCACGGTCCGACCTGTATTCCCTTGGCGTTCTGCTCTTCGAATGTCTCACCGGCGGGCTGCCGTTCATCAGCGAAGACCTCGGCGAGTTGCTGCGCCTGCAGGCCTCGGTCACACCGCCCGATCTTCGGTCGCTGGTTCCCGACGCCCCCACCGCGCTGGCCGGTGTCGTCGCTGGTCTCTTGGCCAAGGATCCGGACGATCGATACCAGTCGGGCGAAGATCTTATCGGTGATCTTCTCCGGATTCGCGATGATCCAGCCACGGTGTTCCGACCGACGACCGGACGCGCGGGCCGCCAGGTCCGGATCGAGACCTCGTTCAACGGCCGTTCCCAGGAACTGGCCAGTCTGGGCTCCCGGTGGGCGCGTGCGACCGAGGGTGAAGGCGGGGCGTGTCTGGTTCGGGGCGCCCCCGGAGCGGGGAAGAGCCGGCTGGTCCGGGAGTTGGCCCGGGTGGTCCGGGGTCGGGGCGGTCTCGTCCTGTCGGGCAAGAGTGCCCCAGACGACGCGGCGCCGCTGGCCCCGCTCCGCCAAGCGGTGGCCGCCCATCTGCACCTGGTCCAGACGTTCCCGGAGGGCAAGCGCGAGGCGGCGATGGCCGCCCTGCGTTCGGTCGCCGGGCAGGCCGCCCCGTTGCTGTCGGCGCTGTCGCCGGAACTCGGAGAGGTGCTGGAGGCGGGCGCGCTGGCCGAGGACGGGCGGGAGGACCAGTTCATCTCCGCGGTCGCGGCGTTCCTCGCCGATCTGGCCACCGTCTCGGGCGGCCTGTTTCTGCACCTGGACGACGTACAGTGGCTCGATCAGGCCACCCGGGCGGTGCTGCTTCGCCTGGCCTCGAGTCTTTCCTCGGTGCCGTTGCTGGTCGTGGCGACCGCCCGGGACGATGCCGACAGCGGGGAGACAACGCACCGGTTTGAGACGGCGCTGGACCGGGCGATCGATCTGCGGCTGACGCTGGGGCCGCTGGACCAGGTGGCGGTTGCGAGCCTCGTAGCCTCCGTCTTGCCCGGAGCGAACGTCGAGTCAAGAATCACCCGTCTGCTGACAATCCGCGGAAACGGCAACCCCTTCCTCATCCTGGAATACCTGCGGGCCGTGCTGGACGCCGGGTTACTCCGCCCGTTCTGGGGAACATGGCTCTTTGACGAGGCGGGGCTGGATGCCCTGGTACTCCCCCAGGACAGTCTCGGCCTGGTGCTGGCCCGGATTGAGGGCCTCGGCCCCGATCACCTTGCGGTGCTCCGCACGGCCGCGGCGATGGGCATCCGGTTCCGGCCGGACACCGTGGCTCGAACATGCAAGATCAAGACGACCGAGGTCTTGGAACTGATGGCGCAGGCCGCGGCCCGGAGCCTGGTCGAGGTTCGAAATCGCGGTGAATACGGCTTCGTCCATGACCGGGTGCGGGAGGCCTTGCTGCACCCATTGGCTGCCACCGAGACCGCCCAGCTGCATAGCCGCATCGCCGAGGCCCTCGATGCCACTCCCCGTGCCGACGCCGAGCACGTGTTCGCCCTGGCCCATCACTGCATCCGTGGTGAAGTCGACCCGCGGTTGCTGTTCCAGGCCTGCGTCGAGGCCGGCCGGCTCGCCCTGGACTCCCACGCCGCCACCGAGGCGGTCATGTTCCTCGCCCCGGCGGCAGCGACCGGTCTGGCGGTCGATGGTGTTTTTCTCCGGCTCTACGGAACGGCGCTGGAGCGGGAGGGACATCACGTCGAGGCCGTGGAGCAACTCGAGCAGGCACTCGCCCTGGAGTCAGCAGCGCTTGGGCGGGCCGCGTTGTATGCCCAGATCGCTCGGATCCACCGGGGTACCTGGAACGGGCCCGCAGCGGCGGCGGCCATCGAACGGGGACTGGCGGAACTGGACGCAAGCATGCCCACCAGGCTGCCGATCCTGATGTTATCCAGCCTGGTGCTCTTCTTCGTTGGTCTCGTGATCGGGGCGTTCGGGTGGGGGTTCGGGACGGCGTCCGGGGACCAGCGAGAACGCTATCGGCTCATGTCCGACCTGCATAACACCGCCTGCGCCATCTGGCGGATCGACTTCCGGCGGGAGCTTGTGGTCGCCCACACGCTGCGACTGGTGCTGCCGGTGAACCGAGTCGGACCCGCCAGTCCCCAGTTTCCCGCGAGCTATGCCGGTTTTGCCCTAGCGCTCGCGTTCGCGGGCAAGCATCGCGTTTCGCGGGCCGCCTTCGACCGGGCCAGGAACGCCAACGCCGCGCTCGGGGATCCCCGGCTGGCTGCGAGTATCGCCTGGCATGAGGGTTGGGCTGCCTTCATGGGTGGTCTCGACGATGGCGAGCGGTTGGCTCAGGCTATTGGGGAGCACGAGCGCTGGCTGCCGGTGGGGTTGTTCTGCGATGGCAGCGTCGCCCTCTGCTGGGAGTCGGTGATGGCCGGCGATACCGCCAACGCTGTGCACTGGCACGAGCAGGGCAGGCGGCGGCTGGCCGCTGGCCAAGAAAAGATCACCTCGACGGTGACCAGCGGCCTGATGACCCGGAGCCTGATGGGACGGTTCGCCAAGGCCGGATCGGAACTGCATCGCGTCCAGCGGGCTCTGGCCGATCGTCCGGGACTGGGGCTGCGGAGCACTCTGCTTCTGGGGACCGTCCATGCCCTGGTGGAGCAGGGCGAGTTCGGCGATTCCCTCGAAGCGGCGATGGCCGAGTTCCGCCAGCTCGGCAACAGCCCACCATGGATGCTTCGGCCACATCGCGCCTTCTACGCGCTGCACACCTTCGTTCGGCTGGCGCAGTGCCGGTCGGCCTCCGATACGGAACGCCCGCAACGCCGCGAGGCGGCCAGAGCGGCGCTGGTCGAATTCCGGAAGGCGGCGAACACGCGGCTGTTGCGGGGATACGAGCGGGTGGCCACCGCGGATCTGCTGGTCATCGACGGTCGGGGGAAACCTGCCCTGCGGGTGCTGGGACGGGTCCAGGAGTCGCGGCCGGAGCCCCTGGTGGCCTACGAGATAGCTCGGGTCCGGGCCAGAGCCTTTCGCGCCCTCGGAGATCATCGGGAGTCGACTCGGCAGGCGCTGCACGCCCAGCAGATCGCCATCCAGCAGGAGTGGCCGCACCGGGCCCGCTGGCTCACCGCGGAGTTCGGGGCCGGCAAACTCCGCGCCCCGATGTGGACGGCGGCCGGTTCCCCCCGGACTCCGCGGTCCTGCGGTGGCCTCGATCATCAGCGGCTACAGGCCCTGGAAGCGGTGAGTCTGGCCGCCTCCCATGTCCTCGGCCCCGAGCAGCTGACCCGGATCGCCCTGGACGAGACGATCCGGATCCTGGCGGCCGACCGGGCGGTGCTGTTCCTCACCAATGATCAGGACACGGAGATCGTGGCCCATGCCGCCCGCGATGCCTCGGGTCACGACATCCCGAATCCGACGGGCTACAGTGCCAGCCTCGTCGAACGGGTCCGCAGCACCCGCGACGTGGTCGTCATCGCGGGGACGGAGGAGGGGGCCGCGCTCGGAGCGCACAGCGTGGTCCTGCACGACCTGCGAAGCATCCTGATTGCCCCGTTGCTCTTCAAGGACCGGTTGCTCGGAGTGGTCTATCTCGACAGCCGCCTCGCCAAGGGGGTGTTCACCGCCGACGATGCCAGCATCCTCAGCGCGTTGACGCACCACGTCGCGACCGCACTCGAAACGGCAAGGGCGGCTCAGCTGGAGGTCTCCGTCCAGGTGGCCCGTCGGCAACGGGACCTGGCCGAAACGATGCGGACCGCGCTGTCGAAGATGTCGGCCACCCTCGACGTGGCCGAGGTCCTCGCCGCGTTGCTCGACGCGACAGTTCGGATCCTGCCCTGCCGCGAGGCGTGGCTGCTCACGGTGGAGGACGGGTACCTCACCGGTATCCGGGCCGGTTCCGGGCCGGACGAACCCGCGGCCGACAACGCCGACATCGACCGGGCTGGCGGAACCGGTACCGTCTGGCCGGTCGACGCTGAGGTCGACGCCCTGCTCGGGGGGAAATGCCCGGTGACCGGTCAGTCTCCGATCCGGCCCCCGGGCGCCCTGGCCCGGGTCGCGAACCATGCATCATCCTGGATCGCGCTGCCCCTGAGCATCCGCGCCCTCGAGCTCGGGGTCATCCTCCTGGTCTCCGACGAGAGCGACGCCTACCAGGAAACCGAGATCGAGGTGGCCGCAGCGCTCGTCGCCCAGGGCATGAGTGCCTACCAGAACGCGCATCTGTTTGCCCGGGTCCAGGAGTCGGCCATTGCCGACGAGCTGACCAGGGTCGCCAACCGGCGGCACTTCTTCGATCTTGCCGATCAAGCGCTTGCCACTGCCCGGGCGGAGAGCCGACCGCTCATCGTCATGATGGTCGACATCGATCACTTCAAGCGGGTCAACGACACCCATGGCCACGGTGCCGGCGATGACGTCATTCGGGCCGTCGCCGAGCGGCTGTCGGCGGCCCTGCGCCCGAAAGACATCGTTGGCCGCTATGGCGGCGAGGAGTTCGCCATCGTTGTCGCCGACAGTAATCTGCGGGTGGCCGAGCGCCTGCGAGCCCGGATCGCCGAAACCCCGATCAGCGCCAGATCAGGACAGATCTCGGTCACCGTGAGCGTCGGAGCGACCAAGACCACCCCGACGGACGACAGCATCGCGGTGCCGCTCGCCAGGGCCGACAAGGCTCTCTATCAGGCCAAAACGGGTGGCCGGAACCGTGTGGGCGCGATCTGAGCCCCGCGGAGTCCGGTAGGTCGTGTTGCTCGACGGCTCTCCGACGCGATCGCCAACGCGATCGCCAACGCCTGGGTCTGGCCGGGCCGTCACGAGCCGACGCCGGCGACGATACGCTGGTCGATCACGCTTTCCGTGTCCCGCAGCAGGTTCGATTTGCCGGCCAGGGCGCTGTCCCACTGATACACGTCGAGCAGGTCTTCGGGAAACTGCTCGTCTCCCGCGGTTTGGCTATCGATGAACGATTCGACGGCACCCCGGAACTGGAACGCCGCGCGTACGTCTGGACCGGTGACGAACTGGTTGTACTGGCCGCGCTGCCACGGCGACGCGGCATTGACGAACGCCTGTTTTGCTATGTCCTGCCGGATACTTGTGGTTTGGAGTTCCCTGCGGCCGGTCGACGTCAGCGTCTTCCGCGAAAGCATGCTCAGAACCACGAATCGTTCAGCTGAGACGGCTTCCTTGAGCGTCGCCAGCGCCCCGACCGCGAGCAGGTCGTTGCGAAGGTCCCGGTCACCGGCCGTCGCCACGGCCTCGTCCCTGATGTCGAGCAGGTCCTTGATGAGCACGGTGTACCTGGCCGTCACGACAGTGATAGCAAGTGCCGGTCCCTTGATGATCTGCTCCTGCGTTCCTGGCAGATCGGCGAGCATCACCTGAATCCGGTCGACGCGTTCGCCAAGGGCCGGCGTGGCGTCTTCGGCCAGCTCGGCCTGCCGCTCCTGGTACCGGGCGACGGCCCCGGCCGTGGCCTTCACCTGGGCTTCGAAGGCGTCCCGGGATTCCTCGCCGACGCTGCCAAGTGCGACAACCGCGGTGGAGCGTTCGTTCTGGAGTTCGTGCATCAGCACCGCGGCTTCGGCCGCCAGCGTGATCGTCAAGCTGCCACCGTTCTCGGAGTTTGCCGAGGTGACATTCCGAGCGACGTCAACCGTCGCAACCGACAGTACCGCCGTGACCGGCACGACCATGACCAATGCGAACTTCGTCCCGAGTTCCAGGTCACGGAGTTGCCCGCGTGGCCGGTCCGTACGCAAGGATGGCGTCGCTGGTGGCCATTCGCTCATTTCACAGTCCTCCAAATCGGAATGTGGCCGCTGTCAGCGGATCGCGGCTCGGGCTACACGATCGTCATGGTCCGTGGTCTGGCCCCGCCAAGATTGACCGCGGAGGCCGCCGTCGCCTGGAATCCGGTACTGTCCGCAGCCCATCCGACGCCGTCGTCGTGCCGCCCCGCACCATCGCTGGACACCTCATGGACGCCGCTGCTGGATTCGGACTTTCCCCGCTGCTCCGGCCGGTCAGCCGTCGGCCCACTCGGTGGGGTGGACATCAGGACCAGTCGAACAGCACCAACGATGGCGACGACGATTCCGGTCAGTACGGCGGCGACCGACGTTTTCTCGCTGGAAATCTGGCTGGGACCCGCCGACTCCGGCGGCGTTTTGGAAACCGTCGGTGTCGGGACCGGCTCGACCCGCTCAGATATCGGCTCAATCGATCGGCGGGCACGACGATTGGTTCGAGCCTTGCGGGCGTGTTGCCATACCAGACGAAGTGCATCGGCTTGGCCGTCGCCTATCTGACACCACGCTTCCACCATCGACCACGGTGGCAGCGTCCGCCCGGATAGGTAACGGAATAGCGCAGAATCGCTACTAAAAGTGACCTGTTCCAGCTCACGCAGACTCTTGCCAGATCGCTTGTGCAGCTCTCGAAGTTCTGCGGCAAGGGCGCCCGCCAACTGGTCATCGACCCGGGATACCCCAGGCCCGTCGGTCACCTGCGTCAATGGCCCTCCCCCACGCTCATCCCGACTCGGGATGTCGGGACGGCGAGTATATCGAGACGGCGGGCGTTCTTGTCCCGCGAACATCCCACCAATTCCGCTCGGTCTTGGCGCCGAATAGGCCAGCCACCAGGATCAATCCGACAGATCACATCCTCGGCAACCAGCCGCAGAAGTCGACTTAGGGACTATCGGGTCAAGTCTCGGCATGCGGTAAGTGGGAAACCACCGGATTACTCGTTGAGTCCTCGAATAGACAGAGGGAAGCCACTATGAAGAGAGCAATTTCCGGTAGCTGGGGTGGGCTCCGCGCTGCAGCCCGGAGACCTCCTGAGCAACGCCGCCCACCACGCCATCCTGTTTGATGCCTGGGAACCCGACTACGTGCGTTTCTCCTACTACTCGTTCGGCAGCACGCCCGTCAAACACCGCACGCGTGTGTCATTGGGTGATGCGACCGTGGACGGTTGGCCGACCGGCGATTAGCAGGCATACCGCCACAACAAGATCATCGATACTTCTGAAGTAGTGCCTGTTGATGATCTGTCGGTCGCGCGGATGTCGGGTGACACCAGCGGCCACGTCACCCAACCCACCGGCAACCTCACCCATCCCAGCCGCAGCCGCCTGGGACTGCACCGCCATCCGCCTCGTCTGACCGAACGCCCCCGTCCCGCTGAGTCTGAGGGCTATCCGGTCCCAGGCTCAGCGGGGTCCAGTCCATGACGCTGATGTTCGATGTCCGCCGATGGGACATCCAGGATCGATCCGCGGGTGCGTCACGTGTGGTGACATACCGAGCGGTGCCCGGCTCGGACGACTGATGGGCCGCAGTACGGCGTCCGGCCGCGGGGAGCTGCCGCAGGCCATGCCGCAACTCCTGATCAGGGCGCTGGAAGGCACCCGTTGGCGTCCTTGTTGTTGACGTTGTTGACGGTGTAGCTGTCCAGCCAGGTGTGGGAATAGTTGTAGGATTCCCGCGCCTTGTAGTGCAGGTTCACGGAATGCCCGGAACCGATCACCGAGTAGGCGGTCAGGCAGGCCTTCGCCGAGTAGAAGGGCGACTCTCGGGCGACCACCGCAGCCGCGGTCGCGCAGGACAACCCGGCGGCCTCGTCACATTGCAGATCGTCGTTCTGACCGACGGAAAGCAGCACCGGAACCTGGATGTTCAGGGTTATCGTTGAGGACCGAACAGCGCCGAGGGTCTGCCGCTCGGCGAGCGTACCGGTCTGTTTCAGCGACTCATCCAAGTTAATCATCACAGCCTCGGCATTTGTGGCGTTGTAGAAGTTGGGGCCTCTGCTGCCGGGCAGGGTGGTGTAGTAGCCGGAGGGTAGACCGGCCGAGGCGAACGCGGGGTCAAGGCTCGCTTCGTAGAGCGAGTCGGCCAGCAGGACCAGTGCTGTCGTGCCGCCATCGTGCAGCCAACCGGAGAGCACGAGATAGTCCGGGACTCCGACCGGATCCGTGACGGTTGCCGCGAGGTACTGGAGGACCCCGGCTCCGAGCGAGTGCCCGACCCCGACGACGTTGGTGAAGGCTCGGCCACCGATGGCGCCGGAACGCAGTTTCCGGATGATCTGTTCAATCGTATAGGCGTGAGCCTGCACGGTGAGCTTGTCCGCCGGAGGCTTGCTGCTGAAACCAACCCCGAGCCGGTCGATGTTGAACGTCGAGTAACCGTTACTGGTCGCAGCGTAGACGTGGGAATAGGTGTTGGGCTGGTAGGAGATGTTGAAGTAGTTGTGGTCGTAGGTCAGTCCGGACACCATCAATTCGACGGTCTTGCTGCCACGCAATGACTCATCACGCAGGCACAACCGCCCGGAGATGGTGTATACCGTTGCGTCGGTCGCGGATGTCGTCACGGAGACATTCTGCTGAGTGCACGATGCCCAGGAGGGATCGGTACCCTCCGCGTGGGCGGTCTGAGGAGCCAGTTCAACGATTGTCGTCGCCACGAGGGTGGCGACGACTGACGAAACGGCACGTCTCATATCGATTCCCTATTGTCGATGTTTTACATGTCGATATCCCGTTCGTGCGATAGTTATGGTGCTTGGGGCACCGCGTGCGGCTCTACTCACGACATCCCGCTCGACACTCATCCAACTTGTCAGGAGGGACGCCCAAATCGAGTATTGATGAACAGTGGAGTTCTCGATATAGCCGCCTATCTCCGTTATGATTTCCATCCGCCCTAACACGAAAAAGCTTCTGGTAATCGATAGACATTTAACCTAAACCCGACTAGGAATTCCGAAGGTAATTGTCGCCTGTCTGTGGGTAACTGTCATGTTCGGTCCAAGCCAACGCACCGGGGCCGCCGCGACGCCCGGTTCCCCATTGTCGTCAAGCGATGGTGAATGGCCGCCGGACGCCGGGCGGCGCGGCAAACGTGGCAGACAACTGACCCCGGAACAGGGCATGCTGTCCTGGTGTATGACGTGCTACCAATACAGCGTGGAATCGCGATCTCACGAAGCGAACTCATGTGGCGCTTTTCGCGATCGAGTGGGCCGGGCGGCCAATCGGTCAACACCGCCGATTCCCGGGTCGAGCTGCGATGGGCCATCTCGACGACGACCGCACTCTCGGCCCGGCTACGACTGCGGGCGATGGATCGCCTTGCCGGCCGGCTGGTCAACGGCGTGGTCGTGGTCACGGCCTCCCAGCACCGGGCGCAGTGGCACAACCGGAGGGCCGCGGAAGCGAAACTCGTCGCTCTCCTCGTGGATGCTCTGGCCCCGCCCGCGGCGCCCCGTCGCCCGACCCGGCCCTCGCGCGGGGCCGTGCGGGCCCGCCTGGAATCCAAGCGTCGGCGCGGCATGACGAAGCGGGGCCGTCGAGCCGTCGACGACGACTAGGGCACGAACCGCCAGACGTCCGCTGGTCAGGCTCGACGGACCTGGGTGCGTTTACCTGAGATGGGTTGCCGGCATGCCGATGATGCGGTTGTGCTCGGCCAAGGCAGGTGGTGGGATCTCGACCCCAGGTACCAGATGCTGATCACCACGTTCCTGCTGTGCAACGGCCTGTGCGTGGCGTCGCTGCTGGCCCCCGGGTACGTGCGCCCGGGATCCTGGCGCACCGCTTTCGTCATCATCACGGTAGGCACCGCCGGCATGGCGGTCGTGGCCTTGTTCCAGCAACTCACACCGACCGTCGAAGCGATCGTTCTGTACGGAACCAACATCGCTATTGTCGTCGCGCTCGCGGCTCTCACCGATCGTGAGGGAGCCCGCATCGGTTCCCTGCTCCTGGTCCTGCCGACGGTCTTCTTCGCGCTCTTCCTGAGCGGGCGGACCCTGTGGCTGCAGTCTGTCATCGTCGTGGTCGCGGCCGCGCTGGTGATGTGGATGGGCGGTGACCGTACGGCGGTCCTGGCCCTGCACACCTGGATGGTCATCATGGCCTCCTTCGTCCCCGCATGGTCGATTCGAGTCGTGCGAAGACAGCTCGGGGTGGCCCTCGCCCGCGAACGCGACGCGGCCATCACCGACCCGCTCACCGGGCTGGCGAACCGGCGCGGGCTCGCGGACCGGTTCGAGCAGGCGTTGCGGGCCGCCCGCCGCGACGAAGTCGCCACCGGGTTGCTGCTGATCGACCTGGACCGGTTCAAGGAGGTCAACGACACCCTTGGCCACGACTACGGCGACCATCTGCTGGCCCAGATCGGTCCCCGGCTGACGCGGGCACTGCGCGACTGTGACATGGTCACCCGGTTGGGTGGGGACGAGTTCTCGGTGCTGCTGCCCACCGTGGACGGGGTCGAGGCCGCCGTCGCGGTCGCGGAACGGCTCCGCACCGCGCTGGTCGAGCCGTTCCCCCTCGGCGGGGTGGACGTGGAGGTCGAGGCCAGCATCGGCGTGGTGGTCTCCGGCGAGCACGGCGAGGACACCACCACCCTGTTGCGGCACGCCGACGTGGCCATGTATGTGGCGAAAAAACAGCACATCGGGGTTTTTGTCTATGACTCCGACATCGACGAGCACTCCCCGGAGCGCCTGGCGGTACTCGGCCACCTGCGCCGAGGGCTGGACCGGAAGGAACTGGTCCTGCATTACCAGCCCAAGGTCAGTCTGGCGACGGGAAAGGTGGTCGGGGCGGAGGCTCTGGTTCGCTGGCAGCATCCGGATCGGGGTCTGGTACCACCCGACGAGTTCATTCCCCTGGCGGAGAGCACCGGCCTCATCGGGCCGCTGACCATGTACGTCCTGGACGCCGCCCTGGCCCAGGCACGGGCCTTCGCCGCCGCTGGCTGTGCGATCCCCCTCGCGGTGAACCTCTCCACCCGCAACCTGGTTGAGGTGGGACTGTGCGACCAGATCAGCACGTTGCTCGGCAAGCATGCCGTTCCAGCCGAGCGGCTGGAACTCGAAGTCACCGAATCCGCGATCATGACCGAGCCGACCCGGGCCAAGCATCTGCTCACGCAGCTCAGTGAGCTGGGTATCCACATCGCCATCGACGACTTCGGAGCCGGCTACACCAGCCTCGCCCAGCTCAAGGCCCTGCCCGTCACCGAGCTCAAAATCGACCGGTCTTTCGTCACCGACATGGACACCAACTTCAGCAACGCGCTGATTGCCCAGAGCATCATTGACCTGGGACACAACCTCGGTCTCACCATCATCGCCGAGGGCGTCGAAACCTCACGGGCCATGGCCATCCTGGCCGATCACGGCTGCGACGTCGCCCAGGGCTACCACCTGTCCCGGCCCCTTCCGCCGGAGGCCTTCCTCGCCTGGTACGCCGAGCGCACCGCGGCGGCGACGTCCGGACACGTCGCATCCCAGACGCGCTGAGCGCCCTCCCCACGGGCCGCCCGGGGCCTATCGCGGCCACAACGGGGTTCTCCGACCTGGGCCGACCGCCGGAGTCCGGATCGGTCACCGTCCGCCGTGAACCGGCGGAATTCTGGAACCGAAAGACATTGATGGATGTAAGTTACGTCCCCGGCACGCCCGGCTTGGCCTGCTCAGATGAAGTTCCGAAAAATTTTCAGGAACATTTTCGCCACCATGGGCAATCGTCGCATTTATGCTGATCCCTGCGACCGCCATGCCACCGTTCGCGCACGGAGCAGGTATCGGAGGGACACCCGGAAAGGCGCGACATCATGTCAAAACTGGCATTGTTCATGATCGACATCGTTGCGGTGGGAGTGCTCGTATTCGGGCTCTACTTCCCCCGCCATCACCGACGAGACCTGGTAGTCGCGTACCTCGGCGTCAATGCCGGAGTCATGGCCGTGGCAAGCCTGCTGAGCACCAGCAGTATCGGCGCTGGATTGGGACTGGGCCTGTTCGGGGTGCTGTCCATCATTCGATTGCGCTCAGCGGAGATTGATCAGCATGAGGTGGCCTATTATTTCTCGGCCCTGGCCCTCGGCATTCTCGGGGCGCTGAGCAGTACCTGGATCTGGCGTCCCGTCGGACTCATGACACTGATCCTCGTGGTGATGTTCATCGGAGACCACCCGCGCCTGCTGCGCGGCTACCGAAACCAGATTATGGTGCTCGACTCGGTCGTCACCGACCAGGTCGCACTCACGGCCTGGCTGGAGCGCCTGCTCGGCGCCCGGGTGCACTCCGTCAACATCCAGCGGGTCGATCTGGTCAATGACATCACCGTGGTCGAGGTGCGCTACTCCTACCGCTCGCGGAGGGCCGCCAGGGCCGCGGCCGTCAACGCCGCCCCCGCCCCGGACCACGGGCGTGGCCAGCACCCCGGAACGAACCATGATCCGGTCATCGGCCCCGGCTCCAATACCGTGCAAGCGGGAATCCACCGGTGACCCGCACGGCGTCCTGACGCGAGGCAAGCGGCGGGGAGAGCGGCTGGGGACCCTGGTCCCCAGCCGCCGTGAGCGGCCTCAGCCGCCGTACTCCGCGAAGATCCGGCTGAACTCGTACGGCTCCTGGCTGATGTTCGTACACTTGTACAGTGCACCGGTGCAGGCGTTCGCGTCCCTGGTGACTTCCCAGAAGCTCAGCAGCCCGAGGTGCTGGCCCGCGGCGAAGTCCACCAGCTGCCGAGCCGCGGCCTGGTCGAAAATGTGACCGTCGTCGTTCTGCCCGAGCATCGGCGTCACCCCCAGCCGCCGCCACAGCTCGGCGTCGCCCGCCGACGGGTACAGCGAGCGCAGCTGGGCGAAGGTCGACTGCGCGGCCTGCACCGCGAAGTCGCCGTAGGAGCCGGCACGGTAGTAGTCCATGGCCATGACGTTCACGACGTCGATGGCCACCCCGGCCCCGATCGCCGAGCGCAGCACGTTGAGGCCGTCGGCGGTCAGGCCCTCCGGCAGGACCGGCAGCGTGTACGACACCCGCAACCCGGGACGCTCCCGCTGGAGCTGGGCGATGGCCGCGGAACGCCGGTCGACCGAGACGGTGTCGGCCGAGGCGGCTCCCTCGATGTCGAGGTCAATCGACGTCAGCCCGTAGGCGTCGACGACGGCCTGGTACTCCGCTTCCAGGCTGGTGACGTCCCCGCAGGCCTGGGCCAGCTCGATCCCGCTGGCGCCGCCGAAGGACACGGTGACCGAGCCGCCCTCGGCGCGGACGGCATCGATCTGGTCCTTCGCCCACGCCGCCCGGGGGTCGTAGGCCCCGAACCAGCTGGCCTTGCAGCCGGCGCCGGTGACGAAGCCGAGCGTGAACCCGGTCAGCCCGCTGCTGGCCATGATGCCGGTCAGGCTCGGCGTCGGCCAGGCTCCCATGTCGACGTACGGGGCGACGGCGGCGGTCGGCGGCGCGGTGCCGGTGGGCGTCGCGGAGGCGGTCGGCGAACCGGGCGCCGCCGGCGAGGACGGCGCCTCGGCGCTGGGCGCCGGCTCGTCGCCGGTCGCCGTGGCCGTCGGGGTGGAGGACCCGCCGGCGCAGGGCGCGTCGTTGATCGTGCACGACAGCGGGTCACCGGACCCCGCGACGATGAACCCGAACCGGGTCGACGCCCCGGGGGCCAGCGAGCCGTTGTACGCCTTGTTGGTGGCGACGTGACCGTCCCCGCCGCTGGTGATGGTCGCCTCCCAGAAGGCACCGAGTGTCGCGGAGGCCGGCAGGGCGAACTCCACCCGCCAGCCGTCGACGGTCTCCTCCTGCGGGTTCGAGATGGTGTACGTGGCCTCGTAGCCGGTGCCCCAGTCGGCGGATTTCTGAAACTCTGCGGTGAGTCCTGACGATTCGGGGCCCGTGGCGGCGACCGCGGCCCCCACCCCGCCCACCGTGACGACCGCCGCCGCACCGAGTGCGACCAGCCACCAGCGATGCCTTCGAGTCATGTCTGCCCCAATCGGAGTCAGGGAAAGCACTGTCGACAGGCAGCATGGGCCGAGCACAATGTTCGGTGTCGATTCTTCAGCTGCTTTTAAGGTCGGTGTCAGGCCCAGATCAGGTTCCGAC
This sequence comes from Dactylosporangium sp., assembly GCA_013041765.1. Lineage (GTDB taxonomy): Bacteria > Actinomycetota > Actinomycetes > Mycobacteriales > Micromonosporaceae > JABDRL01. Next base: position 373 of record JABDRL010000241.1, on the reverse strand, counting down.
GGCCCGCCCCGGCGCGCTCAGCCGACCTCGCTGACCTGCGCGTACGGGGCGTCGTTCCACCACATGGCGTCCACGATGTCGTACCGTCCGGTACCGATGAACCGCACGACGAGTCTGGTCGGGTCACTCTGGCTGGGTTCGACGACGTGGTCCGGGCTGGGCGTCGCCGAGACCAGGTACACCCGTCCCGGTGTCATCCCGATCACCGTGGAACCGCCGCGCACCTGAAAACCCCGCAGGTACGACGGGGTGCCGTCGTCCTGGATGGTCCGGGTCCACCCGTCGACGACGACGGAGGAGGAGGCCCGGCCCGTGGCCGAGGGGCGGGCGGATGCCGGTGGCTGGCCGGGATCGCTCGGCGGGGAGGCAGACC
>JABDRL010000191.1 GCA_013041765.1 Dactylosporangium sp. | reverse complement strand
ATGCTGGGGCATTCCCGAAGTCGGCTTCACCCGAATGTGGCGCGCCCCACCGCGTAGCCTTGCAGTGTTGGTGATCCCGGTTTCCTCAAGGAAGAGGCGATGGTGACGTGTCGACCGAAACGGCCGGCAGGCAAAATGATCCACTGGTTAGCTTTGGGCCAAATGAGTGGATTGTCGATGATATGTACCAGCGATTTCTCGCCAACCCGGCGAGCGTCGACTCCGCCTGGCATGACTTCTTCGCGGACTACCAGGCCGGCACGGCCGGCAAGCACGGTTGGGCGCCGGCCAGTGGCCCCAATCACGGGTCCGGCGGCACGACTTCCCTCACACCCGAGCGGCCGGGCTCCCCGAAGCCCCGAAAGCCGACGACCCCGGTCAGCACACCCGTAGTCACGCCACCGGCCGACGCGACGGTCGCTCCGCTGCGCGGCGTTGCCAGCCGCATCGTCACGAGCATGGTCTCCTCCCTGGAGGTCCCGACAGCCACCAGCGTCCGGGCAACTCCCGCGAAGCTGCTCGAAGACAACCGCATCGTGATCAACAACCACCTGCGCCGGAGCCGGGGTGGCAAGATCAGCTTTACCCACCTCGTCGCCTACGCCGTCGTCCGCGCCGTGGCGCTCCAGCGGGACATGAACACGTCGTTCGCCGTGGTCGACGGCAAGCCCTCCCTGGTCGAGCCGGCGCACATCAACCTCGGGATCGCCATCGATCTCGCCCGCCCGGACTCCTCCCGGGCCCTGGTCGTGCCCAACATCAAGGCCAGCGAGACCTACGACTTCCAGCGTTTCTGGCAGGCCTACGACGAGCTGGTCCGCAAGGCCCGAAAGGGGACGCTGACGGTCGACGACCATGTCGGAACGACCATCACGCTGACCAACCCCGGTGGGTTGGGCACGATGCATTCCCTTCCCCGGCTGATGACCGGCCAGGGGACGATCATCGGTGTCGGGGCGATCGAGTACCCGGCACCGTACGCCGGCATGTCCGACGACACCCTCGCGGATCTCGGCATCTCGAAAATCATCACGCTGACCTCGACGTACGACCACCGGATCATTCAGGGGGCGCAGTCCGGCGAGTTCCTCCGGCTGGTTCAGGATCTGCTGCTGGGCGAGCGCGAGTTCTATGACGGGATCTTCACCTCGCTGCGCATTCCCTACGAGCCGGTGCGCTGGGTGCGCGATGTCACCCCCGGATCCGACGCGCAGATCGACAAGGCCGCACGGGTCATCGAGCTGATTCACGCCTACCGGGTCCGCGGCCATCTGATGGCCGACACCGACCCGCTGGAGTACCGCATCCGGCGCCATCCCGATCTTGACCTGCTCCAGCACGGGCTGACGCTCTGGGACCTCGACCGGGCGTTCCCCGTGGGCGGGTTCGCCGGGCGGCAGAAAATGCGGCTGCGCGAGGTCCTCGGCGTGCTGCGGGACTCGTACTGCCGGCGGGTCGGGGCCGAGTACATGCACATCCAGGACCCGGAGGAACGGCGGTGGATCGCCGAGCGGATCGAGCGACGCTACGAGAAGCCCGCCGCCGACGAGCAGCAACACGTCCTTGCCCGGCTCAACGCCGCAGAGGCCTTCGAGACCTTCCTCCAGACCAAGTACGTCGGCCAACGCCGGTTCTCGCTGGAGGGCGGCGAGACCCTGATCCCGCTGCTGGACGAGGTTCTGCACGCCTCGGCCTACGGGGGTATGGACGAGGTCGTCATCGGTATGGCGCACCGGGGCCGGCTCAATGTCCTCGCCAACATCGTCGGCAAGCCCTACGAGAAGATCTTCTCGGAGTTCGAGGGGCATCTCGACCTGAAGAGCGCCCACGGTTCCGGTGATGTCAAGTACCACCTCGGCATGACCGGCACCTATACGACCAGGGACGGCGAGCGCAAGACGACCGTCGGGGTGGTCGCCAACCCCTCGCATCTGGAGGCGGTCAATCCCGTCCTGGAGGGCATCGTCCGGGCCAAGCAGGACCGCATCGACCTCAAGCTCGACGGTTACACCGTGCTCCCGGTCCTGATCCACGGCGATGCGGCCTTCGCGGGTCAGGGAGTCGTCGCGGAGACCCTCAACCTCTCCCAGCTGCGGGGCTACCGCACCGGCGGCACGATCCACATTGTTGTCAACAACCAGGTCGGGTTCACCACGGCCCCGGAGTACTCCCGGTCCTCGCTGTACTGCACCGACGTCGCCCGGATGATCCAGGCACCGATCTTCCACGTCAACGGGGACGACCCGGAGACCGTCGTCCGGGTGGCGCGGCTGGCCTTCGACTACCGCCAGACCTTCAACAAGGACGTCGTCATCGATCTGGTGTGCTACCGCCGGCGGGGCCACAACGAGGGCGACGACCCGTCGATGACCAACCCGCTCATGTGCGCGGTCATCGACCAGAAGCGGTCCGTTCGGAAGATCTACACAGAAGAGCTCATCGGCAGGGGCGACATCAGCCTGGACGAGGCCGAGGAGTCCCTGCGCGACTACCAGGCCAGACTGGAACAGGTCTTTCGGGCTACCCGCAGCACCTCGTCCGGCCCGAACCCGCGCACCGGTCGGCCGCTGCCGCCCGAGCCGGAGCCGGTCGTGCCGACCGCGATCGCCCCGGACCGGTTCCACCAGGTCGGCACCGCCTCGGTCTCGCTGCCAGCGGATTTCACCCCGCATCCCAGGGTGACCGCGCTGTTCGCGCGGCGAGCGGCCATGGTGGCCGAGGGCGGCATCGACTGGGGGCTCGCCGAGATCATCGCGTTCGGGTCCCTGCTCGCGCAGGGGGTGACCGTGCGGCTGTGCGGCCAGGACTCCTGCCGGGGCACGTTCGTGCAGCGGCATGCCGCCGTGGTCGACGCGAAGACCGGCCGTTTCCATCTGCCGCTCGCGTCACTCCGGGAAGAGTCTGCGCGGTTCTTCGTCTACGACTCGCTGCTGTCGGAGTTCGCGGCCATGGGATTCGAGTACGGCTACTCCGTGGAGAGCCCCGACTCGCTCGTGCTGTGGGAAGCGCAGTTCGGGGACTTCGTCAACGGCGCCCAGTCCATCGTCGACGAGTTCGTCTCCTCGGGCGAGGCCAAGTGGGGGCAACGGTCGTCGCTGACGCTGCTGCTGCCGCACGCCCATGAGGGGCAGGGGCCGGACCACACCTCCGGCCGGTTGGAGCGCTACCTGCAACTGTGCGCCGAGGACAACATCCGGGTCGCGGTGCCCTCGACGCCGGCGAGCTACTTCCATCTGCTCCGCCGGCAGGCCCTGACGCCGAAGAAGAAGCCGCTGGTCGTGTTCACGCCGAAGTCCCTGCTCCGCAACCGGAACGCGGTCTCGGCCTGCGCCGATTTCACCTCCGGGACGTTCCGTCCGGTGCTCGACGATCCCGGCGTCGGGTCCGGCCCGCTGGCCCCGGCCGGGGTTCGCCGCGTGCTGCTCTGCACGGGCAAGGTCTGCTACGACCTGCTCGCGGCGCGGGCCGACCGGGGGATCACCGACACCGCCATTCTCCGGCTGGAGCAGTTGTATCCGCTGCCAGTCGACGAGCTGCGCTCGGCACTGGCCGGGTACCCGAGTGTCGAGGAGGTCGTCTGGGTCCAGGAGGAACCCGCCAACCAGGGCTCGTGGTCGTTCATCGCGCTCAACCTGCCCGAGCGGCTGGACGGCCTGCGGCTGCGGCGAGTCTCCCGGCCCGCCGCGGCGGCCCCGGCCACCGGTTCGGCAAAGGTCCATGAGACCCAGCAGCTGGCGCTGCTTGACGCGGCGTTTCAGGTGGTCGCCTAGAGTCGTCGAATGCGTCTGATATTCCGCGCCGTCGTTCTCCTGACCGCCATGGGGCTGCTCCTAGCCTGTGGGCACTCGACGACCCGGCGG
>JABDRL010000180.1 GCA_013041765.1 Dactylosporangium sp. | reverse complement strand
CCGGTCAGGTGGTGGTCGGCCACCGCCCAGCCGACGATCCGGCGGGAGAACACGTCCAGCACGAACGCCGCGTACGCCATGCCCTCGCCGGTGTCCAGACAGGTGAAGTCGACCACCCACAGCCGGCTGGGCGCGGGTGCGGTGAAGTCGCGGGCGACCCGGTCGGGGACCCGCTCATGCGACGGGTCGGTGTGGGTGGTCTGGAACACCAGCCCGCCGCGGCGGGCCCCGACCAGGCCCAGCTCGCGCATCAGCCGCTCGATCGCGCAGCGGGCCACCGGCCGCCCACCGACCCGGAGGTGCAACCGGTGTAGCAGCTTCCACATCCGGCGGGCTCCGGCCAGTTCCCGGCCGGCGTCGGGGTCGTGCCAGACCTCCAGCAGCACCTGTTTGATCTGCTCGTCGCGGAGATCCCGGGCGCTGGGCGGGCGCGCCTTGGCCGCGTAGTACGTACTCGGGGCGATCGTGCACACGACCCGCCTGGCCGCCGCGTTCAACGACAGCCCGGGCTCCTCCTGGCGCGCCTCCCCCACCAGACAGATCGCCCTGTCCCGCGACTCCCTCGGGTACTTCCTCGGTGCTGGCATGACAGACCCCTCGGCAGATCAGGGCCTCCGCTTGAAGTAGGGCGGGTTCAGTGCTCGGCGAACCGGTTACGTCACCGGGTGATCATGGACGGCGTGGTACCCAGGTCGGTGGCGACCTTCTGATCGGGGTGCCCCTCGGCACAGGCCAGGATGATCCGCACCCGCGGTGCCAGGGCCTGGGCGGTCCTCGACCGTTACATCCAGCGGATCAGTTCGGCCCGCTCGGATTCGCTCAGGGCCAGAGCCACCTTCGGCCTGCCCGGTCGGGGGCTGTCCACCAGCCCCGCGAGCCGATGCTCGACGAACCGGCCACGCCACTTGGCGACCGTGATCACGCTCGTGCCGCACCAGTCAGCGACCGCCGCGTTGGACCAGCCCTCCGCGCAGCCAATGACGATCCTGGCCCGGTCGGCGGCCTTGACCGGCACGGCACCACCGGCCAACCGCCGCAACTCTTCGCGCTCCTGGACGGACACCACGATCTTGGCAACACTAGGCCCTGGACGCGATACGCGATCAATATACCAAATTATCTATCTAATTTACGACGCGGGACACCAGACCCGGTACCGCCCGCCCCAACGGCCCTCCCCGCACCGGGACGGGCGGCAACCGACCGACGCGATTGGCTGGGGTCGCTATGGTGCCCTCGTGACCTACCCCTCATCCGGCGAGCCGGGGCAGCCCTTCGGCGGTGTCCCGGGATCGCAGCAGCCCGCCCCAACCGGTCAACCCCAGTGGCAAGGGCCACCACCGGGATACCCCCAGGGCGGACCACCACCCGGGTTCGTTTCGCCCCACGGCCCGCCGCAACAGCCGGGTTTCCCGCCACCCGGATACCCCCAGGGCGGACCGCCACTGGGCCAGGCCCCGTGGCAGACGATGCCCGGCCCCGGCCAGCCGCCGCCACCTGGTGTTCCGGGGAAGAGCGGTTCCCGGACCATCGCCGTTGTGATCGGGATCGTGGCGTTGCTGCTCGTCGGCGGTGGGGCGATGTTCGGGGCATACCACTATCTCGGCGACAACGAGGGAACCCCGACGGCCGTCGAGAGCCCCGAGGCCGAGCCGACCTACGAGACCACCCCGGCGGACTGCGATCTCGATCTGACGGCGTTCGGCGACTGGGACCCGACGGTGAAGTACTCGACGCCGACCGAAGCCGACTACTCGTACAACTGCTACGCCGAACTCCGCACAGCCGACGGCATGAAACTCGTGGTCAATCTGAAGGTCGACTTCACCGTCAGCGTCGACGCCGCAGCACGCGAGGTCGCAAGCGGCAGGGAATTCGACCAATCGAACCCGAGCGCATACGACGACGAGGTCCCCGACCTCGGCAGCGAGGCATACGGGGCCTTCAGCGAGACCGATCACACCGGTCCGCACACCATGTACCGGGTCACGGTGCGTTCGGGCAACCTCGTGCTCCTTGCCATCGTTGACGCAGGGACCGACGACGGCTACGTGGACAAGGCCGAGATCAAGCAGCGGACGGTTGCCCTGGCCGCCGCGACCCTCGCAGCCATCCCCACCGCCTGACCGACCGGTTTCCCGCGGCCGAGGTTCCGGTTGGCATCCACGCTGATGACCGGCTCGCCGGCGTTCCGGTGCTCGCTGACCTGGGCGTTGAGGTAGTGGAACTGGGCATCACGGTCCGGGTGCTGGGTTCCTTCGAGGGCCTTGGCGGTGGCTTGCAGGCTGAACCCTTCCGCCCGCAGCAGCCGTCCCACCGTGGGCGCGGAGACCGGGTGGCCTTGGCGGGTCAGTTCGGTGGCCAGATGCCGCGGTGACTTGCTCGTCCAGCGCAGCGGCGAGTCCGGCTCACCCCGCTGGTCGGGCTCGACCAGGGCCGGCAACGCCGGCAGCGGCCCCGGGTCCTGCGCCCTCAGCTGTCGGCGTCCTCCGCCGGGTTGCCGCGCCCGCCCAGCCGGCATCGCCTCGTCGCCGCGCTCCAGTTCGAACACTCCGGTTCGAATGGTGGTCTCGCTGACGCCGGTGGCCTGGGCCACCGCCCGTACCCCGCCATGGCCCAGCAACCGGGCCTCGGTGGCCAGCGCCAGCCGTCGTTGGCGTTCGTTGAGATGCGCCCCGAGCAGCGCCCATCGCGTCGCGACCTGCCGGCGGACCTCGTCGCTGATCCCCATACCAGATCAACGAGCCCCAATATCGAAAGCGACAAGTGATTTCGTCACGGCTGCAATGGGTGCGGCAGCGCTGCCACGACGCCCCGGGCAGCGTCGCCCCAATCGCACCCACCAGCCCCCCTGGTGGGCATCCGAGACGACCAGCTCGACGCTTGAGAGGCCCCGGGCCGCCAAGCCCCGCAGGAACGCCGTCCACCCGGCCCCGTCCTCGCTGGTGGCCATGTCCAGCCCGAGGACCTCCCGCTGCCCGGCGGCGTTGATCCCCACCGCGATCAGGCCGTGGACGTTGACCACCCGCCCCCGCGTCTTGATCGTCAACGCGTCGATCCGCACGAACGTGTAGTGCTCGGAGTCCAACGGCCGGTTACGGAACGCCGCGACCTGCTCGTCGAGGTAGGCGGCCATCTCGCTAACCTGCGACTTCGACAGCTTGGTGACCCCGAGGGTCTCGGCGAGCCTCTCCACCCGCCGGGTGGACACCCCCCAGCAGGGTAGGCGGTGGCCACCACCGAGACGAGGGCCTGCTCGGCCCGCCGCCGGCACTCCAGCAGCCAGTCCGGGAAGTAGGAGCCCCGCTGCGGCTTCGGGATCGACAGCTCGATCGTGCCGGCCCTCGTGTCCCACTCCCGGAACCGGTACCCGTTGCGGGAGTTGACCCGCCCATCGCTGCGCTCGCCGTAGTCGGCCCCGCACAGAGCGTCGGCCTCGGCGGCCATCGACGCGTCGGCGAACGTCTTCACCATCGCTTGCAGCACATCGGGTGAACCGGCTGCCAGGTGTGTGCCCAACGCCGCCGGAGTGGTCAGACTGGTTCGTGGTGCGGCCATCGTGTGTTTCCTCCTTCTTGTGACTTTGCAGTCTTGAAGGATGCGGCAGCGTAGCCCGAACACAGTTTTCGAGCGGTTCAGTATCCCCAGGCACCCCTTGCGCTCATCTGGTGTCGCCACCGGGAACGCCAGATGCGCTTGATGGAAATGTCCTGATTGGACCCGGTCAACCCGGCTGGCGGGGCCAGCCGCCCTCTGGCTCGGGCCGCTGGCCGTTGCCGGTCGCTTCCGAGACGCGTCCCAGGTCGGCGAAGTAGCGGTTGCCTTCAGCCCCGAGGTCTGCTATCTCCGCTTCGGACAGCATCTCGTATCGCTGGGCAAATCGTCCGACCCCGATATTCAGCACGCCGGTGAACTCGGATGCCTGGCAAGCGTCGCGCAGCCCTCGTCGGCCGTCGAGCACATCATCGACCAGTCGCCGAAACGCCGGATCGTCCGTGCGCTCGCGCAGTACCCGCAGACAGTCACGCAGATGCCGCGATACGGCCTGATCGCCTCCGGCGACATCAAGCAGCGGCAGCCGACCATCCGAATCCGGGGTTGTTGGCATCAGGCCACCGCCGGATGGTCGTAGGCCGCGCCAGGCAGTGCGTGCAGGTCGGCGTCATGGATCGCGCCCAGGAATCCCGCGCACAGCCCAACGAAGCCCTGCGCGGCGCTCCAGGCGGCGCTGTGGTACTCCAAAATCGTGCCCCATACTCCGATCGCCTTGAGGATGGCCGCTGCGGCAGCAGCACCGCCGACGATGCCCCCGACGATGGTCTCACTATCACGGGCGCGGGGTGGTGCCCGATAAGCGCCTGGCTGGATGACGATGGGGCGCGGGGCGGGCCGTTGCGGTCGGGACCCGACGGCGCAACTGGCAGCCATCAATGATCCATACGGCGCAAGGTTCGCCGACGACGAGTTCTGCTAGCGATCGACCTCTGCCGGTTCGGACCAGGGGAACTCGATCCACATGTCGATGGGCAGACTCGACGCGATCACGGTCACGATTCGAAGAAGTCAAACTCGCCGGCCTTTGCCCCGGCGAGGAAGGCTTCCCACTCTCGACGGGTGTAGATGATCGTTGGACCGTCGGGGTAGTGACTGTGTCGGACCGCGACTCGTTCGGTGTCGTCCGCCAAGACGCCGGCTTCGACGCAGCTGGCGCCGCTGCTGTCGCTGTGAGTACTGATGTGCCAGGCAACGCCTGCCAGCTCGGCGGTCTCAGCGGGCACACTGTGCATCTGTCTCTGCCTTCACGCAAGCTCCCGCACCGTGGCCAAAATCAACTCAGTCGACTCGCGGGGAGAACGGGCCATGGACTGTAGCCGATTGTACGTGCCGGTGAAGCGCTCGGTGACCGGCTCTTCGACATAGATCCGCCCAGCCAACGTCTCGGTGTAGGCCACCACCGGGTACGGGTTCTCCATGACGAAGATCTTGAAGATGCCCGTCGGGTTGCTGTGCAGTCCAGAATCGAAGGGCAGGAGCCGGATCTCGACATTCGGCCGTTCCGCGCAGGTGACCAGGTGGCTCAGCTGCTCACGCCACGTCCCCACGTCCACGAGACGACGTCGCAGCACGGACTCGTCCAAGACGACCCGCAGCTGGCATGGAGCGTCTTTGGCGAGGATCCGCTGGCGGGCGATCCGCAGCTCGACGCCTCGCTCGACCTGCCCATCGGCCCGGTCCGGCTGTGCTGCGCGGATGGCCGCCCCGGCGTACGCCGGGGTCTGCAGCAGGCCGGGAATGAGCATGCTGTCGAATGAGTGGATCTCCTTCGCACGGGACTCAAGCCAGACATAGTCGATGAAGCGGCAGTCGACGGTGTCGGCGTAGTCGTCCCACCAGCCCTTCTTCCAGACTTCCTCACGCAGCGTCATGATGCCCGCGCGGCGTTGCGGGTCGCTCACGCGGTAGAAGTCGAGCAGGGCCATCAGATCCGGCCTACGGATCGGGTACTCCGCCGATTCGAACCGACTGACCGTGGACGGGTCCCGTTCGAGGTAGTCGGCAGCGTGGCGCAGGGTAATGCCCGCGGACTCGCGCAGCTCCTTGATCTGCTGGCCGAGCCACTGGGCGCGGAGGGTGGGTCCGTTGCGTCCGGTCATGCGTTTACCGTTTACCATCCAGCCTCCACCGCGCAAATTTCTATGATTACAATTCTGTCAGATGTAGCAAATCTTGATCTACAGAGTCTCTTCACACAAACTTGTGCACCATTCACAACTGTGGAGCCCTGACCGTACCGGGGATACTCACCGCAGCCTTATCACAACGTCACGATCAGCTTCGTGCTCACGAACCCGCTGAATGCGGCACGTCGCGGCATCACCAGATCCGGCAAACGACCGAACGGCACAGAGGCCGGGCGCCGGGGCGGGTGCGAGTTTCCAGGCCCGCCCGCCTCGACGCCCTCCACCACACCAAGGGACAGGGCCGGTCAGACCGGCGAGTTCGGCGGGGGTGAACACGTCGGTGAGAGGGACACGGTACCGATGGTCAGCAGGTCCCGGGCCTGCCCGTACGCATCCGGCCGCCCGGATGTGGGCCGGGTGCTCAGGGCGTTCCAGTACTCCGGCCACGGGGTCGCCAGCACCAGCACCGGTCCCCGGCCCGAATCCTGTAGCAGCGTGCGCAGCCCGGCGGCGATCTGCTCACCCGGCCCGGGACCGGCGAGCATCAGGTAGTGCTGGGCCTCGTTCAACCACACGATCGTGTTCGGGCCGACCTTTCTCAGATCGGTCAGGGCCGCCTGTGGGCGGGACGGATCGTAGGGATGCCACAACCGCCACCGGCCCGGCTGCTTCCGGTCCAGGTACTGGGCCAGTTCCCAGCCGGCGCGGGTCTTACCGGTCGACGACCCGCCCACCAGCGTCACCAGCTGCGACCGCCTGTCATCGAGCATCCCGTCGACGATTTGTCGCAGCGCTGCGTCGTGGCCCGCGACACGTACGTGGGCAGCACGGCGACCGTGCCACTACCGGGTGCCTGGACCGCCGGGTGCACTTCCAGCACGAGGGGATCGCAATCGCCGACCGGACGGCCCAGCCGATCCGCTTGCAGGGCTGCGGCCGCAGGTGGACCGCCGACCTCGCGGTTGGCCTGTCGCTGCCGCAATGCCATCTGATGACGGCGCAGCCACCACGGCGGCGGGCGCGGCCGGTAACCAACGTTGCTAGCGAACCGCCCGAGGTAATCGACCAGGAACCGAACGACGTCAGGATCGGCGGGTACCGCTCTGCCGCCGAACCAGTCACTCAACCGCTGGCGGCTGATCTGTATCGGCGTCTCGTACCGGGCTGCCTCCCGTACGAGCGTGCCATAGGAGACAGTACTGGCCGCTTGTCGTAGTTCCTTGAGCGCAACGAAGAACTCCTCGGCGGCCGATGCCGAGCTACCGGTCATCGCACGGGTCCGGACCCGGGGTGTCCGGACCCGGACGGTTTCTTACCAGAAGTGAGCTGGACATGGTCAGACCGTAACGGATCCGGGATTGGCGGACACCCACCGGATACTCGGTAACCAGAGGGCATCACCCGCCCGACCGGCCAGGGAGTCCTCAATGTCCACCGCGCTCGCACTGATCCACGACGGGGCCCTCGCCGCCGGCATCGGCACTGTCCTCTACCCGGTCACCGTCACCACCGCCGCCCTGACCGCGCTACTCGCCCCCACCCCACAACGACGCCGCGACGCCCGCACCGTGCTCACCATCCTGCTCCGCAACCACCGGAGGAAATAAGACATAAAAGGTGGAAATCAGGATAAAAAATTCTTTTAATGGCAAGCAGTCCCAGCAAGCAGCAGGTCGATACCCGCGCCGCAGCGACGACAAGCGAGTCCGCAGCGGCGAAGCTGCTGGCGATCAACCAGCCGGAAGCGGGGCTACAAGCTGCCCGCGGCGCGGACCGGGGCCGTCCCGGGGCGGGACTCATGCAGGATGCCGGCCGCGACGCCGTCGAGGAGCACCCGCACCCCGAGGTCGAAGATCTCGTTGAGATCCAGGTGGTCGTCGCGCTGGCTCAGCACGTGAGTGACCTTGGCCAAGGCCGGGTAGCTGCCGGAAGCGGTGAGGGCGGCGAGCGCGGGCGCCAGGGCGTCGTGGTCCCGGTCAGCTGCCTGGCCCGCGGCGGCGGCCTCCGCCCGGCTGCCCTGGCCGAGGTTCGCGGCAAGGCCCCGCACGAAGCTGTAGACCAGCACGAGCAGGTTGCGTGTGGTGGCCGGGTCGAGGCCGAGGCCATCGAACGCGGCGAGCACCCAGTTGGCGTGGCGGACCAGGTTGGGCAGCGGCAGTGGCCTGGTCGGCGGGCTGAGCTGGGCCAGCCACGGATGGCGTCGATAGCAGGCCCACAGCGCGCGCGCCTCCACCTCGACGCGGGCGCGCCACCCGGGGGGTGGCGGGTCGGGGAGATCGGACTCGGCGAAGACGGCGTCGCTCATCATCACGATGAGCTCGTCCTTGCTGGTGACGTAGCGGTACGGCGACATGGCGGCAACGCCGAGCTGGGCCGCGACGCCGCGCATGGACAACGCGCCAAGCCCTTCCCGATCGGCGATGTGGATCGCGGCCTCCACGATGCGCTCGATACTCAGCTCGGGGCCGCCTGTCGCGGTGGGGCGAAAGCGGGCTCCGCCTCGGGCAGGCTCGGGCGACGCCACGATCGTGCCACTGCGGGGCCGGGCGCACACCAGCCCCTGCTGGCGCAACACGGTCAGCGCCTTGGTGGCAGTGGCCAGTGCGACGCCCCACTCCGCAGCGATTTGCCGGGTCGAGGGCACGTGCTCGCCGGAAGCGAGCTCACCGTCCACAATGCGCCTGCGGATCTCGGCGGCGATCCGCAGGTACGGGGGGTCCAGCTTGCCAGCCATCACCCAACTGTACTAGCACAGCTGGCCCGGTCAGGTCATCCGCCGCTGGTCACTCTGTCCGCGCGGGTCTAGCGAAGCTAACGGCATGGCCCCCTCTCCCAATCTGCATGTACATTGTAAATTCAGTCGTGTACAGAATATGGGAGGCATCGTGAAGCGAACCCTCGCTATCAGCGTGATCCTTATCCTGCTTGTCGGTGCGAGCGCACTGTCCCTGCGCCTGGGGGCATGGAAGCTGCTGGGCTCGAGGTACGAGGACGATACGACGATCCAGGAACCGGTAACGGTGATCAAGGTCGCAGCCCACGGCCTTGCGACCGTGGACATCCGGCGCAGTACCACATCGCAAGTGCACCTCCGCCGCACGGTCCGCTACCTCAGCCCGCTGCGGGGTCGCCCAGGCCGCACCTATCGGGTCGACGGAACCACGCTGTACCTGGATCAATGTGGCTTCCTCGGCGCCGTGGACTACGTCGTCAACGTCCCCGAGGGCGTCAAGGTTCTGGGGTGATCTCGCCTGTTCCGCCCCGGGTTTGATGAAGACATCGAACACCCGGAGGATGCACTGTCATGTCGGCACCAAGGAGGTACCCGGACGAGCTCCGTGAGCGGGCCACGCGTCTGGCGGTCGAGGCACGCAGGGACCCGCGGACCGGGTCTGGCGCGATTAGGCGGATCGCGGGCCAACTCGGTGTGCACCCGGAGGCACTGCGTGCCTGGGTGAAGCGGGCCGAGATCGATCAGAAGGTCCATCCGGGGACCTCGTCGGGCGATGCGACCAAGATCGCCGAGCTGGAGCGGGAGGTTCGTGAGCTGCTGCGGGCGAACCAGGTCCTGAATCCGCGGCGGCTTTCTTCGCGGCGGAGCTGGACCGTCCATCGCGACGAGGGTCGAGTTCGTCGACTCCCAGCGGGAAGAGCACGGTGTCCAGCCGGTCCTGCGGGCGCTCGAAGGCACGCCGGCACAGATCGCACCGTCGACGTACTACGCCGTCAAGACCCGCCCACCGTCGGCGTGCGCGATCCGCGACGGTGAACTCACCGAACGGATCGAGCGGGTCCACGCGGACAACTACGACGTCTACGGCGCCAGGAAGGTGTGGCACGAGCTGAACCGGCAGGGCGTGAACGTCGCCAGGTGCACGGTCGAGCGGCTCATGCGCGCCGCAGGCCTGCGGGGACTGCTGCGGGACAAATCACCGCGGACCACCCGACCGGCGCCCGAGACCGGACGCCCGGGTGCCCTGGTCAGACGGGACTTCACCGCGGCGGGCCCCAACCAGTTGTGGGTTGCGGACGTCAAATGCCGACGTGGGCATTTGAGGTCCTATGCCGACCAGCAGACTATGCCGACCGGCCCGGAGATCTCGAGCGTCGGTGCGGCGTTCGGGTTGGGGCGATCGGCATAGTCATCGGCATGGTCAGAGGGATGTCAGCCAGGCGAGGATGTCTGCTTCGGGCTTGTAGGTCCCGGGTTCCACGTCGGGTGGCCGGGTGCGGTCGATGGCGGCTTGCTTG